>NZ_KB906869.1:28182-143820 GCF_000381685.1 Nocardiopsis sp. CNS-639
AGCCGGTCGGTATCGACCCGGTCACCGGGCTGCCCACCGACTACGACTACGGGATGCAGCCGCCCCTGCCGCCGCCCGACCTCGGCCTCAACGGCCCGGGCGGCTCCGACGACTACGACTACGGGCTGCGGCCGCCGCCGCTGCCGGAGGACCTGGGCCTCAACGGCCCGGGGACGGGCGACGACGTACCGATCAACCCGATCACCGGTGAGCCCTACGTCATCGACCCCATGACCGGTCGGCCCTACCCGATCAACCCCGAGACCGGGGAGCCGATCAGGAGCAACTACACGGGCTCGGGACAGGAGCCCCCGGACGTCCTGCCGCCGCCGCTGGCCCCCGACGACCGCGGCCTCAACTACGGCGGTCTCAGCCCGAGCCCCTACTCCAGCGACGGCCCCGGCGCTCCGGACAGCTCCGACCGCTCCTCGCTGTTCGCCAACCCCGACGGCACCCAGTACCCGGCGGGCGGCCCCCAGGGGGCCTCCGGCGGACCGGGCACTCCGGGCGGCGTCGGCGGACTCGGCGGCGTGGGAGGGCTGGGCGGCCAGCCCGGCGCGGGCACCGGCGGCGCGGGCACCGGAGCCGGCGGCATGGGAGGCATGGGCGGCATGCCGATGATGCCCCCCATGATGGGCGGCGGTATGGGCGGTGGCGGCGGCGACAACAACCGCGACCGCCAGCGCTCCACCTGGCTCTCCGAGGACGAGAAGGTCTGGGGAACCACGGCCGACGCGCAGAGATCCGCACTGGGACGTCCCGTACCCGGTCAGAGCAAGAAGGGAGCCACCCGGCATGAGTTCGCAGATGCAGCGCCAGATGGAAGAGGAACTGGCACAGCTTCACAAGACGATGGGCCTGCTGGCGGACGCAAGCGCAAACCTGGAGGCGGCAACCGAAGAGGTCGTGGCCAAGAACAGGCTCGTGGGCGCGAAGGTGAACGCGACGGGTGAGCTGGTCGAGCTGAAGTTCCACACCCAGGCCTACCGGGACATGGCCCCCACCGAGCTGGCCGCCGCCATCACCGAGGTGGTCAACAAGGCGCGGAGCCAGATGGCCGAGCGCGTCTCGAAGGCCTACAGCCCCTTCATGCCGGACGTGACGAGCGCGGAGGAGGTCATGAGCGGCGAGCTGGACCCGCTCAAGCTGCTCGACCGGCTGGGCATCCCGTCCGAGAACCCGCGGCACTAGGCGCCCCGCGCCGCACCCGCGGCTGAGGACCACGAGAGGAGACGGACATGACGACCGGCGGCGACTTCTTCGCCGACCTCGACGGCATGGACAGGAACAGCTGGAGCGTCAACGACGCGGCCGAGTACGCCCGTGAACTCCAGCAGTGGCTGAGCAGCGAACTGGACGCCCTGGGCCCCCTCTGGGGCGAGGGCGACAAGTTCGCCGAGGACATGGACAAGTCCCTGGGCGTGCTCAAGACCTCCATCGACGAGTACCTGGGGTTCCTGGTCATCGCGGCGAAGGACACCAGCGCCATCCTCGGCGGCACCACGGAGAAGTTCGGCCGCGCCGAGGAGGACAACATCAACACCGTCCCGGACATAGACGGCACGAACGGGACCGGGGGACGCCGGTGACCCCCGACCCCACCCCCACCTCCCCGTGCGGCCGCTCCCGCGGCCGCACGGGCCCCCCGAGAAGGAGTTCCGATGGCTGAGAGCGCGCAGGCTCGCGGCGAGGCCGAGGGCCGCCCCGCACCGGCGCCCGACTTCCGGTCCGCGCTCGGCGGAGGAGCCGACGGCACGGTCTCCGACGGTTCCGCGGGCTCCGCGGCGCGCGTCGCGCCCGCGCCCCCGTCCGGAGCGGTCGAGGGGGCGGGGGCGGCCGAGGCCGTGCCCGGCCCCCGGATCACCGGTGCCCTGCACGAGCCCGCCGCCCCCCAGGTGCCGGAGGTGGCCCTGGACCGTCCGGGCAAGCCCGTCCTGGCGGGCGCGGCCATCACGGGCCTGCTGCTGGTCGCCGCCCCCTTCGCCATGACGGCGGGGGTTCCCGGGGTCACCCTGGACACGACGCCGCTCGCCTCGGGCGCGGGCGGCGCGGACGGCACCGGCGGCCAGACCTCGGGCACCGCCGAGTCGGGCGCCTCGGCCGGCGGCGAGTCCGGGGCCGTCGCGGCTCCGGCCGACACGGGCGCCGCGCCCGCGGCCCAGCAGGGCGGCGCGCCCCAGGAGACCGGCTACGTCCCCGAGGTGGTCGGGGACGGGGCCTCGGCCCCGACGATGCCCGACCCGGGCAACGCCGCCGCGGGCGGGGGAAACCCCGTGCAGACCGCCCCCGCCGCGCAGGAGGTCCCGGACACGGCGGCCGCCGGCGCACCGGAGTCCGGGGGCGGTGCCGGCGAGGCGACCGCAGCCGGGGAGCCCGGTGCGGAGAGCACCGGGGAGCCGGACGCCGGGAACGCCGCCGGAGAGCCGGGGACCGAGGGCGCCGCGGCCGGGGACGGTGACACGGCCGCCGGTCCCTCCGCCGGTGAGGAAGGCGCGGACCAGACGGCCGGGGAGGACACGGCGGCCGCGGGAGAGGAGGGCGCCGGGACCTCCGGTGAGGGGGAGACCGAGGGAGCCGCGGCCGGGGAGAGTTCCGGGAACGGCGACACCGGCGCCGGCGACACCGGCACCGCCCCGGAGGAGATGAACGCCCCCCTCGCCGACACCACCGGCGCCGGGGACACCGCCCGTGAGGGCGGGGCCGCCGGGAACGGCGACACCGCGGGCGGCGGCTCGGCGCCCGCCGACGCTCCGGCCTCGGAGGGCGGGGGCTCGGTCCTGGCGGACTCGGGCGCGCTGACGGCGGCCTCGGATCCCGAACCCTTCCTCGCCGTCGCGGGGCCGGGCTGCCAGGCCTCCCCCGGCGCCTCCTACACCAACGAGGGGCGCTGGGACAGCGCGGAGGGCACCGCCAGTTGGGCCACACGGCCCGGCGGGTACGCTCAGGAGGGCTGTGACGGCGGCTACGAGGCCCTTCCCGTCTCTGGCGACCCGGAACAGGGCAACGGGCAGTACGCCACCTGGACCTTCACCCCCGGGGAGGCGGGGGTCGCGTGCGAGCTCTACGTCCACGTGCCCGACGACGAGAGCCCGCTGTGGATCTCCCCCGGGGAGGCGAAGTACCAGCTCTTCTCCGGTCCCGCGGCCGAGGGGTCGCCCGTGGCGGTCTTCGGGATCGACCAAGCGGGGATCCGGGGCGGCTGGGTCCAGGTGACCGGGTTCACCTCCCCCACGGAGGAGTTCACCGTCCAGCTCACCAACGCGGGGACCGACGCCCTCGCGGACCAGGAGCACGCCAGCTCGCACGTGGCCGCCTCGGCGGTGCGCGCGTCCTGCTCCTGACCCCACCCCCGGCGGGGCGGCTCCGGCCGCCCCGTCACCGCCCCTCCCCCGACTTAGGAAGACACCGATGACCAGGCAGCTCCTCACCGTCGACGCCGACGCTCAGGACGGGCACGCGACGATCACCGAGGCGGTCGAGGCCGCTGACAGCGGCGCCCTCATCACCATCGCCCCCGGTCGCTACGAGGAGAGCCTCGTCCTGCGCGACGTGGTCACCCTGATGGCCCGCGACGGCCTGGGCAGCGTGGAGATCACCACCGCCAGCGGCTGTGCCGTGGTCTCGGGCGCCGAGGCGGTCAAGCTGTCGGGTCTGGTCCTGCGCGGCCGCCACGCCGACTACCCCGCGGTGGACATCCCCCTCGGGCAGCTGGAGATGGCCGACTGCGAGGTGGAGGGCGCCTCGTGGACCGCGGTGTCGGTGCGCGGCGAGGGCGCGCTCGCCATGCGCGACAGCCGCGTCACCTGCTCGGCTGGGGCGGGCGTGGTGATCACCTCCTCGGGACCGAGCGTCATCGAGGACTGCGTGGTCGAGGAGGTCGACACCAGCGCCGTGGTCATCGGCGAGCAGGCCCGCCCCACCATCCGCTCCTGCGTGCTGCGCGACGCCGGGGGCAACGGGGTGTTCGCGAGCGGGCAGTCCGGGGGCACGATCCGCGACTGCGAGATCTCGGGTACCAAGAAGCCCGCGGTGGCACTGGAGGAGGGGTCGGCCACCTCGCTGCTGGGCGCGCGTGTGCACGACGTCGAGGGCGACGGGCTGGTGGTCTCCAGCAGGTCGCGCCCGCTGGTCGAGGACTGCGTGTTCGAGGACGTGGGCGGACGCGGCGTCGTCGTGCACAACGGGTCGGACCCGCAGGTGGCGCGGATGCGCGTGGCCCGTACCAAGGGCGTGGCCATCCACCTGTCCGGCCGGGCGCGCGGGACCTTCACCGAGTGCGAGGTGGAGGAGTCGGAGGGTAACGCCGTGCTCGCCGAGGAGCGCGCCTCCACCGCCTTCCTCGGCCTGGTCGTGCGCGGCGGACAGGGGCTGAGCCTGGGCGGCGACAGCGTCGTGGAGTTCGACCGCGGACTGGTCAGCGGGACCGCCGGTCCCGGCGTGGTCGTCGAGCAGTCCGCCCCGTTCCTGCGCGCGACCGCGATCACCGGGACCAGGAGCCAGGGCGTGGTGTTCGGCAGGGGCGGGCGCGGACGCCTGGAGGACGTGACGCTGGAGCGCACCGGCAAGAGCGCGGTGTCGGTGGAGGAGGGCGGCGCGCCCCTGCTGACCGGCGTGCAGGTCTCCGGGAGCCGCGACGCCGGGATCTCGGTGGGCTCGGGCGGATCCGCCGACGTGCGCGACTGCGACGTGTCCGAGTGCACGGGCGACGGCATCGCCGTGCGGGCCGGGGGCAAGGCGACGGTGCTGCGCACCCGGGTCTACAACGGCCGCCGCAACGGCGTGCTGGTGGCGGCCAAGGCGAGCGCCACGCTGCGCCGGTGCGAGGTGTTCGGCAACGGCGCCGACGGCATCCTCGTGCACTCCGCCGAGGACGTGGCGGTGGAGGACTGCTCGGTGCGCGACAACGGCCGCTCCGGACTGCGCCAGACCGTGGCCAGTCAGAGCATGCGCACGGAGGAGCTGCTCAGCCGCGGCAACGGGGCCCCGGACGCTTTCGGCGACCTGGCGGGGGCGCCCGTCCCCATGCCGGAGACCCCCCTCCCCGAGGAGGGGGACGAGGAGGCCGAGGATGTCGGCCCCATGAAGGAGCTGGACCGGCTGGTGGGCCTGTCCGGGGTCAAGCACGAGGTCAAGACGCTCGTCACCCGCAACCAGATGGCCCAGCGCCGGGCGGAGATGGGTCTGCCCACACCGCCCATGAGCCGCCACCTGGTCTTCGGCGGCGCGCCCGGTACGGGCAAGACCACCGTGGCGCGGCTGTACGGGCAGATCCTCGCCGAACTGGACGTGCTGCGCTACGGGCACGTGGTGGAGGTGGCCCGCGCCGACCTGGTCTCGCAGTACGTGGGCGGCACGGCGATCAAGACCACCGAGGTGTTCGAGCGGGCCAAGGGCGGCGTGCTGTTCGTCGACGAGGCCTACACGCTGGCCAACGGCAGCGAGGGCGGCGGCAGCGGCCCCGACTTCGGCCGGGAGGCCATCGACACCCTGGTCAAGCTCATGGAGGACCACCGCGACGAGGTCGTGGTGATCGTCGCGGGCTACACCGAGGAGATGCAGAGCTTCCTCGACACCAACCCCGGCCTGGCCTCCCGGTTCAGCCGGACCATCGAGTTCACCAACTACTCGCCGGAGGAGCTGACGCAGATCGTGCGCAACATGTGCGTCTCGCACAGCTACCGGATGGCCGAGGAGACCGAGGCGGCCCTGCTCGCCCACTTCGAGCGGGTGCCCAAGGGCCCGGCGTTCGGCAACGGCCGCGAGGCCCGCAAGCTGTTCGAGGAGATGATCGACCGCCAGGCGTTCCGGCTGGGCGGGAGCATCCCCGACAGCCCGGACTCGCTCACCCTCCTGCTGCCCGAGGACCTCGGGGAGGCCGCGGAGGAGGAGCAGATCGGCGGCACGGCGGACGCGATCGCGGCCCTGCGCGGGGAGCTCAACGCCATGGTGGGCCTGGCCAGCGTCAAGGAGACCGTCAACGACCTGGCCAACCTGCTGCTGATGTCGCAGCAGCGGCGCGCCATGGGGCTCCAGGTGGCGCCGATGAGCCACCACCTGGTGTTCGCCGGTCCCCCCGGTACCGGTAAGACGACCGTGGCCCGTCTGTACGGCAAGCTCCTGCACGCCCTGGGGGTGCTGCGCAGCGACCACGTGGTGGAGGCGGCCCGGTCGGACCTGGTCGGGCGCTACGTCGGGCACACCGCCCAACTGACCGCCGAGGTGTTCGAGCGGGCCAAGGGCGGCGTGCTGTTCGTGGACGAGGCCTACTCGCTGGCGCCGCGGGGAGCGGGCAACGACTTCGGCCAGGAGGCCATCGACACCCTGGTCAAGCTCATGGAGGACCACCGCGACGAGGCGGTGGTCATCGTCGCCGGGTACACCAACGAGATGCAGCGCTTCCTGGACTCCAACCCCGGTCTGGCCTCGCGGTTCAACCACCAGGTGGAGTTCCCCGACTACAGCGACGACGAGCTGGTCACCATCGTCGAGCGGATGGCGAAGGGGTCGGGCTACACCTGCGGCGAGCAGACGACGGCGGCCCTGCACGAGCACTTCTCGGGGGTGGTCCGCGACGTCAACTTCGGCAACGCCCGCTACGCGCGCCAGGTGCTGGAGCGGATGATCACCCGGCAGGCGGGCCGCCTGGTCAACGGCGTCCAGAACGCCACCCGGGAGGACTTCACCACCCTGCTGCCCGAGGACATCCCGGCCCGCTGACCCCGCGGCCCGGGCGGACGGCGGAACGCACGGCACACGGCGGGCGCCGTGCCGTGGGCGGGGCGGAAGGCCGGGGGCTCCCTCCCGGAGGACGCCATGGAGGCCGTCCTCCGGGAGGGAGCCCGGTCACGGACTCAGCCGTGGCCGGGCGCGTGCCCGCCGACCTCCTCGCGCAGCTGCTCCAGCACCCCCGACAGCAGCCGGGACACGTGCATCTGCGAGTACCCCAACCGGTCCGCGATCTCGGACTGGGTGTGGTCCCCGAAGAACCGCAGCCGCAGGATCTCCCGCTCCCGGGCGGGCAGGCGCGCCAGCGCGGGCTTGAGCGACTCGCGCTCCACCACCCGGTCCAGCGCCGCGTCCTCACAGCCCAGGTGGTCCTCCAGGCGCGTGCCCTCCTGCCCCTCGGAGTCGGAGGAGTCGGGCGCGTCCAGGGACAGCGACCGGTAGGACTCCGAGACCTGGATCAGCTCGCCGACCTCCGCCTCGGGCAGCCCCATCTCCTCGGCGAGTTCGTGGACCGTGGGCGTGCGCGCGTGGGCCTGCTGGAACTCCCCCGTCACCCGGCGCAGCTTCACCCGGTTCTCCTGGTGGCGGCGCGGCACCCGCACCGCCCAGGTGTGGTCGCGGAAGTGCCGCTTGATCTCCCCGGTCACCGTGGGCAGCAGGTAGGAGATGAAGGGCTTGCCGCGGGCCGGATCGTAGCCGCGCACGGCCTTGACCAGCCCCACCATCGCGGTCTGCTTCAGGTCCTCCAGCGGCTCGCCGCGCCCCCCGTAGCGGCGCGCGATCTTGTTGATCAACGGCTGGTAGAGCACGACCACCCGCTCGCGCAGCTCGTCGGCCCTGGGGTCGTCTTCGGCGAGGTCACGCAGCTGGGAGATCAGCTCCTCGGGGCGGACCTCCCCCGCCTCCCCGGTTTCCCGGACCTCTTCGGTCCCCGTGTCCTCGGGGACGGCGTCCTCGACCGGCCTGCGCGGCATGGGGATCACGGGCAGTCGGTCGGTGACGGTCGTTGACGTGTGTGTTTCGGTGAGAGACGTGGACAAGAGGAAACCCCCCGGTGCTCTGTCCTGTGTGCTCATGTACCTGCCTGGGCAGGACACCGGCGGCGCGATCCCGCGCGCGCGGCCCGCGGGGCCGGTGGCCCTGTGGCTGGCGGGACAGCCGCGATGCACAGACTAGGTTCCCTCAGGCACGGCTTCAAAAGCCGCGAATACAAATTTTTCTACAATAAGACAATTATCTTGCAAAAAGCGACAATTGCCTCAACTTCGTCGCGGGACACCTGTTCGTCCCGTGACCCCTCTCCCGGTGCTCCCGAGGCACCGCGACCCGCTCCCCCGCCGAGGGGACCCGCGTCGGTCGGATACACAGTCGCACGGTTCCGGGCTCCGGACGCGAACCGACACGTACGCGCCGATCGCGGAAGCGTCCGGCGGAGCGGGGGCCCGGGGGGATCGTGCACCGCCGAGGGTCGGGAAACCGCTCCGGGCGTCCGGACGCGGCCGGACCCCGGGAGCGAGGCCCGCCCCTCCCTCGTGCTGGCCGCTCCCGGGGGTTTATTCCGCCTCTAGGCCACGGCTACAGGATGGTCCCCGGGGTCGGCCGCCTCCGGCGACCGTCGTCGGCCCCTCGCGCCTGACGAGAACGGGAGAAGCGGGATGGGACGTGTACGGATCGGCGTCATGGGAACCGCGGACATCGCACGGCGAAGGATGCTTCCGGCCTTCGCCGACCACCCCGACACCGAGGTCACCGCCGTGGCGAGCAGGGATCCGGGCAGGGCCCGGCAGGTCGCGGAGCACTACGGATGCCGCGCGCTCGACACCTACGCGGAACTGCTGGAGGCACCGGACGTGGACGCGGTCTACGTGCCCCTGCCCAACACCCTGCACGCGGTGTGGACGGAGCGGGCCCTGCGCTCGGGGCGCCACGTCCTGGTCGAGAAGCCGATGGCCACCGACGCGCACGACACCGAGCGTCTGGTCGCGCTCGCCGAGCGGTCCGGGCTGGCACTCGTCGAGAACGTCATGTTCGTCCACCACGACGCCCACAGGCACGTGCTCCGCCTGGTCGAGGAGGGCGCCGTCGGCGCACTCCGGGGTATGCAGGCGGTGTTCGCCGTCCCCCGCCGCCCCGAGGACGACATCCGGCTCCGGGCCGACCTGGGCGGCGGGGCGCTGTGGGACACCGGTGTCTATCCCGTGCACGCCGCGCTGCACCTGCTCGGCGAGGACCTCGACGTCGTCGGCGCGACTCTGACCGGCGCCGGGGTGGACACCTCAGGTGCCGCCCTGTTGCGCGCCTCCGGCGGGGTCTGGGTCCACCTGGCCTTCGGGATCGACCACGCTTACCGCAACTTCTACGAACTGTGGGGCGACCGGGGCCGGCTGACCGTCGAACGGGCCTTCACTCCCCCGGCGGACGCGGCCCCCCAGGTACGCCTCGAAAGGGACGGAAAGACCTCGGTGGTCCCCATGGAGCCCCGGGACCAGGTGCGCGCGTCCGTAGCGGCCTTCGTCCGCGCCGTACGCGAGGGCCGGTCCGACCCCACCGCTCCGGTGCGCCAGGCCCTGCTGTTGCAGCGCATCCGCGCGGCCGCCGAGGCCAGCCCTATCGGCGCCTCAGCCAGCCTCTAGGACGACCGGACACCATTGCCCCGGACGGGTGTGACGTCGCGCGCCGCCGTGCCCGGGGCGCGCCGACGCACGAGCAGGACGGACGAGGAAGGCGAAGACGGGTGTTCATCTGCCTGAACAGGATCCGCGCCGGAGAGGCCGCGGAAGACTACGAGCGCGTCTACCGGGAGGGCAGCGATTTCATGGCCACGCTCCCGGGCCACGTACGGCACATGCTCGTGCGTTCGGATACCGAGCCCGGGGTCTACTTCAGCATCGCTGAGTGGCGCAGCGAGGAGGACTACCGCGCCATGTCCGCCACTCCGCGGGTCCGGGAGATCTTTGACCAACTGTCCGGACGCATCGAGGTGGAGAACCACGAGGGCGCCGTGGGGTACCGGGGCGAGTGAGGGAGAAACAGAAGTGAAGATCGGGATCGTACACACCACACTGGCCGACGCCGCGGGCCACATCGTCTCTCCGGGCGACGTGGCCCGGCGGGCCGAAGCGGTGGGCCTGGACTCCTTGTGGGCCAGCGACCACCTCGCGTGGGACACGCCCATCCTCGACAGCCTCACCGCGCTCGCCGCCGCGGCGGCCGTCACCACGCGGCTGGAGGTGGGCACCGGGGTCCTCCAGCTGGCCCTGCGCAACCCGGCCTGGGCGGCCAAGCAGATCGGAACGGTCCAGGCCATAGCCGGAGGCCGACTTCAGCTCGGGGTGGGGATCGGTGGGGCGCCCGTCGAGGAGTGGGCCGCCGCGGGCGTTCCGGTAACCGAGCGCGCGGCACGCACCGACCGGGTTCTGGAGGCCCTTCCCCGGCTGCTCGCGGGCGAGGAGACCGACGTGCCCGAGGCGGGCGGCGCACGGATACGGCTCCAACCGCCCGTCCCCATGCCCAGGGTGTGGATCGGCGGAGGATCCCGAGCCGCGCTGCGCAGGACCGCCCGGTACGGGGATGCCTGGCTGCCGGCCGGGGTCACCCCCGAACAGGTGCGTGACGGCAACAAGGAGTTGGCCGCCCTGGCCGCGGAGGAGGGCCGTGCGGTCCCCGGAGTGGGGGTCGGGGTCTTCGCGGCTCTGGGCGCCGAAAGCGGCGGAATGGACCGGAACGCCCTCGCGGGCATGCTGTCGTCGGCCTTCGGTATGACGCTTGAGCACGCCGGGCGGGTCGCGGTCGGCGGGGACCCCCGGGAGGTCGCCGACCGGCTGGCCGAGTACGCCGTACTGGGCGTGGAGCACGTGACGGTCACCTCCTTCGGCGGCTCGTGGGAGCGCCAGTGCGACCTGCTGGCCGAAGCCCGCCAGCTCCTGTGAGCCGCCGCGCCGCCCAGCGGTCCGGAACGCTCAAGGTGAGCGGTCCGGTCAGGCGTCCGGTGTAGGAGGCGTCCGGGCTGGACGACAGCCGCGTCCGAGCGTCCGCGCGAACGGCACGACGCCGTGAAAGCCCCCGGCGGCGCCGGGTCTCCAAGGAGGAGATCCGGCGCCGCCGGGGGCTTCAGTGCTGTCCGAGGGCCCTGCGGGTGGACCCGGGAAACGCCTGCCACGTCCTGCTTCCACTCCAGCATTAGCGCCGCCTTAGGAGGGCTGTGTGGGCGCTGCGGGAGAGCTAGTAGGCGGCGAGCCCGACACAAGAGCGGAGTGGCGCAGCATGGTTCCAGCCCACCCGTTTCACCCATTTTCGTATGGAAGGTCGTGATGAAAGCGCTCATCCTCGCCGGAGGCAAAGGGACGCGTTTGCGTCCGCTCACGTTCTCCATGGCAAAGCAACTCGCCCCGGTCGCCAACCGTCCCGTCCTCGCCCACTGCCTGGACACCGTCCGTGAGATCGGCGTGACCGAAGTCGGCCTCATCGTCGGCGACAGGTCCGCGGAGATCCAGGAAGCCGTCGGCGACGGCGCCGGGTTCGGCGTCTCCGTCACCTACATCCAGCAGGACCTCCCCCTCGGGCTCGCCCACACCGTGGCGATCGCCGCCGACTGGCTCGGGGACGACGACTTCGTCATGTACCTGGGCGACAACGTCTTCGCGGACGGCATCAAGGACGGCGCCGCGGCGTTCGAGGCCGACCGCCCCGACGCACAGGTGCTCGTGGCGGAGGTCGCGAACCCCGACCAGTTCGGCGTCGCCGAACTGGAGGCGGACGGCACCGTACGGGCTCTCGTGGAGAAGCCGCGCGTCCCACGCAGCAACCTGGCCGTCACCGGCGTCTACTTCTTCACCCCGGCCGTCCACGAGGCCGTGCGGTCGATCTCCCCCAGCGCCAGGGGGGAACTGGAGATCACCGACGCCCTTCAGTACATGGTCGAGAACGGTCGCACCGTCACCGCGACACGCTACAAGGGCTTCTGGAAGGACACCGGAAGCGTCCAGGACCTGCTGGAGTGCAACCGCGCGTTACTCGACCGGTCCGTGCGCGACGTCCGCGGCTCCGTGGACGAGCACAGCGAGGTTTCCGGCTCCGTCGTCCTCAGCCCGGACGCCGTGGTACGGCGGTCCCGCCTGACGGGGCCGCTCGTGATCGGCGCGGGGACGGTGGTCTCCGACAGCTTCATCGGGCCGGGAACCTCCATCGGCGACGGCTGCCAGATCCTCGGCTCCCGCATCGAGTCGTCGATCGTGTTGGAGGGGTCACGCCTGCACGGAGTGTCCGACCTGCGCGACTCCCTCATCGGCCGCGGTGTCGAGGTTGACGGCCGCGCGAAAGCGAGCCGCCTGGTGCTGGGGGATCACGCCTACGCGGGGGTGGCGCTATGAGGTTCCTGGTCACGGGAGCCGCCGGGTTCATCGGCTCCTGCTACGTGCGGACCCTGCTGGCCGGGGGCTACGGTCCGGAGGACGCCCGCGTCACGGTCGTGGACCGGCTCACCTACGCCGGCTCTACCGAGAACCTGCCCCTCGGCCACCCCCGCCTCGACTTCGTCAAGGGCGACATCTGCGACAGGGAGCTCCTGAACCGCGTGGTGCCCGGTCACGACGCGGTGGTGCACTTCGCCGCCGAGTCCCATGTGGACCGTTCCCTCAACGGTCCGGAGGAGTTCGTCCGCAGCAACGTCGGCGGAACGCAGTCGCTCCTGGACGCCTGCCTTCACGCGGGCGTCGGCACGATCGTGCACGTATCGACCGACGAGGTCTACGGATCGATCGAGGAGGGCTCCTGGACGGAGGAGGAGCCCCTGCTCCCGAACTCCCCCTACGCGGCTTCCAAGGCCGGAGCGGAGATGATCGCGCGCGCCTACCGACGCACCTTCGGCCTGGACGTACGGATCACACGGTGCTCCAACAACTACGGTCCGCACCAGCACGTGGAGAAGCTCATTCCGCGCTTCGTCACCAACCTGCTGCGGGGCGAACCGGTCCCTCTCTACGGCAACGGCAGCAACGTCCGTGAGTGGATACACGTGGAGGACCACTGCCGCGCGATCCACATGGTCCTGGAGCGCGGACGCCCCGGCGAGGCCTACAACGTCGGCGGCGGGACCGCGCTGACCAACCGGGAGATCACCGACCACCTCGTACGGCTGTGCGGGGCCGACCAGGGCCTGATCCGGTTCGTGGAGGACCGGAAGGGTCACGACCAGCGCTACGCCATCGACGACTCCAAGATCCGGAGCGAACTGGGCTACGAACCCCTCTGGACGCTCGACCGCGGTCTGGAGCAAACCGTCGCTTGGTACCGGGCCCGTCTGGGCTCCCAGCTCTAGCCACCGACAGCGAGGTGTACTCATGCTGAGAACCGAGGACATCGGGGAACCGCTGAGAAGCGGTTCCCCGGAGGGAGTGGCGCGCCCCGCGGCGCCCGCGATGCAGCAACCGAGCTGGGAGGATCCCGGCCTGGTCGCGCAGGTGCGCGACCAACTGGCGGACATGCCCGGCCTGGTCGACGCCGAGGAGGTCCGGACGCTGCGCGGGCTGCTCGCCGACGCCGCCGAGGGCCGCCGCTACGTGCTCCAGGCGGGCGACTGCGCCGAGGACCCCGCCGAGTGCACATCCGGCAGGATCGAACGCAAGGCCGACCTCATCGACAGCCTGGCCGCCGTCATGCGGGCACGCACCGGGGTGCCGGTCGTAGGCGTCGGCCGGATCGCCGGACAGTTCGCCAAGCCCCGCTCGCGCCCCACGGAGATGATGGGCACGGAGATCCCCGTCTACCGGGGCCACATGGTCAACAGTCCCGAACCGAACGCGGAGGCACGCCGCCCCGACCCCAAGCGCCTGGTAGCCGGCTACTGGGCCGCCAGTACCGCGGTGGAGGCGCTGCGCGCCCGCCACGAGCGCTCCGGCCGGCCCGCCGGGGAACGGCTGTGGATCAGCCATGAGGCGCTCCTGCTCGACTACGAGGTGCCCATGGTGCGCGGCGCCGGGGCGGACACCGTACTGGCCTCCACCCACTGGCCGTGGATAGGTGACCGCACCCGCCAGGTGGACGGCGCGCACGTGGCCCTCCTGTCGACGGTCACCAACCCGGTCGCCTGCAAGGTCGGTCCCTCCGCCGATCCGGCGGAGGTCGTCGCGCTCTGCGCCCGCCTGGATCCCGAACGGGTACCGGGACGACTCGCCCTCATCGTCCGGCTGGGCGCTGGAGCCGACCCCGAACTGCTGCCCGCCGTAGTCCGAGCGGTACGCGGAGCCGGCCACCCCGTCCTGTGGATGTGCGACCCCATGCACGGCAACACGGTGCCCGGGCCCGACAACGCCAAGACCCGTTACCTGGACGCGATCTTCCGCGACCTCGACGCCTTCCACGAGGCGGTGGAGCGGGGAGGCGCGATCCCCGGGGGGCTGCACCTGGAGGCGACGCCCGACCTGGTGGGCGAGTGCCGGATCTCACCGGACGCGCCCGACTCCGACGCGCCCTACACCTCGCTGTGCGACCCACGTCTGAATCCCGAGCAGGCCATGGCCGTCATCGCTGCCTGGCCGCGTCCTCGGCGCGGGGCGACGAGGGGCGGTGAGCGGCGATGAGGGAGACCGGGACGGGCGGTTTCGGCGGGCGAACGGCGCTGGTGACCGGAGCCGCCGGCGGAATAGGCGCCGAGGTCGCACGGGAGCTGGCGGCCCGGGGAGCCCGCGTGGCGGCGGTCGACCGCGACACCGAGCGTCTGCAAGACCTGGTGGACAAGCTGCGCGGCGAAGGGCTGGAGTCCTTCGCCGTTCCGGCCGACGTGACCTCCGCGGACGCGGTCGAGGAGGCGGTCCAGCGGGTGGAGCAGCAGATCGGAGCGCTGGAATACCTGGTCAACGCCGCGGGGGTGCTGTACACCGGCCGTGCCACGGAACTGACGGAAAGCGCCTGGCAGCGGTCCCTGGCGGTCAACGCCACCGGCGCCTTCCACGTCTCCCGTGCCGCGGCCTCCCGGATGGCGCCGCGCGGTTCGGGAGCGATCGTCACGGTGACCTCCAACGCCGCGGGGACAGCCCGGGTGGGCATGGCCGCGTACGCGGCCTCCAAGGCCGCCGCGGAGGCCTTCTCCCGCTGCCTGGGGCTGGAGCTCGCCGGGTCAGGGGTCCGATGCAACACGGTGGCCCCTGGCTCGACGGACACCCCCATGCTCACGGCCCTGTGGGAGGGCGACGCCAAGGACGCCCACCGAGCCTCGATCGAGGGGAGTCCGGAGCACTACCGCGTCGGCATCCCCCTGGGGCGTTTGGCCGAGCCGCGACACGTCACCGGCGCGGTGCTCTTCCTGCTCTCCGACGACGCCTCGCACATCACCATGCACAACCTGACCGTCGACGGCGGAGCAACCCTCGGGGCCTAGGCGGTGTTCCCCCGCCCTCGGCTTCGCCCCGACCCCTGTCCGTGCGCTCGAACCGACCCCCCACAGGCCGAGGTCGTTGCGAAAGACAGACCCCGGCCCCCTCCCCCTCCCTCCCACCCTCCCCGAAAGCAAGGCCTGACCAGACCCGCGAAGGGACGACATGCCGATTCCCGAGATCACCCCCTATCCGATGCCCGCGCCGGACGAACTGCCGAAGAGCAGCGTCCACTGGACGGTGGACCCCCGGCGCGCGGTCCTGCTCGTACACGACATGCAGCGGTACTTCCTGCGCGCCTTCCCGTCCGGCACGGAGCCGCTCTCATCGCTGCTGGCCAACGCCGCCGCGCTGCGTTCCGCCTTCGTCCGGGCCGGGGCCCCCGTCGCCTACACCGCCCAGCCCGGAAGCATGACGCCGCACCAGCGCGGTCTGCTGCGCGACTTCTGGGGCCCCGGCATGACGGCGGGCCCGGAGGACCGCGAGGTGGTCGACGAGGTCACGGCCGGACCGGAGGACTGGATGCTGACCAAGTGGCGCTACAGCGCTTTCCACCGAACCGACCTTCTGGAACGCATGCGACGCTCGGGCCGCGACCAGTTGGTGTGCGTCGGGGTCTACGCACACGTGGGGCTGCTGGCGACCACCGTGGACGCCATGTCGCACGACATCCAGGCGTTCCTGGTGGCCGACGCGGTGGCCGACTTCTCCGCCGAGGACCACCGCATGGCGCTGGCCTACGCGGCCGCCCGCACCGCCTCGGTCGCCGCCACCACGTGGGTCCTGGAGGGCCTGGAGGCGAAGGGAGCCGCGGCGTGAGCGGGCTGGACGACGCCCGCGCCCTGCTGAAGGAGATCAGCTCGTCCTCTCCTCCCCCGTTCGCCCTCATCTGCCGGGGCTCCGACGTCGAGGTCATGGTGGGAGAGGTGGAGGAGGTCGGGAGCATCGCCGACATCCCTCTGCCCCCGCCCGGAGAGGGGACCGGTGGAGAACGCGGCGACGTCCTCGCGTTCGTGCCCTACCGGCAGCTCTCCGAGAAGGGCTACGACTGCATCGACGACGGCACCCCGCTGACCGTACTGCGGATCCGCGCCCAGGGCCGCCTGTCCGTGGCCGAGGTCGTCGGGGCCGTCCCCGACACCGACTTCTCGACCGAGCATGTGGGGTTCGAGACCGACGACGAGAACTACGTCCGCACGGTCCGCAAGGTGCTCGCCGAGGAGATCGGCAACGGCAGCGGCGCGAACTTCGTGATCAGGCGCGACTATACGGCCCGGATCCTCGGGTACACGCCCGCGGCGGGCCTGGCGCTCTTCCGCAGGCTCCTGATCAACGAGTCGGGAACCCACTGGACGTTCATCGCCCACCTGGGGGAGCGGACCCTCGTGGGGGCCACTCCTGAACGCCACGTCGTACTGCGCGACGGCCACGCGGTGATGAACCCCATCAGCGGCACCTACCGCTACCCGTCCACCGGTCCCCGACTGGAGGGGGTCCTCGGCTTCCTCCAGGACGAGAAGGAGACCGAGGAGCTGTACATGGTCCTCGACGAGGAACTCAAGATGATGTCCCGGGTGTGCGACACCGCCCCGCGCGTCACCGGCCCCCGACTCCGGGAGATGGCCAAGCTCGCCCACACCGAGTACTTCATCGAGGGCCCGACCTCCGCGGACCCGCGCGAGGTGCTGTTGTCCACGGTGTTCGCCCCCACCGTCACCGGGAGCCCCCTGGAGAACGCCTGCCGCGTCATCGCCCGCTACGAGAGGCGCGGGCGCGGCTACTACAGCGGTATCGCCGCGCTCTTCGGACGGGACGCCGGAGGGAAGCCGACCCTGGACTCCTCGATCCTCATCCGCACCGCTGACATCGACGCCGGCGGTGAACTGCGCCTGGGCGTAGGAGCGACGCTCGTCCGCCACTCCGACCCCGACCTGGAGGCGGCCGAGACCGCCGCCAAAGCGGCGGGGATCCTGTCGGCGCTGACGAGGCCGTCCGAGAGCCGCCTGGGCCTCCACCCCCGCGTGGAACGGGCCCTCTCGCTCCGCAACGAGCGCGTGGCCCGGTTCTGGCGCGCGGGCGGCGGCGCCGCCCCCGCTGACGGGCCCCGTGTCCTCGTCGTCGATGCCGAGGACGAGTTCACCTGGATGATGGAACACATGCTCGGCGCCTCCGGAGCATCGGTGGACGTGCGCCCCTACGACGCCGTCCCCGACACGTCCGCGTACTCGCTGGTGGTCATGGGTCCGGGCCCCGGAGACCCCAGGCTCTGCGAGGACCCCAAGAACGCCCGGCTGGAGGCTCTTCTGCGGGGCCTCCTCCGGGACGGGCCCCCCTTCATCGCGGTCTGCCTGAGCCACCAGGTCCTCTCCCGGGTACTCGGGCTCCCCCTGGAGCGCAAAGAGGTCCCCCACCAGGGGACCCAGCGCACGATCGACTACTTCGGCGAGCAGGTCCGCGTGGGCTTCTACAACAGCTTCACCGCCCTCTGCGACCAGGATCTGCTGGCGACACCGTGGGGCGGGGTGCGGGTCTGCCGGGACCCCGGCACCGCGGAGGTGTACGCCCTGAGCGGGCCGCGTTTCCGGTCGGCCCAGTTCCACGCCGAATCCGTACTGAGCACAGACGGCGAGAGCGTCCTCCGGCGCATGCTCACCGACCTGCTGCCGGTGGCGGCCACCCGCACGCAACAGCCCGAACCCGCAAAGAGACGATAGGAGGAACGATGCCGAGAGTGGTCATCGCCGGGGGCGGAATCGGAGGGCTCGCGCTGGCCCTGCGCGTGGCGCAGCGGGGCGGTACAGCCGTGGTCCTCGAACGCGATCCGCAGTTCACCGAACTCGGGGCGGGCATCCAGCTCGCGCCCAACGCTTTCCGCGCCCTGGAGGAGATGGGCGTCGCCGGTCCTGTGCGCGAACGCGCCGTGCACATCGACGAACTGTGCTTCATGGACGCCGTGGGCGGCGCGCGCGTCGCCGCGCTACCTCTCAAAGGGGCCTACCGGGAGCGCTTCGGACAGCCCTACGCCGTGGTGCACCGAACCGACCTGTACCAGCCGCTGCTGGACGCCTGCCGCGCCGCAGCGGGCGTGCGGCTCGTGCCCGGCAGACGGGTCATCGACTACGACCAGGACGCCGCCGGAGTCAGCGTCCGGCTGGCGACGGGCACGAGCGTCCGCGGCGACGTCCTCGTGGGCGCCGACGGTATCCGCTCGATGGTGCGGCGCCGCCTCGTCGGGGACGGCCCGCCCAAGGTCTCCGGGCACAGCATCTACCGCACGCTCATCCCCATGGAGCGCGTTCCCGGACACCTGCGCTGGACCTCGGTGAAGCTGTGGGCGGGACCGCGTCTGCACGTCGTCCACTACCCCGTGGCCGGGGGGGAGTTCCTCAACCTGGCGGTGACCCGGGACGACGGCGCGCGCCACGAGGTCGTGGGTGAGAGGGTCGACGCCGGACTGGTCCGCTCGGTGGTGGAGGACATGTGCCCCACTGTGCGCAGCCTGGTCGACCTCGGCACGGACTGGAGGACCTGGGTGCTGTGCGATCGGGACCCGGTCAGCGACTGGACCGACGGGCGTGTGGCACTGCTCGGGGACGCGGCCCACCCGATGCTCCAGTACGCGGCGCAGGGTGCCGCCATGGCCCTGGAGGACGCGGTCGTCCTGGGCGACCTGATCAAGGGGGACCCCGCGGACTGCGCCCAGCGCCTCCAGAAGTACAACGCGCTCCGCAGGGAGCGCGCGGCCGACGCCCAGTGGGTGTCGCGGGAGATGGGGCGGCGCCTCTACCACCCGCGGGGCGAAGAAGCGCGCGAGCGCGACCGGATGCTGAGCGGTCTCTCCGTGGACGACCTGTTCGACAAGGTCGCCTGGCTGCACGGAAGCACGGACTTCGTCGAAGCCCTTCCCCACGGGAGGACGCGGTGATCATCGCTGACAGGGACCTGTTCCACGAGTGGCTGGCCAAACAACGCGACCGCGGGGGGTACTCCGTCGACGTGGTTCCGCTGTCGGACCTGGACGGTTGGACGGCCGACCCGGTGACGGGCAACCTGCGGCACCGCACCGGCCGGTTCTTCACGGTCGAGGGCGTACGTGTGGAGACCGACCACGCCGCACCCGGCACGTGGACGCAGCCCATCATCGACCAACCCGAGTCCGGCCTGCTCGGGGTACTCGCCATGCTGCACGGCGGAAAGGCCCACTTCCTGCTCCAGGCCAAGATGGAGCCGGGCAACTTCGGCACGGTGCAGGTGTCCCCGACGGTCCAGGCCACGCGGAGCAACTACAGCCGGGTCCACCAGGGCAGGGCGGTGCCCTACCTCGAGTGGTTCTTCCCGCCGCGCGGGCGCGTGCTGACCGACGCCCTCCAGACCGAACAGGGCACCTGGGTACTACGCAAGCGCAACCGCAACATGATCGTCTGGGTGGACTCCGCCGTCCCCGTCGAGGAGGGGTTCTGCTGGGTCCCGGAGGACCTGGTGGCCGAGCTCCTGCGTGAGAACGACGTCATCAACATGGACGCCCGCAGTGTGCTGGCGGGGTGGCCGGAACCCGGTGGGGCCCCGGCCGAACCGGGTGGGCCCGGAGCGGTCGACCTCCTGAGCTGGCTCACCGACCGCAGAACACACCACCGTCTGGACGTGACCAGGATTCCGCTCGCCGCGGTCGAGGACTGGACGACCGACGGCGACTCCATCCGCCCGGTGTCGGGGAACCGCTTCAGCGTCGTCGGCGTGGATGTGCGCGCGGGGACGCGCGAGGTGGCGAGGTGGTCGCAGCCCCTGCTCGCCCCCTCGGGGCAGGGCATCGCCGCGTTCTTGGTCAGGCGCACGGCTTCGGGCACGCGGGTGCTGGTCAGGGCGCACACCGAGGCGGGGACACGGGACGTGGTGGAGCTCGGTCCGACCGTGCAGTACACGCCGTCCGCGCACCGGGACGCCCCCGACCCCGCGGAGGAGGCACTGATCCAGCGGGTGCTGTCCGCTACCGCCGACCGGGTCCTGTACGACGTGGTCCACTCCGAGGAGGGCGGCCGCTTCCATCACGCGCGCAACCGCTACCTGCTGGTCGAGGAGGACGAGGATCGGCCTGCGGGCACGGGCGTCGACCACCGGTGGGTGGACGCCGGGCTCCTCGCCCGCATGGTCCCCCTCGGCGGACAGGTCAACGTGGAGGCGCGGACGCTGCTGGCCGCCCTGCGCTTCGGCCCGGGATTGGGCCTGTGACAGGCGCGCGGGAGCGGGTGGCCGCCCTCGTCTCAGCGGTGGGCGGCGTGCTGTGCGTGTCCACGGTGATCGCGGGGGTCGGTGTGGCCCTTCCCGACATCGGGCGCGACCTGGGTGGGTCCGGACCGGCACTGCAGTGGGTCGTCACCTCCTACAACCTGGTGTTGGCCGCCCTCACCCTGGTCTACGGATCGCTCGCCGACCGCCTGGGGCGCAGAAAGGTGTTCATCGCGGCGGTCTCCCTCTTCGCCGCGGGGTCGCTGGCCTCCGCGGCGGCGGGCGGGATCGGCGCGCTCATCGCCGCCCGGACCCTGGCCGGGATCGGCGCCGCGGGGGTGATGTCGTGCGGCGGGGCGCTGCTGGCGTCCGCGTTCACCGGCCCCGCCCGGATCCGGGCCTTCGCCGTTACCGGCACCGCCGCGGGGGCTGGTGTCGCCTTCGGTCCGTTCCTGAGCGGAGCCCTCGTCTCGGCGCTGGGGTGGCGGGCCGCCTTCACCGCGTTCGCTCTGGCGGGCGCCGTCCTGGTCGCCACCGCGCTGTTCGCCGGGGAGTCGCGCGCCTCCTCGGCCGGGCGGCCGGATGTCGCCGGGATGGTGCTGTTCGCGTCCGGGCTCGTTCTGCTGGTGTTCGGCCTGACGGAGCTCCCCCGGGGCTGGCCCGCCGTGGTGGCGCTCGTCTGCGGACCCCTCTTGCTGACGGCGGCCTTCGGCGCCTCCTCGCGGGCCCGCTCCCCCGTCCTGGACCTGAGGCTGCTGCGCGACCCCGGCTTCATGGGCTGGACCATGGGAACCCTGTTCATCGCCATCGGCTTCATCGGCGTCCTGGTGCACCTGCCGGTACACCTCCAGGGGGCGGCGGGCATGGACCCCCGGGACGTCGGCGCCCTCATGCTGCTGCTCACCGTGCCGGTCCTGGTCCTTCCCATGGTGGGGGCGGCCCTGGTCGGCCGGGGCGTCCCGGCGCGCGGCCTGATGGTCTGCTGTCTGGTCCTCGTGGCCGCCGGAAACGGGTTCCTCGCGCTGCTCGATCCCACGGCCCCTGCGGCCGGTTCCGTGGCCGCGCTGCTGACCACGGGGCTGGGCACCGGTCTGGCCTTCGGGATCACCGACTCCCAGGCGATGAACCGCGTCGCGCCGGAGAAGGTGGGCATGGCCTCCGGCATCCTCAACACCCTGCGCAACACCGCTGACGCGCTGGTCATCGCGATCGTGGGCGCGGCCCTGTCCGCGTTGGTCCGGTCCCGGGCACAGGACCCGGGTACGGCGGACCTGGTCACGGCGGGCGCCCCCGCCAACCCTGTCCAGGCCGGGTGGCTGACCGAGGCCTGGCACGTCGTGGGCCTCGCCAACGCCGCCCTGCTGCTGGGGGCCGCTCTGCTGGTGCACCTGCTGCTGGCACGGTCGGCACGCAGCGCCTCTCCCCGCCTACTGTTCCGGCTTTAAAGAGCCACAAGGAGACATCACTAACGTGCGGAACATGAGAATTCTTTGTGTCGCCGGAGCCAGTCCCGCGACGATCTTCGGTCTCGTCCCCCTGGCCACGGCCGCCCGTAACCGCGGGCACGAGGTCGTCATGGCGTCCAGCGAGGGGATGATGCCCCTCATCACCGGTGCGGGTCTGGCCGGTGTCCCCTGCACGGACAAGACGATGCTCGACTTCTTCGAGAACGGACGCGGGGGTGAGCAGCTGCGGTGGCCGACCGAGCCGGTCGAGCACATGGTGTTCATCGGGGCGGGTTTCGGCAGGCTCGCCGCCGAGTCGGCACGGAGTCTGGAGGAGTTCGCGCGCGACTGGAAGGCCGACGCGGTCGTGGGCGGGTGGCTGAGCTTCTCGGCCGCCCTCGTGGCCCGGCGGCTCGGCCTGCCCTGGATCCGGCACGCTTGGGACCTGGGCGAGCCGCCGGAGGCCGATGCCGGAGCCGAGCGCGAGCTGCTCCCCGAGCTCAAGGAGCTGGGACTCGACTCCCTGCCCACCCCCGAGATGACGATCGAGGTCTGCCCGCCCAGCCTGCGCCGTCCGGACGCGCCGCCGTCCCAGGGCATGCGGTGGCTGCCGTGTGGGCCCCAGCGCCGGATGGAGCGGTGGATGTACACCCGAGGCGATCGCCGCCGGGTGTGCGTGACCGCTGGCAGCCGGGTCGGCCGCCACCAGTACCTCGGTTTCCTGAAGGAGCTGGTGGACAAGGTGGACGCGCTGGGGGACGTGGAGATCGTCGTGCCCGTCTCCGACGAGGTGGCTCCGGACGTGTCCGCCGGGCGCGATCACGTCCTCGCGGGCTGGATGCCGCTGGAGATCGTGGCCCCCACCTGCGACCTGTTCGTGCACCACGCCGGGGGCAGCACCTCACTGACCGCGGTGGCCGCGGGCGCTCCGCAGCTGCTCCTGCCCAACATGCCCAAGTCCGTGCCGCCCTCCAGGCGGCTGGTCGAGCGGGGGGCCGCCCTGATCCTGGACCCCGGCACCGAGGACAGCGCGGACGCGATCGCCGCCAGCGCGAGGGAACTGCTGGAAGACCCCTCCTACGCCCGCAGAACGCGTGATCTGGGTGAGGAGATCAGGGCCCAGGCCTCGCCCTCGGAGGTCGTCGCCGAGATCGAACGGCTCAGGGCCTAGCGGGCGAACGGCTGCGGCCTCAGAGAACACGTCGCTAAGGAGAGCGGGTTCATATGTGCGGAATGGCCGGATGGGTGAGCTACCGAGGCGGTCTGGAGGACCGCCGTGGCATCGGAGGGGCGATGGCCGAGACCATGGCCTGCCGGGGACCCGACGCCTCCGGTGTGTGGAGCGCGGATCGGGTGGTCCTGGGCCACCAGCGCCTGTCCATCATCGACTTGGAGAACGGGACCCAGCCGATGGCCGCCGAGGCGGCCGGAGGCGGCGAGGCCGTCATCACCTACACCGGTGAGGTGTACAACTACCGGGAGCTGCGCGACGAACTGCGCCGGCTCGGGCACCGGTTCTCGACCGACAGCGACACCGAGGTCGTGCTCCACGCCTACCTGGAGTGGGGCACGGGCTTCGTCGACCGGCTCAACGGCATGTACGCCTTCGCGATCTGGGACACCAGGACGGAAGAGCTGCTGCTCGTCCGCGACCGGGTCGGCGTCAAGCCGCTCTACTACTACCCGACCGCCGACGGCGTGCTGTTCGGTTCCGAGCCCAAGGCCATCCTGTGCCACCCCGACGTGCGTGCGGTGGTCGACGGCGAGGGGCTCGCCGAACTCTTCGGCATCGTCAAGACACCGGAGCACGCGGTGTTCAAGGGCATGTACGAGGTCCGCCCGGGCTGGCTGGTGCGCGTGTCACGCGGCGGTCTGTCCAAGCACCGCTACTGGAGGCTGGAGGCCCGTGAGCACACCGACGACCTGGAGACGACCGTCGACACGGTGCGCGAACTGCTGAAGGACATCGTGGAGCGGCAGCTGGTCGCGGACGTCCCCGTCGGCACCCTGCTCTCGGGCGGGCTGGACTCCAGCGCGGTCACCGCCCTCGCGGCGAACGTCCTGCGCGCCCAGGGAGTGCTCGAACCCTTCCCCGCGTTCTCCATCGACTTCGTGGGGCACGAGCAGAGGTTCGAGTCCAACGTGCAGTGGGAGGATCCCGACACCCCCTTCGCCATGGAGGTCGCCGCCAAGGTGGGAGCCGAGCACATCACCGTGATGCTCGACAGCCAGGGCGTGCTCGACCAGGAGGTACGCGACGCGGTCCTGCGCGCCCAGGACCTGCCCGTCTCGACCGGCGACATGGAGTACTCGCTCCTACAGCTGTCCCGGGCGGTGCGCCGGCGCGTGACGGTCGCGCTGTCGGGTGAGGCCGCGGACGAGCTGTTCGGAGGCTACACCTGGTTCCACGACCGTGAGGCCGTGGAGGCGCCGACCTTCCCCTGGCACCACCCCTTCCAGAAGGCGGGTGGTATCGGCGCCCTGAAGGACGTCGGGCTCTGGGACCGGCTCGGGATGGGGGAGTACATCGACCGGCGGTACCGCGAGGCCCTGGCGGACTGCCCGCGGCTGCCCGGGGAGACGGGTGAGGAGGCCCGCATGCGGGAGGTGGGCTACATGAACCTCACGCGCTGGGAGAATTTCCTCCTGGACCGCAAGGACCGCATCAGCATGGCGGCGGGCCTGGAGGTCCGGGTCCCCTTCTGCGACCACCGCCTGGTGGAGTACGTCTTCAACACCCCCTGGCGGATGAAGACGTTCGACGGCAGGGAGAAGAGCCTCCTCCGGGCGGCCATGCGTGGGGTGCTGCCCGACTCGGTCCTGGACCGCAAGAAGAACCCCTACCCCTCAACCCAGGACCGGGAGTACGAACTCGCCCTGCGCGAGCGCGTGGAGAAGGTGTGCGTCCCCGGCGCCCCCGTCCTGGACCTGGTCGGAGAGGCGGGTGTGCGGCGCCTCCTGGACCGGCCCGTGGGGGCCTACGTGATGGGGGGTCCGTGGAGCGCCAGAGCGGTGCTGGAGCGCCTCGTGGAGTTCGACGCCTGGGTGCGCGCCTACGACGTCGAGGTACGGCTTCCCTAGCAGCGTTTTCTGGCCCTCCGCTCCGGTCCGTGTCCGGGCGCCCGGAGAGCAGGAATCGGGTTGAAGCAGGCACAGCGGCGCCCACGGCGAGTTCGCTCATGCCCACCCGTCGCCGACCGCCGCCGCCCTCGAACGACGCCTACGGCGCGGTCCTCCCACGAGGACCCGCCTCCGGCGCCTCCAGAACCCCGTGGGGACCCGACCCCCCACAAGCTGGGGCCGGTTCGAGGAAACAGACCCTGGCGGTACACCTCCGCAGGACCGTGCCGGGCGGGCACCGCTGTACCGGGTCGGCGGGTGCAACACCCGCCGACCCGGTACAGCGGTGCCCGCTGGCGCGTTTCCGGCGCCCGGCGGACGCGTCGCCCCCGCCGGACGCGCCCTCGTCGTGGTCCGGCCCCGCACCGCGTTCGGACCCCGGCCGCCGTGCCGGAGCCGCCACCGGTCCCGGGCCGTCCGCGCCAGGCACCGCGGCCCTTCCCGTGAGCTGTCGGGCAGCCGACCGGGCAACACGCCCCGGTGGATGGCTAGGTCTCTGTGGTGGGCCCCGCGCCCCACCAACCGGACGGTCGTCACACGGGTCGCCGCGACCTCGTCCGCGCTCTCAGGACCACCGGTGGACCGCTCGCGGTCCCAGTCCGGATGGCGGTCGGCCACCAGGCGTTCGAGTGTCAGCTCCGCCGCCCGTCGGCACGGCCCCGCCCGAACCGCCCCGGGCTCCGCCACCGCGTACGACGGCCCGCACCTCGGACCCGGACTCCTCGTGATCCCCGCTCAGCGGGCTCGTGCCGACCGTGTCGGCCCGCCCGGCCCCGGGCGGGCGCCCGGTCGCACGCGCGGCGCGGCTCCGGCGGGGAGCCCTCTCGCCGTGGGAGCCGTGCCGGTCCTCAGCGGCACGGGACACGGCCGGAAACGCTCCGCCACCGGTCAACCGCCCGGTAGTTCCCCCGGATCCGCCCCGGGGCCGCCGGAGCCGTCACGGGTACGCCCCGTCCCTCCGCCCTCGGAGCGCACTGCGGCTCCTTGGACGGGCGGGGGCGCGTAATCGTGCGTACGATCGTGCGGATGCACGTCTGTTCCGTGTTCGCGCGCGGGGTTCTACAGCACCGCGTCGTAGGCCTCCCGGTTCGGGTCGAGCTCGGGGTCGGAGGCCAGGATGCGCTCGTGCAGGTGGCACAGCGGCGGGGAGGGCATCAGCCCGAGTTGGTCAGCCAGGGTCGTGCGCAGGTGGCGGAAGACCTCCAGCGCCTCGGCCTGCCGCCCGGCCCGGTAGAGGGCCAGCATGTACTGCCGCTGGAGCCCCTCGTTGAGCGGGTGGAGGAGCGACATCGCGCGCAGGTCGCTCAGGACGTGCCAGTGGAAGCCCAGGGCCAGCTCGGCCTCGAAGTACTGCTCCTGGGCGACGATGAAGGCCTCGTCATGCGCGTCGATGAGGGCGTCCAGGACGGGGCCCAGGCGGAGGCCGTTGAGCATGGGGCCGCGGCGCATGGCCAGGGCCGTGCGTAAGGCCGAGGCGGCGTCGGCGTGCCGTCCCTGTCGGGCCGCGAAGCGCCCCTCCGCGAGCAGCCGGTTGCACACGGACAGGTCCAGCGTGTCCTCGGGCAGGACCATGCGGTACCCGCCCCGACCGGTGGAGAGGAGTTCATGCGCCTTCTTCATCGTGGCCACCGAGGGGAGGGAGGCCAGGGCCTTGCGTATCTGCAGGATGTAGGTCTGGATCGTGGGGACGGAGGTCTTGGGCCGGTGCGGCCCCCACAGCTCCTCTGCGCAGGTGTCTATCGAGACGTACCGGTCCACGTTGAGCAGTAGCAGGGCGAGGATCTGGCGTTGTTTCGGAGCCGCGGGAAGATAATCTCTTCCCTCAAACTCCATCCCCAAAGGACCAAGTACCTTAAGCTCCATTTAAATACACTCCCAGGAATAATCCACAGAACACGAAAAAGGAACAGCAGGAAGATATTTTAACTCGATGCCATTCACGTCGAAGCCGGAGAAAAGCCGAAAAAAGGAGACGGAACAAAGGAGCCGTTCCAAACACGCGGGACAGGGAGTGCAAACCGACTCCATAAAATTCCGCACCCAAGACCTCACTCCACCTTCACATGAAGCTAGTTATCAGCCATCTGAACCATTGGCCAGCATTCACCGAACCGACTCATACCATCAAACCGTGCTCCAGCCTCCACTCGCATCCGGAAAAATTAAACCAAGCCGGTTCAACCGACCCCCCACGGAGCCGCCGCAAAGTCTAATGCCAAAAAGCCCGGGTTCCCAGTAGCTTTTCTCGGACAACAGCCGGTGCCGAGCGGAGAGAGACGCGGGGCACGCGCCGGGAAACGAGACGACACCGGACCCGCAAGAAAGAATCGAGGCTGGTTGGCGTTGGGTTCACACGGTGAGCGGGAGGACACAGGACGACACCGGCCCGCAGCGGCCGTGGCCGCATCCGGACAATCCGTGCCGCCAGGTTTAAACACGGAGCCCGCCAGAACACCCAGGTGGGAACACGAAGCGCGCCTGCGGCGACGACACCCGGGTGCCGTGATGTGGAGCACACCACTTGACCTCAACAGAACTTGAGGTTCAAGGATGTCTGTGACGGCTTCCAACACAAAGGAGATACACGTGAATACGACGCGTAGCCGACCTGCGCGCAAGTCACGTCCAGGAGTACTGCTCGCCAGCGTCATGCTGGGTGTTCTGGTCGTGGCCATGTCGATCTCCGGGACAGCGGTGGCCGTCCCAGGCATCGGTGTGGAGCTGGAGGCGTCGGGCGCGCCCCTGCACTGGGTGGTGGCCGGT
Organism: Nocardiopsis sp. CNS-639; assembly: GCF_000381685.1. Lineage (NCBI taxonomy): Bacteria > Bacillati > Actinomycetota > Actinomycetes > Streptosporangiales > Nocardiopsidaceae > Nocardiopsis > Nocardiopsis sp. CNS-639. Next base: position 55,829 of record NZ_KB906869.1, read on the forward strand.
TACAACCTCACCTTCGCCGCGTTCACCCTGGTCTGCGGATCCCTGTCCGACCTGTTCGGGCGGCGGCTGCTGTTCGTGATCGGCGCCCTCGTCTTCGCCGGCGGCAACGTGGCCAGCGGCCTGGTCGGGGACATCCTGCTCCTGGACGCGGCCCGCCTGCTCACCGGAGTCGGCGGCGCCGCGATCATGGCCAGCGGCGGGGCCCTGCTGGCCACCACCTTCGACGGTGCCGCGCGCACCCGGGCCTTCGCCGCCATGGGCACCATGGCCGGGGTGGGCATCGCCGTAGGACCCACGCTGTCGGGCCTGCTGGTGGGCGCGGTGGGCTGGCGGGCGGCGTTCCTGGCCTACGCCGTGGTCGGTGTACTCGTTCTGGCCGGGTCCGCCTTCATGGCCGAGTCGCGCGCCTCTGAGCGTCCCCGCGTGGACTGGGGCGGCGCGGTGACCTTCGTGCTCAGCCTCACCCTGGTGATGTACGCGGTCATCGAGGCGCCCGAAACGGGCTGGGGCAGCCTGACGGTTATCGGCACGCTGGTGGTCGGCGCCCTGCTGATGGTGCTCTTCTTCGCCATCGAGGTGCGGGCGGTCCAGCCGGTTCTGGACCTGGGCCTGGTCCGGGACGGCCGTTTCATGGCCTGGTGCCTGGCCACTCTGACCACCTCGGTCGGCTTCCTCGGGGTACTGGTCTTCCTGCCCACCTACCTGCAGGGAGTCCAGGGCGTGTCCGCGCAGACCGCCGGTCTGATGATGCTGATGCTCACCGCGCCGGTGTTGGTGTCGCCCTCCCTGGGTGGATGGCTGGTGACCAAGGGCGTGTCGGCCCAGGGGCTGATCGTGTTGGCGCTGCTGTTCGTGGCCGGGGGCAACGCGCTGCTGACCGTGCTCCACCCGGACATCAGCGCATGGGGGCTGGCCGCACCGCTGGTGCTGATCGGGGTCGGGATGGGCCTGTCGTTCGGCATCACCGACGGCCAGGCCATGAGCGTCGTCCAACCCGAGAAGGCGGGCATGGCGGCGGGCTTCCTCAACACGCTGCGCGGCGGCGCCGAGGCCCTGGTCATCGCGGTCTTCGGAGCGGCACTGGGCAGTATCGTCGCCGCCCGCACCGGCTCGTCGGAAATCGCCGCCCAGGTGACCGCGGGTGACCTCGGCGACTCCGAGCCACAGGTCCTGGCCGACCACCTCACGGTGGCCTGGGACCTGACCTCCTGGGGCGTGGCGGCGCTGTCCCTGGCCGCCACCGTCGGCGTGTTCGTCCTCCTGAAGCGGCGCGGCACCGAGCCGGAAGGGCCGAAGGACGAGCACCAGGACGGTTCGGTACCCACGCGCCAGGAGTCCGCCGGGCTCTGACGTCCACGCCTGTCGGATCCCGCCGTGCCCCCGCGGGATCCTCAGCGGGGACGCGCTCCGATGAGGGGCGCCCGCCCGGGGCGGTCAAGCGCACCGCCCCGGGCCGCGCCGCGGCCGTGGGCACTGTCCGCCAGTCGCACCACGGTCGGCGCCCCCGGGCCCTCTCTCCGCAGGAGCACCGGTGGGCGCGTCCGCGGCGCGCCGCCGCCGGGGACGCGCACCTCCTCGCTCCCGGATACGCCTCTCCTCGTCCCGGCACACGACCCGCCCCGCCGATTCCCCGCTCCGGGAGACCGGAAGCCCTCCCGGCACCGTGGTAACGGTGGGCACGCCTCGGGGCCGCCGCTCCGGACGCCGCCGGTGAGTTTCTCCAGTTGGAAAACTTTCCCTCCTACCAAGGCTTATCCGCGGCCCGGCAGGAATTTCTCCGGTCACCTGCGAACCCCGAACCCCGAACCGCCCACTGAACAGGCTTCGGGGACGAACCCCCGCCAGGGGCTTCCCGCAGGCGCATGCGTCCCGCGCACTCGGAAACCGGAAACCGCTCGTTCCCGGCGACCGAACGGGCCTTTCGCCTCAGCTCCGCATGGCAGCCCGTCAACGGAACTCCCACAACCGCCCTCCGCAAAACCCGTGGAACAATCCCTTTCCCCATTGACGGCGTCACCTCCCGTGCGGCGCTCCTCACCCCCCTCCGGAGCCGTGCGGACGGCGCGGAGCCATTTTCCTTCAGCGTCGGTTGCACGGCGTCCGCCACGATAAAACGGCAATTCAACGGCAGCCGGAAAACTCTTTCTCAGCGCACGGGGGACGATCGCGCCGGACCGCCCGCGGAACGCCCGCGGAACGCAGTCCCACTCGGCGGGCGATTCCGTGACCAGCTTATCGCCGCGGGGTTTCCGCGCATTCACTCCGTCGTGGATCGGCAGAGGGCGCCCCGCGACGCCGGGCCGCGCGGACGGGGTCTACCTCGGGGCGAGCGGGCTGGCGAGGAGCAGCCCGGCCCCCGTGGCCGTGCCCGCGCCGACACCGCCCAGGCACAGTTCCTGGAGCGCCTCGCTGTCGCGCACCACGGCCTCGCCGGTGAAGTGGTACCGCGCGGGCCTGCCGCCCAGGTGCTTCCACCGCACCGAGGTGACGTCCAGCGCGCCCGCGAACTTGCCGTCCAGCCAGCCCTCGAACTCCTCCTCCGGAAGGGGGGCCCGCTTGCCGCGCGGGCGCGCCCCCTCACCGGCGGCCCCGGCTCCGCGCGGCGCGGTGGGCGCCGTGATGAGCTCCCAGCGGACGGTCTCGCCCTCGGAGTAGCGCGGCATCGGGTGGATCGCGGCGGAGGTCGCGCCGGGGACCTTACCCCAGGCGGGGGCGGTGTCGGAGCTGACCACCAGCGTGCTCGGCGAGGTGCGCGCCCACAACACGCGGGCGTCGGACTCGGGGTCGGGGTCGACCGCTCTGCGCACGGCCTGCCCCATGACCGCCCACTGGTCCATCCGGGCGCTGCGCTTGGGGTCGAGGTTGATGCGGGACAGGTACAAGGAGTTCCCCTCCGGGGCGTCCCCGCCGGGGCGGGGGTCGGTGTTCGTGTTCGGTCGCGGGCCGTCGAGGATCGCCTCCGCCCGGAACGGAGTTCCCACTGTACGAGGCGCCGGACCCCGGGTCGGACCGTCCCACGGCGCCGTCGTCGGGCATGGCTAGAGTACGCACCGTGCACGAACACGGCGCCTTACCTCCCCAGGGCCCCCGCCCTCCCCGGCAGCCCCGTCACCAGGCGCCTCCCCCCGGCCACCAGCCTCCCCCCGGGCAGCGGCAGGACCACCCCCTCCCCGGCCAGGCGCCCGTTCAGCGGCCTCCGGCCGAAAAGGGCTCCGTCGGCCGGACCCTCGCCTGGATCGGCTGCGGCTGCGGCACGCTCCTCCTCCTGGCCGTGGCGGGCGCCGGGTTCGGCGGAGCGTACTACCTCGGCTGGTTCGGCCCGGAGGACGTCCACTCCGCTCCGCAGAGCCCGTGCGACGTCCTGGACACCGAAGCCGCGAGCGGGATCGCCGGGAACGGCGAGGACCTGGAGGTCTACGAGGCGGACCACTCCTACGCCTACGGCGCCGAGGGCCTGGAGTGCGTCGTCTCCCCCGGGTACGGGGCGGCGTCCGGGCACGAGGTGGACCTGCGCACCATCGTCTTCACCAGTCGGGTGGACGGGATCCGCAAGGAGAACGGTGAAGAGGCCGCCAGGACCTACTTCTACTCCAACCGTCCGGAGTCCGACGGCTCCGAGTCCGCGACCTGCCCGGACGGCAGGGCCCCGCTCAGCGGGACCCGGAACGGCTCCGGGCACGCCCTGTACCGCCTGGACAACCTCGTCGTGGAGGTCGAGGTGCTGCCCGCGGGCTCCGGGGCCGAGGAGTCCCTCGACGAGACGGACCGCACCCAGACGGCCGTGGACCTGCTCTGCGACGCCCTCTCCCGCGTGGAGTGACGCCCCTCCGGGACCGCTGCCCGCGGTCCCGGAGACGGGCGGACGCCGGGAGAGCACCGGCACGGACCGCCGAACACGGCGATGACGCCCGTGGACGGCGTCCTGACCGAGGCGGGCCGACGACCCGCACGCCCCGGTCAGGGCCGGCCGGCGCGCGGTTCGGTCCGGGCCGCCAGGCGGATCCCCGGCCAGGCACCCTGCTCGGCGAGCCGGGTCGTCACCTGCACGATGCCGTGCCGGACGACGGACACGGCGTCCCGCGGCTCGTAGTAGTCCGAACCGGCGCACACCGCGATGTGGCGTTCGATCACGGGGTCCACGACCCGCCGCACCATGAGGTCGGGGGTGCTGCGCAGCGCCTCGACGCTGGACAGCGGGAGCAGGGCGCAGGCCTCGCCGCTCTCGGCGATGCGCACCATCGTGCCCAGGGACTCCACGTCGGCGGCGATCGTGGGCACCGCGCCGTGTTCGGTGAAGACGCGGTCGATGAGCACGCGCAGGTTGCTGCGCGCTCCGGGGGCGACCAGCGGCACCCGGAGCATGTCGGCCAGGCTGATGTCCCCGTACGCGGCGGTGCCGGCGGCGGCCGCGCCCGTCCCGGCAGACCCGGCGGACCGGTCGTCCCGGGGCCGTTCCTCGGCGTCCGAGCGCCCGACCAGGTACAGCTCCTCGGAGTACAGCGGAGTCTCGGCAGGTCGGGGCGCCGCGTCGTCGCGGTAGAGGACGGCCAGGTCCATCCGCCCGACCGTGAGCAGCTCCTGGATGTATCCGCTCACCGACTCGAACAGCCGCAGGCGGACGCCCGGGTAGTGCCTTTTCGTCCAGGAGAACAGCGCCGGGGCGAGGTGGACGGCGGCCGCGGTGGGCAGTCCGACGGCCACCGGTCCGCGGATGGCCCGGGGTTCCTTGGCCACGTCCTCGGCGATCTGGTCGAACCGGCGGATGAGCTGCTGGGCGTCCCGGTACAGGGTCCGCCCCGCCGGTGTGGGCACCACCCCGCGGGGGCCGCGCTGCACGAGCCGCACGCCCAGTTCGCTCTCCAGCTGCTTCATCCGCTGGCTGACCGCCGGCTGCGAGACGAACAGCACCGAGGCGGCGCGGGTGAAGCTCCCGCTGTCGATGACCGCGATGAAGTCCCGCAACTGGGCGATGTCCACTGGCTGTCCCCTCGGCCTACACTGTCCGGTCCCTCCCCTCGGCGCGCCGCAGCAGTCGGCGGGCGCGTTCCACGACCGGTCGGTCGATCATCTCACCACCGCGCTGAACAGCGCCCCCGTCTCCCGCGGCGAGTACCCCGCGCGCCCATTCCAGCTCGGCGGCGTCGGGGGCGAAGGCGGTGTCCACGGGCGCGACCTGGGCGGGGTGCACGCACAGCTTGCCGCCGAACCCCCAGCGGCGGGCGCGGGCGGCGTCGCGTGCCGCGGCCGTGCCGTCGCGCACGTCCGTGGTGACGCCCTCGACCGGCGGCGGCAGCGAGCACGCCGCCGACCAGCGCACCAGGTCGCTCCGCGACGGGTCGAGCGCGGCGTCGTCGGCGGTGCCCAGGTCCAGGGCCAGGTCGATCCCGCCGAACAGCAGCCGGACCGTCTCGGGGCGGCTCGCGATCCGGGAGAGCCCCACCAGACCGCGGGCGGACTCGATCAGCGGCAGTACCGGCGCCCCGCTCGCCTCGGCCGCGGCCCGCACGTCGTCGCCGGACTCGGCCTTGGGCAGGACGACGGCGTCCGGCCCCAGCTCGCGGCACAGCCGCGCGTCGGCGGCGAACTCCGCGGTGGTGCGCGCGTTGACGCGCACGGCCACGGCGGGCGCGCCGCCGGAGGGGGGACGGGAATCGACGACGCTCGGCCACCCGGCCCGCAGCGCTTCGCGCGCGGCGTCCTTGCCGTCGGCCGGGACGGCGTCCTCCAGGTCGATGATGACGGCGTCGGCTCCGCTGCGCACCGCCTTGGCGAACCGGTCGGGACGGGACGCGGGCACGAACAGCCAGGTGACGGCCGACGTGAGCGCGTCCGCGTGCGCGGCGGCGTCCGTCTGCGGCGCCATCAGACCACCCCGCCCGACCGCAGCTCGCCGGTCTCCTCGGCCGTCATCCCCAGTTCGCCGAGGATGGCGTCGGTGTGCTCGCCGAGGTCGGGGACCGGGTCCATGCGGGGGGCCGGGTCGCGCGGGCCGGGCGGCGCGAGCGCCGGGACCCGCCCCGTCGGCGTGTCCACCTCGTGCCAGCGCCCGCGCGCGGCGAGCTGCGGGTGGTTCCACACGTCGGCGAGGCTGTTCACCCGGGCGTAGGCGACCGGGACGTCGGCGAGCAGGGAGGTGGCCTCGTCGCCGTCCAGCTCGGCGAAGCGCCGGTCGATGACGGCCTTGAGCGTGTCGCGGTTGGCGCTGCGGGCGGCGTTGGTGGCGTAGGCGGGGTCCTCGGCGAACGCGGGGCGCTCCAGGAAGCGCTCGCAGAACCCGCGCCATTCGCGCTCGTTCTGGATCGCCATCAGGACCACCTGCTCATCACGCGCGACGAAGGGGCCGTAGGGGTAGATCGTGGCGTGCGCCGCGCCGGCGCGCGCCGGCGGCTCCTGGCCGCCGTAGGTGTAGTAGAGCGGGAAGCCCATCCACTCGGCGGTGGCCTCCAGCATCGACACGTCCAGGTGGGCGCCCTTCCCGGTGCGCGCGCGTTCGAGCAGCGCGCCCAGGATCGAACTGTAGGCGTACATGCCCGCGGCGATGTCGGAGACCGAGATGCCGACCTTGGCCATCTCCTCGCCGCTGCCCGTCACCGACAGCAGCCCCGACTCGCTCTGCACCAGCAGGTCGTAGGCCTTCATCGTCTCGTAGGGGCCGGGGGAACCGTAGCCGGAGATGTCGCAGACGATGAGCCCGGGGTGCCGTGCGTGCAGCTCGGCGGCGCCCAGCCCGGCGCGGGCCGCGGCCCCCGGCGCCAGGTTCTGGATGAAGACGTCGGCGCGGGCCAGCAGCCGGCGCAGCACCTCGTTGCCGCGCGGGTCCTTGATGTCCAGCGTCAGGGACTCCTTGTTGCGGTTGACCCACACGAAGTGCGAGCTCATGCCGTTGACGCGGGAGTCGTAGCCGCGGGCGAAGTCGCCCGTGCCGGGGCGCTCGACCTTGATGACGCGGGCGCCCATGTCGGCCAGGTGGCGGCTGGCGTAGGGAGCGGCGATGGCCTGCTCCAGGGACACGACGGTTACACCGCGAAGCGGCTGCATGGTTTCTCTCCTGCGTGTGTGGGAAGGTCGGGTGCGCCACGGGTGCGGGGGGTGCCGGGGAGCCGCGTCCCCCCGGCCGCCGCGTGCGCGACGGCCCGGGGGGACGGTGGCCGCGGCTCGCGGCGGCGTCCCTGCTAGACGACGAGGCTGATGCCCACGACGATGACCAGCGAGACCACCGAGGCCAGCGAGGTCACGAAGGTCAGCGCCTTGAGCGTGCCCCGGGTGGTCACACCGAGCAGCGACTGGAACATCCAGAAGAAGTTGCTGTTCACGTGGAGCGCGAACAGGGCGCCCGCGCCGATGGACAGCCCCAGGACCGCGGGCGGCAGGTCCAGGCTGCCCATGATCGGGGCGAGGATGCCCGCGGCCGCGATGGCGGCGACGGAGATCGAGCCGATGGCCACGTGCAGCACGGCCGCCACCAGCCAGGCCAGCAGCACCGCCACGAGCGCCGGTGTGCCCGCGTCGGCCGAGAACAGGCCGCCCAGGACCCCTTCGAGCGCCGTCTCGCCGATCACCGCGCCCAGCGAACCGCCCACACCGGTGACCAGCAGGATCTGCCCGGTGGTGTTGAGTCCCTCGCCCAGCGCGTCGTTGGTGCGCTCGTTGCCCAGCACGCCCCGCGACAGCAGGTAGGCGCCGACCAGGCCGACGAAGAGCGCCAGCACCGGGTCGCCGAAGAAGGCGATCACGGGAGACGCCACGCCCGCGGCCTCGGCGATCGCCCCGGCGGCGATCATGACCAGCGGGATGAGGATGGGCAGCAGGGAGACGTAGAGCGGCGGGGTCCGCGGCGCCGTCTCGGCGGCCTTCGCCGTGCCGTCGTCGCCGCCGTCACTGACGCCGCCGCTGCCGCCGCTGGGCGCGGCGCCCACGGGCTGCGCGGCGCCGGCGGACTCGTGGGCGCCGACCGCCACCGGGGCGACCTCGTCCTTGTCCGGGTTCCAGAACCCGACCTTCAGCAGGAGGCCGTAGAGGAACACGGTGAGCACCGCCGTGGCCAGTCCGACACCGAAGCCGTAGAGCAGCATCGTGCCGAGCGGGACGCCCAGCAGACCGGCGATCGACACGGTTCCCAGACCGGGGATCACGAACACGTAGCCGACGAGGATGCCGGTGCTGAGCGCGCCGCCCATCATGCCGACGCCGTTGCGGCCCAGGCCGGGCGCGGCGGAGCGGGCCAGCGGGGCGGCGAGCACGAGCTGCACGTCCACGTAGATGGACGGGAAGATCGTGCTCAGCACGGAGGCGAGCGCGTAGGGGAGCCGTCTGGGACCGAGCAGTCTCAGCAGCAGCTCCACCAGTTTCTGCAGGGCGCCCATGCGGAACAGCAGCGACCCCAACAGGACGCCGAACCCGATGAGCAGCCCGACTTCGGTCATGATGTCGCCGAAGCCCTGGGCGATGGTCGAGATGGTCTTCTCGAACCCCAGTCCGGCCGCGAGTCCCAGGTAGATCGACCCGATCACGAGTGCGATCACCGGCTCGACGCGGGCGGCCAGGATCAGCAGCACCACGCCGATAATCGCTATCGCCGTGTGCGCCACGACCAAGGTGTCAGTCATCTGGCTCTTTTCCGTTCAGACCTGATGGGGGGCGGTGTCAGGCTTTGTGTCACTGAGGCGGACCGCGACCGGTCCGGTCTCTCCGCCGCCTGAAGCCGCGCGGAAGCGCGGCCGCCTTGGCGGAAACGCTCGCACATCCGCGGTGGAGCGGCGTGAGCGGGTCCGCCCCGGCGTGCTCCAGGGCCGTATCGCGGGCGCGTCCTCCCGTGGAGCGCCGAAAACGGCGCCGCGCGGCAGCGGATGGACGCGTCGCCCTGTGGTCCGCGCCACAGACCTGACCATGCAACACGAAGTCGGTACCGTCGGGTAGGGGCCCGTCTCCATGGGGCTCATAAGCAGCGCTTATACCGGGGCGACCGCCCCGGATGCCGGGCCGTGCCGATGACTCCGGAACGGGCCGCGGCGGTGCTCCGCGCGGCCGGTGGCGACCGGTGGCGGTCCGGTCAACGGCACGGACCGCGGACGAGAACCCGCACGGCGCGGACTGACGGCCCGCTCGCCCCGCTTCCACCACACCGGGAACGCGGAAAGGGGCCCACCTTCCGGTGGACCCCTCACTGACCTGCTATTCCTCTGTCGGGACGGCGGGATTTGAACCCACGACCCCTTGACCCCCAGTCAAGTGCGCTGCCAAACTGCGCTACGTCCCGTCCGCTGCGCGAACGCCGTTCCCGGCGCCGCCAACAGGTGAAACTGTATCGCATCCGGCAGGGCTCTCGAACCGGATACCGGGCCGCGGGCGCCGAACGCGAAGGGCCCGCCCAGGGCACCAGCCCCCCGACGGGGGTCTCCTCGTCCTCACCCGTGTGCACGACCGCCGCCCCTGCCCTGTCCGCTGCTCCCCCGGCTCCGGGGCCGCGAGTCGGGGACGGCCCGGCCGGGTCACTGGCCGCTGGGCCAGGTCCCCTCCTCGCCCGAGTCCTCCTCGACCTCGTGCAGGGGCGTGAGCGCGCGGGTGCGGTCGACGAACACGAAGGCGTCGTAGCGCTCCCCCAGCACGGTCGGTACGTAGTTGCGCAGCCCGTCGCGTCCGGGGTGGTAGATGACGCCGACGGCGCGGTGCGGCAGGACCTCGCCCGCGAACGGATCGACCGCCCCCTCGCCGGTCAGGAGCAGCAGGCCCGTCTCCCCCTCGAACGACTGGTGCAGCAGCGCCTCCACGCTCCCGTGGCGCGCCGCGGGCACCGGCATCGGTTCGGGGGTCTCCCCCCAGGCCCGGGCGGCCATGACCCGGCCCTCGTAGGTGCCGAAGCCGACGAGGACCACGCCCTCGTCGCCGTGGCGCTCGCGCACCAACTGCCCCACGTTGACCATGCCCGAGGCGGCCATGTCGGTGGCGCGCGCGTCGCCGACATGGGTGTTGTGCTCCCACACCACGGCCTTGGCTCCGGGCCCGTGGTAATCCATGAGCCGGTCGAGCGTGTCGGCCATGTGGTGGTCGCGGACGTTCCACGACTCGGGGCCGCCGCGCACCAGCGCCCGGTAGTACTGCTCGGCGTCCGCGAGCACCTCGGCGTTCTGGCGCGCGGCGAACTCGGCCAGGTCCTCGGCGAAGGAGGCCTCCCCCGCCCGCTCGCGCAGCCCGGCCAGCAGGCGCACGACCTCCGCCTCGCAGCTCTCGGGCACCAGCCGCGTCGCGCGGGCGTAGGCCTGGGGATCCTCTCCGTAGGGCTGGAAGCAGCGGTAGGCGTTCAGAGCCGGTTCCACCTGCTCGGGCATGTTCTCGCGCAGCCACCCCAGCACCGCGTACAACGACTCCCACAGGCTGTAGACGTCGAGGCCGAAGAACCCGGCGCGCCGCTCCGGCGCGAGCCCCAGGTTGTGTTCGCGCAGCCACCGGGCGAACTCCAGCACCTCGGTGTTGGCCCACATCCACTGCGGCCACCTGCGGAAGCCCTCCAGGATCCGCCTGGGATCCTCGGGCGCCCCCGGCGCGCCCACGACGCCGCAGTGCAGCTGCTGGAAGTCGGGCCAGTCGCCCTCCACCGCGACGAAGGAGAAGCCCGCCTCCTCGATCAGCCGCCGGGTCAGTTCCGCCCGCCAGCGGTAGAACTCGGCGGTGCCGTGCGAGGCCTCGCCCAGCAGCACGTAGCGCGCGTCGCCGATCCGATCCAGGAGCGGGTCCAGCGACCTCGGGCCGGACAGCCGCAGGAGGGCGTCCGAGCCGGTCCCGGGGCTCATCGCTCCGCCTCGCCCAGGATGCCCGCGAACCAGCCGGAGGCGGCGTCGGCCACCTCCTCCAGCGCCCCCGGTTCCTCGAACAGGTGGGTGGCGCGGGGGACGACGTGGATCCGGTGCGGGGCGCTGAGCCGGTCGGCCGCCTCCTCGTTGAGCCGCAGGACCTCGGTGTCCGCGCCGCCGACGATGAGCAGCGTGGGAGCGCGCACGACCTGGAGCGCCTCGGTGCCCGCCAGGTCGGGGCGGCCGCCGCGCGAGACCACCGCGGCGACCAGGTCGGGGCGCTCGGCCGCGGTCCTCAGCGCGGCGGCGGCGCCGGTGCTGGCGCCGAACAGGCCGATGGGCGTCCCCGCGGTGTCCTCGTGTCCGGCCAGCCAGTCCACGGTGCCGGTGAGCCGCCGGGTGAGCAGGTCGATGTCGAAGCGCTGCCGCCCGGTCGCGCTGTCGGCGCGCTCCTCCTCCGGGGTGAGCAGGTCCAGCAGGAGCGTGGCGACCCCGACCCGGTTGAGCTCCTCGGCGACGGCCCGGTTGCGCGGGCTGTGGCGTGAGCTTCCGCTGCCGTGCGCGAAGGCCACGACCGCGGTCGCCCCGGGGAACACGGCCAGCCGCCCGTCGAGTCGCGCGTCCGGCGTGCGTACCGTCACGTCGACGGCGGTCATGGTCCTCTCCCTTCGTGGGGGCCGACCTCCCGTGCGGTGCGCCGACCCGGTGTCGTCCGCCGCGTGCGCGGCGGCCGGTGACGGTCAGGGGCGGCCGGGAGGGCCGTCTCCGGGACCGCCGGAGCCGTGGGAACCCGGGCCGCCGGATTCTCCGGGACCTCGGGGAAGCCTCACCAGCAGGCCGCGCACCTCGTCATCGGTGACCTGGGGAAACCTCGCGTACCAGAGGCTGACCGCGCCGAAGTCCGGCGGTGTCTCCAGGCAGACGACCCGGTCGCAGACGTCGGAGAGCGCGCGGACGGCTTCGGGCGCGCCCACGGGGACGGCCAGCGTCAGGGACGCGGGGCGCCGGGTGAGCACCGAGGTCAGCGCCGCCCTGGCGCTCATCCCGGTGGCCAGGCCGTCGTCGACCACCACGACGTCGTATCCGGTGACCTCGGGCTCGGGGTCCTCCCCGCGGTAGGCCAGCAGCCTGCGCCGCGCCTCCGCCCGCTGGGTCCCGACCATCTCGGCCAGGCGTCCCTCGGGGATGCCCAGCAGGTCCAGCGCCCTCTGGTCGAACAGCGCGGGGCCCTCGGCCGTGGTCGCCCCGATCGCCGTCTCCGGGCTGCCGGGGGCGGGGATCTTGCGCGCGACCACGATGTCCAGCGGCACGCCGAGGGCGTCGGCGACGGGCCTGGCCACGGGGACACCGCCCCGGGGCAGGGCCAGCACGCGCGGGCGCGGTCCCGCCCGCTCCGCCACCGCGCGGGCGAGCCGCTCGCCCGCCTCTCGCCGGTCCCGAAACACGTGTGCCACCTCACCCGGTCGCGTCGTCTGGATCCCGTGGCGCGACGGCCCGCGTCCGCGCGGTTCGGCGGCGCGCGGGCCGTGTGGTGAGCGCTACCCCGGCGCCTTCGGCGCACACATGGCGCGGACCGGGCGCGCGCTACCCGCCCAGGGTGCCGTCGAGGCGCTCGACCACGCAGAACTCGTTGCCCTCGGGGTCGGCCAGGACCGCCAGCAGGTGGCCGTCCTCCTCGTAGGCCGGGCGCAGCACCTCCGCGCCCAGCGCGCGCACCCGCTCGACCTCCGCGTCCAGGTCGTGGACGACCAGGTCCAGGTGCATCCGGTTCTTGCCGGAGCGGGGTTCGGGCACCTTCTGGAGGACCAGGTCGGGCCAGCGCCCGCCCGGGTCCTTCAGCGCGAGGTAGACCGGGTGCTGGCCCTCCTCGCGCTCGAAGCCCAGCGCGGCGCACCAGAAGTCGGCGGCGGCATGGAGGTCGTTGGTGTCGAGTACGCAGACCAGGCGCACGTGGCGCTCCCCTCGGTTCGCCGTGCGGTCCGCGGCCGCGGACCGCACGGCCACCCTACGACGCGGGCCCGCGACTCCGGGAGACCCCGCAGCGCCGGTGCGGGCGGAGGAGCGGTCCTCGCGTCCGGTGCTCGCGGAGGCGAGGACCGCTCCTCCTCACGGAACGCAGGGGAGACCGAAGGCTAGGACGCCACCGCGGACTGTGCTTTCTGGTCTCCCTCACCGGACGCGCTCTGCCGGAACTCCGCCGCCTCGGGCACCTCCTCGTACCGCAGCAGGTCTCCCGCGACCCCGGCCAGCAGGTCCCGGACCTCCGCGGGGGTGGCGTGGAAGAACTCGCGTCGGTGGTTCACCCGGTTCACGCGCCTGTCCGCGAGCCTGCGGTGCATCTCGGCCTCCACCCCGACCGCGTCCTCGGAGAAGTGCAGGGCGTGGACGTCGAAGTTGAACGGCACCGACGCGTCGCTGAGCTCGCGCACCCGGTCCATGGGGTCCAGGCGCCGCGTCATACCGACCTTGACCACCCGGTCGCCGAACGAGCCGAGGTTGGAGATCACGTACACGTAACCCGCGCGCACGTTGGCCGCGCGCTGCTCGACGTCCTCCATCGCCGAGGCGACCCCGTCGATCTGCTCCTGGAGCCGCCGCACCGCGTCCTCGTCACCCTTGGCCCGCATCGCGGCCAGGGCGTTCTCGTAGTGGCTGCGCTCCTTGTCCAGGCGCGCCCTCTCCCGGTCCAGCTCCGCCTGGGCCTGGCGCTCCTCGCGCATGCGCGCCTTCTCCTCGCGTTCGCGCTCCTTCTCCTCGGCCACCTTGTTGATGTGGTCAGCGGTCAGTTCGAGCTCGCGCAGACGCAGCCGGTGGTAGGCGTGGGAGATGCGGATGTCCATCGAGCGCCCCAGCTTCTCCACCGTCGCCCGTGTCTTGTCCAGCCGGTCACGGGAAGTGGCGAGCTTGTAGGGCTTCATCCCGCGCACGAGGTTGTCGGCCTCGTTGTTGTAGGCGCGCAGGAGCAGCTTGGAGAACTCGCCGACCATCTTGCGGCCCTCGGACAGCGATCCGTTCATGGTGAAGGCCGTGGTGGCCTGGACAGCGCCCCCGTCCTTGCGGTTCATCGCCTTGGTGCGGTCCTTGAGGTCGGCCAGGGCGGACTTGTAGGCCACCGAGTCGTCCAGCGGGTGGGAGTAGGAGTAGACCCCGGCCTCCTGGAGGGCGAGGAGGTCCTCGGTGACGACGACGTCGGAGCGCAGCCCGGCCAGGCGCGTCTCCAGGGCCGCGGTCTCCGCCCGCAGCCGGTTGGCGTCCGCCTCCAGCGCGGCCCGCTCCCGCGCGGCGGTCTCGCGCAGGTCCGTAGTCAGGCGGTCCCGCTGCCGCGCGTGGTCGGCCTGGAGGGCGGCGACCTCGTCCCTCAAAGACCGCACCCGTTCCTCCAGGTCGGCGGCCTCCAGCGCACCGAGGCGTTGCAGGTGCTCCCTGAGCTGGGCGTTCTCATCGGCCAGACCGTTGACCCGCACGGCCAGGTCCTTGGCCTTGGCACGCGCGCCGAACACGCCGATGTCGGTGTCGACGTGGCCGGACACCGCGGCGGTCCGGTTCTGCGGCGCTGCCGGGGGAACCGGTCCGGGGACGGGCTCACGCACCGGCCCTGGGACGGGCTCGGGCGGCCGGTGGTCAGCGGCGGCGGGAGCGGGGTGCGGGGGCTGGCCGAAAGCGGCCGGCGGCCCCTCGGGCACCCAGAAGGGCCATCCCGCCGGAGCCGGGCCCCACGCCGGGTCGGGGTGCCAGCCCGTGGGGGGAAACCAGCCCGGAGGCGTGGGCGGCCAGTTCGGCGGCGGGTTGAAGCGGTACCCGGGCCCGCCCTGGGGCCGCCCCGGATCGGAGACGGCATACGGCACATGGGCCCCCTGCGCACCGACGGCAGGCGCCGGATCGCGGATGTCGGCGACATCGACCAGACAGCCCGGCGCACCGTGCGGACGCTGGGCGTCGACCGCCGCTGCCAGCGCGGTGACGAAGGCGGCGACCTCCTTCGCGTAGGCGGAGCGCACGGGGATGAAGTGCAGGAGGTAGGGGTCCTCGGACGGCTTGGTCCGTGCCGTCCCGTGTCCCCTCACCACGACGCGCAGGCGGCGCTCCTGGGACCCGGAGAGCTGTTGTTCGAGGCGTTCGACGTCGGTGAGGTGGATGACCAGCGGAGACACGCTCTTCTTGGCGAGCGAGGCCGTCCACGCCGTGTGGTCGAGGGTCAGGGAGAACGCCGACAGGACCGCTTCGCCGTCCTGGTGCTTGATCGTGGTCATGGGGCTCCCGGGGGAAGGGCCGGCCCGAGCGGGGGGGCGCTGCTGTCGTGGTGGAGGGCGGTCCGACACAGACCGGCCCCCACCACGCTACTGCGCGGCGGACCCTGCGGGGACCTGTTCACAAGACCGGATCTGCGCCTGGCGACGGCCCCGGCACGGGACGGAGTCCCGAACGCACGGAAGTCGGCGCGCAACAGCTTGGGAAGGAACGGGACAGCGCGGAACGGAAGCGGAACACCGGTGCGGGCGGGCGCCACGGCGCCGGGGCCGTCAGTCGCCGCGACGACGCGAAGCCCGTCCGCGCGGAAGGTGGTCTCGCGTCCGTCCGCGTGGCGGGCCAGGGCCGCGGGGGTCAGGGCGCGGTTCCGGGGACGAGCAGGCCCTCGGCCTCCAGGTCCGCCCACAGGCCCTCGGGGACCGGGGCGGCCAGGAGGCGGGCGTCGTGCGTGATCTCCCCGGCCGAGCGGGCCCCCACCAGGACCCCGGCCACCGCCGGGTGGCGCGCGCAGAAGGCCATCGCCGCCTGGGGCAGGCCGACCCCGTGGCGGCGGGCCACCGCGGCGATCCGCAGCGCCCGGTCGCGCAGCGGCCCGGGGGCGGCCGTGTAGTCGTAGGTGGCGTCGGCGGAGGGCTCGTCCACGGCCAGGATCCCGCTGTTGAAAACTCCGGCCGCGATCACCGACACCCCCGCGCGCAGGCAGGCCGGGAGCATCGTGGCCGCCGCCCCCTGGTCCAGCAGCGTGTACCTGCCCGCGAGCAGCACGGCGTCCACGTCGGTCTCCACTGCGAAGCGCTCCAGCATGCGCGCCTGGTTCATGCCCGCGCCGATCGCGCCGACCACGCCCTGGTCGCGCAGCTCGTGCAGGGCCGGGTAGGCCTCACCGACCGCCTGCTCCCAGTGGTGGTCGGGATCGTGCAGGAGCACCACGTCCACCCGGTCCAGGCCCAGCCGCTCCAGGCTCTGTTCCAGGGAGCGGCGC
This sequence comes from Nocardiopsis sp. CNS-639, assembly GCF_000381685.1. Taxonomy (NCBI): domain Bacteria; kingdom Bacillati; phylum Actinomycetota; class Actinomycetes; order Streptosporangiales; family Nocardiopsidaceae; genus Nocardiopsis; species Nocardiopsis sp. CNS-639. The sequence goes on from NZ_KB906869.1 coordinate 71,846, forward strand.
ACCCCGTCGGCGCTGAAGTCCCACCGCCGCCCGTACGCGGCGGGAACGGCGAAGCCCTGGTCGTCCCACCGCCCGGCGCGGTGCGGGGTGGGCTCCAGCAGGCGGCCGACCTTGGTCGAGACCGCGTACCGCTCGCGGGGCAGACCGGCCAGGGCGCGGCCCAGGCGGCGCTCGGCCAGGCCCAGACCGTAGTGGGGAGCGGTGTCGAAGTAGCGCACACCCGCCTCCCACGCCGCCAGGACCGTCGCGGCCGCGGCCTCCTCGTCCACCTCCCGGTAGCCGCCGTTGCCGAGTGGGGCGGTGCCCAGCCCGAGGGGGCTGATCGCCACCGAGGACCCGCCCAGCCGGACCCGTGTACCGGGACTGCGTTCCATCGCCTGTCTCTCCCTCTGCGCTGGTGGACGGCGCCGGTCGGACTCCCGGCCCCGCGAAGGGGCCGCTCCGGACCGCGCCCGGCGGGCGCGGTCCCAGCGCCCGCGCCCCTGGACTACCACTTCCACGGCCCCGATCGGCACCCCGGTTCCGTTCTCGATTTTTTGTGTCGATCAGTCCATAAAGTGGTACCGTCTGGAACATGGGAAGACCACGCCAGTTCGACGAGGAGCACGTGATCCGGGCCGCCTACGAGGAGTTCCGGGCCAAGGGCTTCGACGGGACCTCCACGGCCGACCTGTGCCAGGCGACCGGACTGACCCGCAGCAGCCTCTACAACACCTTCCACTCCAAGGAGCACCTGTTCCGCCGGGCGCTCTCCCACTACGTCACCACCATGACCGCGCGCCAGGGGACCGTGCTGGACTCCGCCGGGGGCAGCGGGCTGGACCGGATCGGGGCGCTGCTCGCCGTGATCGTGGCCGACGAGGCGGCCAACAGGGAGAGCGGTCGCGGAGCAGGCTGCTTCACTGTCAACACCATCACCACGATCGCCTCGCGCAACCCGGAAGTCGCCCAAGTGGTGGAGGCCGACCTGCACAAACGCCTGTCCTCACTGCGCCTGACAGTCATGGACGGCCAGCTCGACGGCTCGGTCGCCGCCGACCGCGACCCCGGCGACCTGGCCTGGTACGTGGTCTCGCTCATCTCCGGGATGAGGGTCGCGGCCCAGTCGGGCGCCGGGCGCACGGTGCTGGAGGGCATCGCCTCCACCGGAATCGAGGCGCTCCGCCCCTGACCCGCGCCCCCTCCCTCCCCCTCCACCCCGGGCCCGGTCCCCCCGATCCGCCCCGACCGCTCCCGACCCCGTGCGCCCGCGCGACCCCTCCGCGCCGGTACTGCCGCGCGTCCGCCGTACATCTCCTCCCCAGCCTCTCCCTGCGCCCTTTTTTTGGCCTGAACGATACAAAACTTGGAAGGAACCCCCCCATGCCCAAGTCCGTCTACCTCATGGCGCTCGGCATCTTCGCCATGGTCACCAGCGAGCTGCTCGTCGGCGGTCTCATGCCGCAGATGTCCGAGGACCTGGGGGCCACCATCCCGCAGATCGGCTACCTCATCACCGCGTTCGCACTGGCGATGGCGCTCGGCGGTCCGCTGGCGACCCTGTCGGTGCTCCGGCTGCGCACGGACCACGCCCTGATGGTGCTCTTCGCCGTCTTCTTCGTCGGCAACGCGCTGGCCGCCCTCTCCACCTCCTACTGGCCCATGCTCGTGGCCCGCGTGATCACCGGAGCGGCAGCCGGAGCCTTCTTCGGCGTCGCCCTGTCGGCGGTCGCACAGGTCACCGCGCCGCACCTGCGCGGGCGCGCCACCGGCGTGGCCCTCCAGGGCCTCATGGTGGGCACCCTGCTCGGCCTGCCGCTGTCCACGCTCATCGGCGGCCAGTTCGGCTGGCGCGCCGCCTTCGCCGCCGTCGGCGTGCTGACCGTGGTCGTGGCCGCGGCCACCATGCTCGCGCTGCCGCGCCTGGAGAAGGCCGAGGAGGCCGGGGCCATGCGCTCCGAACTGGAGGTGTTCCGCCGCCCGCGCCTGTGGACGGTCATGGCCACCTCCACGCTCATCATCGGCGCCACCTTCGCGGCGTTCTCCTACTTCACGCCGATCCTCACCGAGGTCACCGGGTTCTCCCGCGACATCGTGCCGCTGCTGCTCCTGGGCTACGGCGGGGCGACGGTCATCGGCAACATCGTGGTCGGCCGCCTGGCCATGTCCCACACCGTGACCGTCATCGTGGCCGGTCTGGCGCTCAACACGGTCTTCCTGGGCGTCTTCGCCCTCTTCGCGGACCTGCCGGTCCCCGCCCTGCTGGCGATGGCGGGCATCGGCCTGGTGGGCATCACGCTAAACCCCGCGATGATCACCCGCGTCCAGCGCGCCGGGAACCCGCGCGCCCTGGTCAACACCGTGCACTCCTCGTTCATCACCATGGGCGTGGTCGTCGGCTCCTGGACCGGCGGCATGGGCATCGACGCCTTCGGCCTGCGCGCCCCGCTGTGGGTCGGCGTCGGCCTGGCCCTGCTCGCACTGCTGGCCATGGTGCCCGCGGCCCTGACCGCGCGCAGGGTGGGACACGAGGCCACCGACCTGTACGTACCGCCGCGCCGGGCCCGGTGAGGGGAGGCCGGGCCGCGCACCCCACGGACGCCTGAACCCGACCGGGCGCCCCGACCCGGCGCGGACCGCGCCGATCACCGAGTTCGCGCCGCCGCACGTCCTGGCCTTCCACTGGGACGGCGAGGACCTGCGCTGGACCCTGGAGGAGGACGGCGACGGGTGCGTGCTGCGCCTGTCCAACACCGTCGCCGACCCGGCCTGGACGGCCGACACCGCGGCCGGGCGGGACGTGTGCCTGCGCACGCTCGCCGCCGTGCTGGACGGACGCGCGGAGCGGACGCAGGCCGGTCCCGACGAGGCGCTCATCGCGCACTACCGCCAGACTCTGGCCGCCGGCTGACACACCGTGACCTCGCACCTCGCGGCGAGGTCGGACGGCCGGGACCAGCCACGGGTACGAGACCACCGAGGCCAGGCCCCCTCGGGGAACACCGGTAACGCTTCCGGCCAGCCCGCCGGGTGCCCGTCTCAGGAGGAGCGCGTGAGGAGGACGGGGCGGGGACTGGCCGCGAGGATCCGCGAGCTGACGCTGCCCAGGACGAGTTTGGGAATCCCCACCCGGGCGCGGCTGGCGAGCACCGCCAGGGCGCCGGGTCGGCGGTGGAGCAGCCCGGTGATGTCGCCCGCCGGGTCGGCGCCGGTCAGCACGGTCGTCCGCACCACCAGGCCGTCCGCCTCCAGCCTCCGCGCGGCCTCCGACAGCCGCTCCTCTGCCACGGCGGCCCCGCCGGGCGAGGCCACGTGCACCAGTTCCACCTCCAGCCCGAGCTGGCGGGCCCACCCCTGTCCCAGGGCGAGGGTGTCGGCGTCGCGGGAACCGCCGTCCAGGCACACGAGGGCGCGGCCACCGGCCCCGCCTCCCTCGTCACACAGGTATCCGGGACCTATCATGAGCACCGGGGCGGCGGCCTGGCGCAGCACGTGTCCGGTGATGCTGCCCGCCACCAGGCGTGAGAACCGGTCCCGGTCGTGGGTGGCCATGCACACGACCGTTCCGGGCTGCTCGGCGACCGCGTCGACGATCACGTCCCCCGGCCAGCCGGAGCCGACCATGGACACCTCGACGCGCTCGTAGTCCAGGCCCGCGGCGACCGCGTCGACGTCCTCGGCCCACGCGCGGTTCACGCGGTCGCGCACGGTCAGCAGTTCCAGGGGGACCCGCAGGACGCGGGCGGCGCGCAGCGCGGGGCCCAGGGCGGCCGCCGCACCGGCGGTGCCGTCCAGGGGCACCAGGAACCGGGTGATGGCGCGGGCGGGGGCCCGTGCGGTGCCGTCCTCACCACCGGCGGCCATCGGCACTCCCCCTCCACCGCGTCCCAGAGCCGACGACGGGGGGACCATGACAGTGCACCTGCCCGCCGACGGGTGGATCCTGGCGGCCGGACTCCTGTTGGTGGCGGCGATCCTGGCCTCGGGCTTCGCCAACCGCATCCGGCTGCCCGGCCTGCTGCTGTTCCTGGCGCTGGGCATGCTCATCGCCGACGACGGGCTCGGACTGATCCGCCTGGACAACCCCGAGATCGCCCAGATCGGCGGGACCGTCGGACTGATCCTCATCCTCTTCGAGGGCGGTCTGACGACCAAGCCCGGGGACCTGCGGCGCGCCGCCGCGCCCGGGTTCGTGCTGGCCACGGTGGCGGTGGCGGGCACGGCGCTGATCCTGGCGGCGGGCACGTACCTGCTGCTGGACGTGCGCCCCCTGACCGCCCTGCTCATCGGCGCGGTCGTGGCCTCCACCGACGCCGCGGCGGTGTTCGCCATGCTACGGAGGGCCCCGCTGCCCCGCAAGGTCGCCTCCCTGCTGGAGGTGGAGTCCGGCGCCAACGACCCGATCGCCATCCTGCTCACCATCGGACTCATCGCCACCTGGCGGGACACGCCGTCACCGGCCGAGTGGGCGCTGTTCGCCCTCATGCAGCTGGTCGGGGGCCTGGTCGTGGGCGCCGTGGCGGGGCTGGCCGGAAGCTGGCTGCTGACCCGGATCAACCTGGGACCGGCGGGGGTCTACCCGGTGCTGGCGCTGGGCGTGGCCGGGGTCTCCTACGGCGCCGCGGCGCTGGCGGGCGCCTCGGGCTTCCTGGCGGTCTACGTCACCGGGCTGGTCGTGGGCGCCCGCGCTCCCCTGCACCGGCGGGGCATCCGGACCTTCCACGAGGGGCTGTCCAACACCGCCGAGGTGGGGCTGTTCCTGCTGCTGGGGATGCTGGTCTTCCCCTCCGACCTGCCGGGGGTGGCGCTCTCGGGGCTGGCCGTCAGCGCCGTCCTTGTGCTGGTGGCCCGGCCGGTGACGGTGGCTCTGTGCCTGGTGTGGTTCGACTACACGTGGCGGGAGATCGCCTTCGTCAGCTGGGTGGGGCTGCGCGGGGCCGTGCCGATCGTGCTGGCCACGTTCCCCTTCGTGGCCGGGTACCCCGACGGCGCCCTGATCTTCGACATCGTCTTCTTCGTCGTGCTGGTCTCCGCGGCGGTGCAGGGCACCAGCATCCGCACCGCCGCGGGCCTGCTGGGGCTGACCCGGGGCGGGCACTCGCTCGAACCCGTGGTGGCGGACGTGCCCATCAGCGACCTGGGCACCGAGCTGATCGAGGTGCGCGCGGCGCCGGGGCTCCACATCGTGGGCAGGCGGCTCGGGGAGCTGGAACCGCCGCACGGCCTGGTCACCACGATCCTGCGGGGCAAGCGGGTGCTGGTGCCCTCGGCGCACACCCGGATCCACGAGAACGACCTGCTCATCGTGGCCATGCCGCGCCGCCCCGACGCCCAGAGGCTGGTCACCGCCTGGGCCAAGGGCGAGAGCGCGGGCGGGGCCTGAGGCGGGCCGCCCGTTCGGGGCCGCCCCGCACCGTCCACGGACGCTCCCCGGGTCGGGACGGGCCGCCCCGGGAGGCCCTCCCGGGGCCGTCGAGGTAGCGGCGCAGACCTGCGGGGACCGGCGGATCCCCCGAGCCCCGGCGGCGGTCGGGACGCCGGGGTTCCCGGAGGGGAGCGTGCGCAACGCCCACCGCCCACCGCTCCCCGCGGGGGGCGGGGCGGTGGCCCGTAGTCGAGCGGGTTGTCCTCGGCGCGCCCAGCGCTTCCCCCCGGGGGCGGGGCGGTGGGCGCGCCGATGCGGCGGTGTACCGCCTGGTGGGAACGGGCGGGCGGCGTCGGCCCTCAGGAGGCGAAGAGCGCCGCGGCGTCCACCGCGGTCTGCGCCACCCCGTAGGCCAGGGCGGCGAGCACGATCACCCACAGCAGGATCGCGGTGACGGTGGAGGCGTTGGTGGTCCGGTTGCCTGACATGTGTGGCCCTTCATCGGTGACCGGTGAGGCGTGTGTGGGGTTCCGGGGGGCGGGACCCGTCGCGGTCCCGCCCCCGGGTTCGGGCTCAGCTCCGCCCGGCGACGCGTTCGCGGTCGCGCTGGTGGACCCGCTCGGGCAGGGGCCGGACCAGCATGTTCGCGAGGAAGCCCACGGCCATGACGCCGACCATGACGTAGAGGGAGAGCCCGTAGAGCTCGGCCCCGTCGCGTCCGGCGGCCAGCTGGGCGTCGGCGATGACGTTGACGATCATCGGCCCGGCGACCCCGGCCAGCGACCAGGCGGTGAGGAGCCTGCCGTGGACGGCGCCCACGTTGAAGGTGCCGAACAGGTCCTTCAGGTAGGCGGGCACCGTGGAGAAGCCGCCGCCGTAGAAGGACAGGATGATGCCGGTCAGCGCCACGAACAGCACGATCGAACTGGTTCCGGCGACGGCGATCAGCAGGTAGAGGAGCCCGCCCAGGCCGAGGTAGCCGATGTAGACGCGCTTGCGGCCGATCACGTCGGAGGCCGAGGACCACACGAGCCGCCCGAGCATGTTGCACAGGGAGAGGAAGCCGACGTAACCCGCCGCCTCGGCCGGGCCGACCCCGGTGAAGAACTCCTGCACCATGGGCGAGGCCTGCTCCAGGATCCCGATCCCCGCCGTGACGTTGCAGAAGAGCACGGTCCACAGGAGCCAGAACTGCGGGGTGCGCACGGCGGTCTCCACCGACACCCCCTCCAGCGCCGGGGACACTCCGGCGGAGGCGCCCTTCGGCTCCTCGGCGGCGGCCCCAGGGGGCCGCCAGCCGGCCGGGGGGACGCGCACGGTGAAGGCGCCCAGCATCATGACCACGAAGTAGACCGCGCCCAGGGTGAGGAACGCGGGCGCGATGGCGTCCGCGGGGGTGTCGGCGTAGCGGTTGAGGAGTTCGGAGGACAGCGGCGAGGCGATGAGCGCGCCGCCGCCGAAGCCCATGATCGCGATGCCCGTGGCCAGGCCGGGCCGGTCGGGGAACCACTTGATGAGGGTGGAGACCGGCGAGATGTAGCCGATGCCCAGACCGAGCCCGCCGAGGAAGCCGTAGCCGAGGTAGACCAGCCAGAGCTGGCCGGTCGCCACGCCGAGCGCGGCGACCGCGAATCCGCCGGACCAGAACAGGCCGGAGACGAACATCGCCTTGCGCGGGCCGTTGCGCTCCACCCACTTGCCGCCGAACGCGGCCGACAGGCCGAGCATGACGATGGCGATGCTGAAGATGACACCGATCGCGGTCAGCGAGGTGTCGAACCGCTCGACCAGCGGGTTGCGGAAGACGCTGAACGCGTACACCTGGCCGATGGACAGGTGTACCGCCAGGGCCGCGGGCGGGATGAGCCACCGGCTGTGGCCGGGTGGCGCGATGCTCCTCTCGTAGTCGAGGAACGAGGTCAGGGGACTGGTGCGCGTCATGGATCCCGCTTCGTGTTCTGCTTGTCGCGGTGGGGGCGCGGACGCCGGGGCCGCTCCTGCCGGTCCGGGATCCTCCCGGGGTTGCCGGGAACCGGGCTGGGCGGGGTGTTCCACCCTGTCGAGAGCAGCCCCCTCACGGAGAGTGACCGTGCGAATGTCGAACGTCTGTGCCGGAAGCGAACTTATGTGATGAACGCGTCATGATCAAGCCCTCAGTGGCCACAAACCGGTCAAACACCCCATTTCCCTCGACGCCCCCGCGCCACCGGGACCACGGCGACGGCCGCGGCGGAGAAGAGCGCGCTCACCGCGAAGACGAAGGGCAGGCCCGCGAGGGTGATCACCGCCGCCATGAGCACCGGCGTCAGGGTCGTGCTGACCGCCTGGAGCCAGTTCTGCGCGGCCAGGGCCCGCCCCGCCCAGGAGGTTCCCGCCGTCTCGGCGACGGCGGTGAAGGTCAGGCCGTTGTGCCACATCGTCAGGACCAGGCAGGCCAGGAGCAGCGGTACGGCCGTCCACGCCCAGGCTCCCGGCAGCGCCGCGAGCAGCACCAGGCAGACCCCCGAGACCACCGCCAGCCACCGCACCGGGCGCATCCGGTCCCCGGTCCGGTCGGACCAGACTCCCAGCAGCAGCCGCCCGGCCGCCCCGGGCACCTGCGCCACCGCGACGACCGCGCCCGCGGCGGGCGGGCTCCACCCCTGTTCCTGCACCAGGTAGATGACGGCGTAGGTCATCAGCGCGATCTGCGGGACGCCGAGCAGCATGCTCACCCCGTGCACCCGCCAGATGTGCCCGTGCCGGTAGGGCGACCCGGCCACGGGGCGCGCGGCGGCCTCGCTGGCCCCTCCGGCCTCGGTGCGCGCCGCGCCGTCGGCGGTGTCCGCGCCCGCGGAGGCGTCGGCATGCGCGGCGTCGTCAGCGGTGTCCCCGGCCGCTTCCTGTGCCGGGGGCCGCCCGGGGGCGGAGGCGGGCATCGCCAGCACGAACGGGACCGCCAGGAGCGCGAGCACGGCCGGGAGGGTCATCGCGCCGACGAACCCCCAGGCACCCGCTGCCCAGGGCAGCGCCAGGGCGGAGAGGCCCACGCCCAGCGGCAGCGCCGACTGGCGGACGCCCATGGCCAGGCCGCGTTCGCGCTCGGAGAACCAGGACAGCACCAGCCGTCCGCTCGCCGCGTTGACCGGGCCGCCGACCGCGCCCACCAGCAGCAGGACCGCGACGGCCCCCCACAGGCCCGAGACCGTCCAGAGCAGGCCGAGCGCGCACGCCGTGAGCACCAGGCTCAGCGCCATCGTCGGCCGCTCCCCGAACCGGTCGATCACCAGGCCCCACACCAGGAGCGTGAGGAGCAGGCCGAGCGAGGGCAGGCCGGCCAGCATCCCGGCCTGCGCGGTGGTGACGCCGAAGGCCTCCCTCAGCTGCGGCAGCACGACGGGCACGCCGAACATCGCCGACACACTGGCCACCTGCGCCACCATGCTGACCGAGAGGACGGCCCAACGGTTCCGTACGAGCATCCGGCCAGCCTAGGGAGGGCACCGCCTGCGCGATCCACCGCCCCGGACCGCGACCGCTCGGTCCCGGGCGACGTCCTCCCCCGCACCCGGCCGCGTCCCGGGGCTCCGCGCCGTGCGCTCCCCGGACACGGCCGCGTTCCCGCGCCCCGGAGCCCATGCCCCCATGGCCCGGGGTGACGCCTTCCCGCTGCCACCCGGCCGCGTCCGCCCGGTCCCCTAACGGAACCCGGCTCCCCGCGCGCCCTCCCAGGCCCGAGCGGCCTCCTCCGGCGGTCCCGAGGCCGCGATCCGCCCGCCCGCGAGCACCAGGCAGTGGTCGGCGTCGAAGGCCTCGTCGGGGGCGTGGGTGGCGTGCACGACGGTGACCCCGTCGGCGCGGGCCCGCTCCAGGACGCGGCGCACGTACTCGCGCGCACGGTGGTCCAGCCCGGCCGAGGGCTCGTCCAGCAGGAGCAGGTCCGCCTCCTGTGCCAGGCCCTGGGCGATGAGCACCCGCTGGCGCTGGCCGCCCGACAGCTCCCCCAGACGGCGTTCGGCCAGGTCGGCGACGTCCAGGCGGTCCAGGCACTCCGCGACCACGGCGCGGTCGCGCCGGGTCAGCGGCCGCCAGAACCCCCGGTGGGCCCACCTCCCCATCGCGACGGCCTCGCGCACGGTGACCGGCAGGGCGTCGGGGACCGCGCTGCGCTGGACCACGAAGGCGGGACGGGTCGGACGCGAGGCCCGGACCCCGCCCCTGCGGACCCCGACCGTGCCCGCCATGAGGCCGAGCAGCGTGGACTTGCCCGACCCGTTGGGCCCCACGAGCGCCGTGACCGCGCCCTCCGGGACCGCCGCGTCGATGCCCCGCAGGACGTCCTCGCGCCCGTATCCGGCGTACACGCCGTCCAGTTCCAGACGGTTCATCCCGTTCCTCACGCTCACCCCGATGTGCAAATGACAATGGTTATCATTATACAGTGTCCCACTATGGAAGCTCTGTTCGACCCGTTCGGGGTCGTGTTCGTGCAGCGTGCGCTGTGGGGAGGCATTCTGGTCTCCCTCATCTGCGCCGTCGCCGGGACCTGGGTGGTGCTGCGCGGCATGGCCTTCCTCGGCGACGCGATGTCGCACGGGATGCTGCCCGGGGTGGCCCTGGCGTCCCTGCTGGGCCAGAACCTCATGCTGGGCGCGGCCCTGGCCGCGGGGGCGATGGCCGCGGGCGTCACCGCGCTGGGCCGCTCGTCCCGGCTGTCCCAGGACACGAGCATCGGACTGCTCTTCGTCGGGATGCTCTCACTCGGCGTGATCCTGGTCTCGCACTCGTCCTCCTTCGCGGTCGACCTCACGGGCTTCCTGTTCGGGGACGTCCTGGCGGTGCGCGAACAGGACCTGGTCCACCTGGGCCTGGCACTGGCCGCGGCCCTGGTCGTCGCCGCCGCGGGGCACCGGGCGTTCCTCGCCCTGGCCTTCGACCCGCGCAAGGCCGCCACCCTGGGGCTGGCGCCCCGGGCCGCCCACGGCGTCCTGCTCGGCCTGGTCACCCTGGCCGTGGTCGCCTCGTTCCACGTGGTGGGCACGCTGTTGGTGTTCGGGCTGCTCATCGCGCCCCCGGCGGCCGCGGCCCTGTGGGCGCGCAGCGTGCCCGCGATCATGCTCGGCGCGGCCGTGCTGGGCAGCGCCGCGACCTTCCTCGGCCTGCTCGCCTCCTGGCACTGGGAGACGGCGGCCGGGGCCACGATCGCCGCCACGGCCACCGCGTTCTTCTTCGCCTCCGCGCTCGCGGCGGCCGTGCGCTCCCGCGGGCGCGGCTCCCCCGGCCCGACCCCCGACACCACCCCCGACCACCCCGTACAGATGGAGAGGCCGATGACACATGAGGCGTGAACACCGCACCGGCGCGCTGGGCGCGGCCGGACTGTCCGCCCTCGTCCTGCTGACCGGCTGCGGCGCCGCGCAGGACGGCACGGAGCAGCAACCGGAGGAGGAGGTCCCGCACGGCTACGTCGAGGGCGCCGAGGAGACCGCCGAGCCCCAGTCCCGCCTCGTGGTCGCCGACCCCGTCAGCGGAGACGTCCGGGTGCTCGACCTGATCACCGAGGAGACGACGGAACTCGACCCCGTGGAGGGCCTCGACGGCATCGCCGGGGACGGCCGCTTCGCGTACCTGTACTCATCCGACCACCGGATGACCACCGTGGTGGACAGCGGGGCGTGGACCGTCGACCACGGGGACCACAAGCACTACTACCGGACCGGTGTCGGACTCGCGGGCACGGTGGAGGGCCTGGCCGCGGGCCGGGTCGCCTCCGACACCGCCCTGACCGCGCTGTCCGCGCCGGACGGCACCGCCGTGCTCGACCGGGCCGCGCTGGAGGAGGGGGCGGTCGAGGAGGCCGCGGCCCTCCCCGACGGCGCCGCGGTGGTCCTGCCCTTCGCCGAACACCTCCTGGTGGCCGGGGGCGGTTCCGGGGGCGGGGTCGAGGTGCTCGACCGGGACGGCTCCCCCGTCGCCACGCTCGACGCCGCCTGCACCGACCCCCTCGGCCAGGCCGTCACCCGGCGCGGAGCCGTCATCGGCTGCGCCGAGGGCGCCCTGCACGTCACCGAGGAGGACGGGGAACTCTCCGGCGACTTGGTGGACTACCCCGAGGGCTCCGATGAGCGGGTCGAGGAGTTCGGGCACCGTCCCGGTTCGGCGGCCCTGGCCTCGGTCTCGACCGGCGGCGACCTGTGGGTCCTGGACCTGGCCGAACCCGGGTGGACCGCGCTGGAACTGGAGGGCGCCGTGACCGCGACGGCCGTCGGCGAGGGCGCCCCCGTCCTGGCCCTGACCGGCGACGGGGCCCTGCACTCCCTGGACCCGGCCTCGGGCGAGGAACTGGCCTCCGCCGACCTGCTCGACGGCACCGACACCGCGCACGCCCCCGTCATCCGCGCGGACACCAGCCGCGCCTACGTCAACGACACCGGGCGCGGTGTGGTGCACGAGATCGACTACAACGACGACCTGCGCGTGGCGCGCACCCTCGACCCGGGCATCGCGCCGCACCTCATGGTCGAGACGGGATGGTGACCGCCGTGACGGCTCCGAAGGCGCTCCTGCGCGCCGCGACCGCGTCCGCCCTGGCCGGGGCGGTCCTGCTCGGCACGGCCTCCTGCTCCTCGCGGGAGGACGGGGGCGAGGGGATCGTGGTGACCACCAACATCCTGGGCGACCTCACGCGGGAGGTCGTGGGCGAGGAGGCCGGGGTCACCGTCCTGATGAAGCCCAACGCGGACCCGCACTCCTTCGGCATCTCCGCGCGGGAGGCCGCGCTCGTGGAGAACGCGGCGCTCGTGGTCTACAACGGGCTCGGCCTGGAGGAGGGCGTGCTGCGCAACGTCGCCGCCGCCGAGGAGGCCGGGATGCCCGCCCTGGAGGTCGGCGCCCAGGTGGACCCCCTGGCCTTCTCCCCCGGCGGGGACACCGCGGACAACGAGGACGAGGGCGAGCCCGACCCGCACTTCTGGACCGACCCCCGGCGGGTCGTCCGGGCCGTGGAGCTGATCGCCGAACACGTGGTCGCCGAGGTGGACGGCGTGGACGCCGAGGCCGTGCGCGCCAACGCCGAGGCCTACACCGCACAGCTGGAGGAGCTGGACGCGTGGATGGCCGAGGAGTTCGCCGCGATCCCGGAGGAGGACCGCAACCTGGTGACCAACCACCACGTCTTCGGCTACCTCGCCGAACGCTACGGGTTCGAGGTCGTGGGCGCCGTGATCCCCAGCGGCACCACCCTGGCCTCGCCCAGCAGCTCCGACCTCAAGTCCCTGGCCGACGCCGTGAACGCGGCGGGCGTCGAGGCCGTCTTCGCCGACTCCTCCCAGCCCGACCGCCTGGCCACGGCCATGGCGGAGGAGGCGGGCGTGCACATCGAGGTCGTCCCCCTGTTCTCCGAGTCGCTCAGCGAGGAGGGCGGGGGCGCGGCCACCTACCTGGAGATGATGCGCTCCAACACCGAGGCCATCGCCACCGGACTGCGTGGCGAGTGACCGGGCCGCAGTCCCGGCACGACCGCGGCGGCACCTCCCCCCGCCCGCAGCGGACCCTTCCACCCCGAAAGAGAGAAACGTGAACACCCCGACGAACAACGCGACGACGCGGTTCCCGGCGCGGGCGGCGCTGCCCGTGCTGCTGTCCGCAGGGCTGCTGCTGACCGCCTGCGGCACCGGAGAGGAGGCCCCGCAGGAGCAGGGCGGCGAGGAGCAGGCCGCCGCGCAGGCCGTGGTGGACAACCCGGTCGTCACCACCTACGACGGCGGCCTGTACGTCCTGGACGGCCAGACCCTGGAGGTCGTCCAGGACATCGCCCTGGAGGGGTTCAACCGGATCAACCCGGCGGGCGACGACCGGCACGTGCTGGTCTCCACCTCGGAGGGCTTCCAGGTCCTGGACGCGGCCGGCGCGGAGCTGACCGACACCCTCTTCCCCGCCGACACCCCCGGGCACGTCGTCCGGCACGCGGGCCGGACCGTGCTGTTCGCCGACGGCAGCGGCGAGATCACCGCCTTCGACACCGACTCCCTCGGCGACGGCCTGCCCGAGACCGACGTGACCAACGCGGAGGAGGCCCACCACGGCGTGGCCGTGGAGCTGGCCGACGGCGGGATGCTGCTGACCCTGGGCGACGAGGAGGAGCGCGTCGGCGCCGTCGTCCTGGACGCCTCCGGCGAGGAGGTCGCCCGCAGCGAGGAGTGCCCGGGCGTGCACGGCGAGACCACGGCCGAGGGCGAGGCGGTCGTCATCGGCTGCGAGGACGGCGTCCTGGTCTACCAGGACGGCGGGTTCACCAAGGTGGACAGCCCCGACGAGTACGGGCGCATCGGCAACCAGGCCGGGAGCGAGGAGTCGCCGATCGTGCTGGGCGACTACAAGACCGACCCCGACGCCGAGCTGGAGCGTCCCGAGCGGGTCGCGCTCGTGGACACCGCCGCGGGCGACCTGACCCTGGTGGACCTGCCCGCCAGCTACACCTTCCGCTCCCTGGGCCGCGGCCCCGAGGGGGAGGCCCTGGTCCTGGGCACCGACGGCAGCCTGCACGTGATCGACCCCGAGGCGGGCGAGGTCGTGGACAGCATCGAGGTCATGGACGAGTGGCAGGAGCCGCTGGAGTGGCAGCAGCCCCGCCCGGCGCTGTTCGTGCGCGGCGCGACCGCCTACGTGAGCGACCCCGCCACGAAGCAGGTCCACGCCCTGGACCTGGAGTCCGGTGAGGTCACGGCCTCGGTGACCCTGGACGCCGAGCCCAACGAGCTCAGCGGCGTCGCGTCCTAGACGTCCCTTCCCCGCCGGGGCGGGCGCGCGTTCCCCGCGCGCCCGCCCCGGCGTGCGTCACGGTGCCGGAACACGCCGGCCAGGCGCAGCACGGCTGCCGGACGGTGAGCGCCGGGCGCACGCGGGGAGGGCCCGTGCGCGCCCGAACCGGACCCCCGCGAGCCGAGGCCGGTCCGAAGAACGGGACCGGGTCCCGCCTGACCGGGGCGGACGCCTCACCAGTCGTGCATCGAGCCGTCGAGCCTGCGGTTGACCGGCAGGTACCGGGCCTCGTAGGGGTAGCGGGCCGCGGCCTCCTCGTCGATCTCCACCCCCAGACCCGGCGCGTCGCCCGGGTGCATGTAGCCGTCCGCGAAGGTGTAGGAGGTCCGGAACACCTCGCTGGCGGGCTCCAGGTGCCCCATGTACTCCTGGATGCCGAAGTTGGGCACGGTCAGGTCCAGGTGCAGGGCCGCGGCGAACGACACCGGCGACAGGTCGCCCGCGCCGTGCGAGCCGGTGCGCACCCCGTACAGGTCGGCCAGGTCGAAGATCCGGCGCAGGTGCGTGATGCCCCCGCTGTGCGAGACCGACATGCGGATGTAGTCGATGAGCCGCTCGGTGATCAGGTGCTGGCAGTCCCAGATCGTGTTGAAGACCTCCCCCACCGCCAGCGGGGTGGTGGTGTGCTGGCGGATCGTGCGGAACGCCTCCTGGTCCTCGGCCGGGGTGGGGTCCTCGATCCAGAACATGCGGTAGGGCTCCAGCGACCTGCCCAGCTGGGCGGCCTCCAGCGGGGAGAGCCGGTGGTGCACGTCGTGCAGCAGGTGGAAGCCGTAGCCGAACCTCTCCCGGACCGCCTTCATCATCTCGGGCGCGAAGTCCAGGTAGGCGGGGGTGTGCCAGACGTTGTCGGTGGGCACCGCCGCGTCGGCGGGCTCGTAGGTGTGGCCGGTGCCGGGGTGGTGCAGCCCGTAGGTGCTCTCCAGGCCCGGGACGGCGGCCTGCACGCGCACCGCCCGGTACCCCTGGTCCAGGAAGCCGCCGACCGAGTCCAGGAGGTCGTCCACGGACTGGCCGCTGGCGTGGCCGTAGACCATGACGCCGTCGCGCGCGGCGCCGCCGAGCAGCTGGTGGACGGGCTTGCCGACCCGCTTGCCGAGGATGTCCCACAGGGCGCAGTCCACGGCGGCGATCGCGGTCATGGTGACGGGTCCGCGCCGCCAGTAGGCGCCGCGGTACAGGTACTGCCAGATGTCGTTGATGCGGCCGGAGTCGCGGCCCACGAGCAGCGGGCAGACGTGGTCGCGCAGGTAGGAGGCGACGGAGAGTTCGCGGCCGTTCAGGGTGGCGTCGCCGAGGCCGGTGGTCCCGTCCTCGGTGGTGATCTTGAGGGTGACGTAGTTGCGTCCCGGGCACGTC
The DNA here is from genome assembly GCF_000381685.1 of Nocardiopsis sp. CNS-639. Taxonomy (NCBI): domain Bacteria; kingdom Bacillati; phylum Actinomycetota; class Actinomycetes; order Streptosporangiales; family Nocardiopsidaceae; genus Nocardiopsis; species Nocardiopsis sp. CNS-639. Next base: position 87,348 of record NZ_KB906869.1, read on the forward strand.
ACGATGACGTCGGCGGAGGTGATCCTCATGGGTGCTTCCTCGTGGGTGGGGGTGTACCGCGACACCCGGCGTAACCGGTCCGCGGGGGCGGCCGGACGGTGGCGCGCCCCCGCGGGCCGGGGCCCTGGTGAGCCCGGCGGAGTCGCGCCGCGCTGTGCCGCCAACTCCCCGCGCTGTGCCTGACGTCGTAGATATATCGTTTTCCCACTGGGGTGTCGAGACCTGGAAAAACCTCCCTCACTACGGTAGGGTCCGCCGAAACGTTCGGGTTCATCGTTTTCCCAAGGCTCTCCGGCACGCGCCGGGAAGCCCTCCACACACCCACGGGCAACCTGTCCGCGTCCCGATCCCGCCATGCCCGCGACACCCGGGAACGGCGGCGCGAGCGCGGGGAGGCCCGCCACAGCGAAGGGAGCGGCACTGGTGCGCGAGCAAGCCCCCGGCGCCCCGTCCGGTCGGAAGGCGCCATGACGGCCGTCCGCGGATCCACCGGCCGCCCCACGATCTCCGACGTCGCCGCGCTGGCGGGGGTGTCGGTCTCGGCCGTGTCGAAGGTGGTCAACAACAAGGGCCGCATCGCCGAGCCCACCCGTCGGCGGGTCCTCGACGCCGTGGAGAAGCTCCAGTGGTCGCCCTCGGCCGCGGCCGTGGCCCTGCGCGGGGCCCGCACCCGGGCCATCGGCATGGTCTCGCGCCGCTCCCCCGACCTGCTGTCCTACGACCCGCACTTCGGCGTGCTGATCTCGGGCATCGAGCGCGAACTCGCCCCCCTGGACTACGGTCTGCTGCTGCACATCGTGGGCGAGGAGGAGGACGCCGAACGGCGCGCCTACCGGCGTCTGGCCGAGGAGCGCCGGGTGGACGGCGTCATCCTCACCGAGAGCCTGGTCCGCGATCCCCGGTTCGACCTGCTGCGGAGGCTCGGGCTCCCCTCGGTGCTGATCGGCATGCCCTGGCGCGACGACCCGGTCGCCTCGGTGCTCGCCCCCGACCAGGAGCGGGGGCTGGTCGAGGCGGTCCGCCACCTGACCTCGCTGGGGCACCGGCGGGTGGCCTACGTGTGCGGCCCCGAGGACCGCGTGCACACCGGGTTCCGCCGCCGGATCGTGGAGGAGCAGGTGCGGCGGCACGGGCTGTCCGCCGTCGTGCTGACGGTCCCCGACTTCACCACCGAGGGGGCGGCCGCGGCCACCGACGAGGCGCTGTCGGCGGCCGAGCGGCCCACCGCGATCCTGTTCGCCAACGACATGATGGCGATCGCCGGGATCAGCGCCGCGCGCAGGCGGGGGCTGGAGGTGCCCCGGGACCTGTCCGTCGTCGGCCACGACGGCCTGCCCCTGGGCGCACTCGTGCAGCCTCGACTGACCACGGTCGGCCACGACCTGGTGGGGCTCGGGCGGGCCGCCGCGCTGACGCTCGTGGCCGCGCTGGACGGGGCGCCGGCCGACGTGCCCGCGATCGCCCCTCCCGGGCTCGTGGTGCGCGAGTCCACGGCGCCGCCCGGAGCCTGAGCGCGGGCGGCGCGGGCACCGACCCGCGCCGGGATGGACGTTCCCGGACGGGGCGGGGAGGTTCCCCGACGGGCCCGGATGTTCCTCCAGGGCCGGGGGAAACGCCGACAGGCCGGGTCACTAGTGTCTCCTGCCATGGAATCCAGGCATGGTCGGCAGAGGGTGCTCGCGGGCGAACCCCGCCGGGAGGGACACGGGATCGAGGCGCGGATCCTGCACGCGCGGGCCGGGTCCGCCGGGGACTCCCCCGAGTCGGACGGTTCCTCCCCGGGTTCCGGGACGTCCCTGACCGCCCCGCTGCTGCGGGTGGTCGGCCCCCTCGGTCGGCGACGGGTCGTCGTCGGCCGGATCCGGGTCCGCACCGGGCAGGACGAGGTGCCCGTGGTCACCCTGGCCGTGCGGGCGGTGTGGTCGGAGGAGGGCGGCTGGCGCCAGGAGCGGTCCGCCGCCGGGAGCCCCGACGACGCGCTCGCCGCCTCTCTGGCCGAACCCGCCCACGGGATCGCGGGGGACGCCCGCTCGCGGGCGGTGACCATGGCCAAGGCGTTCGCCGAGTCCTCACGCAACGAGGTGCTGCGGCTGCGGGAGCTGCGCTACGAGCTGGAGCAGCGCATGGCCGACCACCTCGCGGGGCGGGCGGACGGGCAGCTGCGGCCCCTGCTCGCGGCGGCGGTGGAGCTCTCGACCGCCGTCGGCCGGGCACGCGACCAGGCGCTGGAGGCGGTCCGCGCGGGGCTGGGGGTCTGGACGTGGGACAGGGCTGCCTACCTGCGCCTGCGGGAGGAGGCGGCCCCCGAGCCGGGCGAGGGGTCCGCGTGGATGCCGAGGCTGCGCGCGGGCGTACGGCACTGCGAGGCGATGGAGCGCGAGCTGGCCGAGGAGGCGGACCGGCTCCAGGCACTGCTGGGCGGCATGTCGAGCTTCGCGGTGGCGCAGGGGGCCGAGGCACAGGAGCGGTTCACCCTGGCCGTCGGGGCCGGAGCCGCGGTGATCGGCCTTCCGGCCCTGGTGCTGGCGCTGTACGGCGCCAACCCCTACCTGCCGCTGGACTCCCTCGACCGCGCCTGGCGGCTGCTGCTGCCGATCGGGGCCACGGCCCTGGTCGCCGTGCTCGCGGTCCTGGCGTGGATGCCCGGCACCACCCGGCCCCGCCACTACCTGGTGGCGGTCGGGGCCGTGGTCGCCCTCGTGTCCGTGCTCCTGTTGGCGGGCGCGCTCGTCCCCGTCTGAGGCGTGCCCGGGGACGGGTGGTTCCGGCCCACGGCGGGAGGGCCTTCCCCGCGGGCGCTCCCGGCGGACGGACCGGTCCGAGACGCCGCCTCCGATGGGGGTGGTTGCTTTTCCCCGGCAGATGAGATTCAAACCACCAAAACCACCCATGTTGTCCAAAACGTTACTTCTTCGCCTACTCTGATGCCCGACGTGACGTCAAACGGATGTCAACGCAGCTCAGAGGAGTTTCCTTGACCCCTGAACGACGAGCCGGCCTCTCACCGCGCTGGCGCTCCCGGTGGGTGGCCGCGGCCGCCGCGTCGGGGCTCATGATCTCCGGATACGCCCTCGTCGGCGCCGCCCACTCCCCCACCGGGTCCTTTCCCGGCCCCGGCGCGGCCGGTTGCGAGGCCGCCCAGGACAAGCGGCAGATGCGCGGGGCGTGGCTGACCACGGTCGGCAACATCGACTGGCCCTCCGAGCCGGGCCTGTCCGCCGAGGACCAGAAGGCGGAGATGAACCAGCGCCTGGACGAGGCGGTGGACCTCGGCCTGAACACCGTGTTCCTGCACGTGCGGCCCACCGCCGACGCCGTCTACGAGTCGGACCTGGAGCCGTGGTCGAAGTACCTCACCGGCGAACAGGGCGGCGACCCCGGCTACGACCCGCTGGAGTACGCGGTGGCCGGGGCGCACGAGCGCGGCCTGGAGCTGCACGCCTGGTTCAACCCCTACCGGGTCGGCATGGACTCCGACATCGAGGAGCTGGCCGAGGACCACCCGGTCAGGGAGCACCCCGACTGGCTGGTGCGCTACGGCGGCGAGGGCTTCCTGGACCCGGGCAGGCCCGAGGTCCAGGAGTGGGTGACCCGCGTGATCATGGACGTGGTGGAGCGCTACGACATCGACGGCGTGCACTTCGACGACTTCTTCTACCCCTACCCCAAGGACGGCGAGGAGTTCGACGACGACCGGACGTGGGAGGAGTACGGCGACGGCTTCGAGGACCGCGAGGACTGGCGGCGCGACAACGTCAACGACTTCGTCAGCGGTGTGCACGAGCGCATCGAGGAGGCCAAGCCCTGGGTGCGCTTCGGGATCTCCCCGTTCGGCATCTGGCGCAACGCCGAGAACGACCCCGCCGGGTCCGACACCTCGGGCCTGGAGTCCTACGAGGCCCAGCACGCCGACACCCGCGCCTGGATCAGGGAGGGGATGGTCGACTACGTCGTCCCGCAGCTGTACTGGGAGCGGGGCTTCGACGCCGCCGACTACGAGGAGCTGCTGCCGTGGTGGGCCGAGCAGGTCGAGGACACGGACGTGGACCTGTACGTCGGCCAGGGCGCGTACCGGGTCGGTGACCGCAACTGGACCGACGAGGACGCGCTGAGCACCCAGCTGGACTACTCCTCCGACCACCCCGAGGTCGACGGCGACGTCTACTTCTCCTTCAAGTCCCTGACAGGCGTGGCCGAGGAGGCCTACGCCCACCTGGCCGACGAGCACTACGGCGACCCCGCCCTGCCGCCCCTGGCGGGAGGGGACCGCGGAGGCCGGTCCCTGGCGGGTCCGGTGGACGACGTGACCGCCGAGGTCGCGGACGAGCACACCTCGGTGGAGTGGGAGCGGGTGGAGGACGCGCGCTTCTACGCCGTCTACCGCCTGGACGCGCAGGAGGCGGCGCGGGCGGACTCGGGCGATCCGGAGGAGTACTGCGACGCGCTCTCCTCCGACAACCTCGTGGGCGTGACCGGCGGGACCTCGCTGGAGGACTCCGGCCACACCGCCGAGGACGCCGCGAAGGCCGAGGAGAACGGCGAGGAGTCCGGTTCCGCGTACGTGGTCACCGCGCTGGACGACTACCGCGTGGAGGGCCCGGTCGGCGGGATCGCCGACCCCCGCGGCTGACCCCGGCGGGCGGAGGGCGGCTCACACCAGCGGGGCCCGGTCGGCGTCCAGCACGTTGACGCCCTCCGCCTCCAGGACCTCCTCGAAGGCGTCGAGCGACTCGGCCGCGACGAAGGCGGCCTCGCTCCGGTGGACGGGGAGCAGCCACAGGAACCTCGCTCCCCCGGCCTCGGCGGGCGCCCACTCCAGCGCGGGCCCGTGGGGGTAGGGCAGGCTCACCAGGAGGTGGTCCATGCGCGAGCCCTCCGTCCACGGGCGGCCCACGTCGATCACCGAGCCGACGCCGAGCCGGTACTCCTCGAAGGAGTGCAGGTGGCTGACCATGGCCAGGGTCTCGGCGTGCTCCTGCTCCGCGGTCGGCGACATGAGGAAGAACTCGGTGCCGCCCTCCGCCTCGTGGACGGACGAGCCGACCGTCACGTAGGTCCAGCCCTCACCGGCGTTCCGGGGCGCCACCCGGTAGGTGGCGAAGTCCGGGACCCGGTCGAGGATGGGCCCCTCCTCCCAGGTGGCGGGCTCCACGGCGTGCCCCTGCCAGAACTCCCGGACATGGCGTTCGAGCGCGCGGATCCGCGCGTCCTCCCCGGTCGTCAACGAACCCGACCCCCCGCTGTGCCTTCGGCCGCCGGGGGGCGTCGCCCTCACGAAGCGGCCGATGTACGGACATCTGGAACGGCCAGACTACGGCGTCCCGGCCGTGCCCGGTCCCGGGGCCGCCCCCGCGCCCCCGGGACCGGGGAACCGGTCCGGGATCGGGCGGGGCCCGGACGAGGTCCGCACCGCGGGCGCGTGCGAGGGCCCCGGAGGGCAGACCCGTCAACCGACGCGCGGGCGGCACGGGTCGGCGCCCGTCGGCACGGGCCGCCGGGAGCCCCACCCGCATACCCCGGGGCCATCCCGGGTAGGCGAGGGTCCGTCCCACCAAGGCCGGAGGAAGGGTGCTGGCGATGACACGCCGTTTCGACGTCGGTGACCATGTGAGCTGGAACTCCGAGGCCGGACGGGTGTCCGGCACGATCACGAGGGTCCACACCAGCGACTTCGAGTTCAGGGGCCGTACGCGCCGCGCCTCCGAGGACGAGCCGCAGTACGAGATCAGGAGCGACAAGACCGACCACGTCGCCGCGCACAAGGACGGGGCCCTGACCCGGATCTCCGGCGACGGCTGACCGCGATGGCGCCGCCGTTCCTCACCATCGGCCACTCCGACCGCACGTTCGGGGAGTTCGCCGCATTGCTGCACGAGAACGGCGTGCACGTGGTGGTCGACGTGCGCAGACTCCCGGGTTCGCGCCGCAACCCGCAGTTCGACGAGGACGTGCTCGCCGAGTCCCTTCGCGGTGTCGGCGTACGTTACTCGCGCGTGGCGGAACTCGGCGGTCGGCGCCCGGTCGCCGGGGACGTGGCCCCCGAGGTCAACGGGTTCTGGCGCAACCGCAGTTTCCACAACTACGCCGACCACGGACTCTCCGCCGAGTTCGGCTCGGGGCTCGCCCGGCTGCGCGAGGCGGGCGAGGACCACCGGGCCGCCGTGATGTGCTCGGAGGCGGTGTGGTGGCGCTGCCACCGGCGCATCATCGCCGACCACCTGCTCGCCCGCGGCCACGAGGTCCTCCACGTCATGGCCGCTCACCGCGTGGACGCCGCCCGGCTCACTCCGGGGGCCGTCGTGCACGCCGACCGCACCGTCACCTACCCGGCGCGGCCCTCGGACGCCCGGACGGACGGGGCGTCCGCGGGGTGACGGGAGCCCGGCCCGGTCGGGGTGCACCGCGCCGAGGGCCACCGGCACACGCGCACGCGGACCGATCCGGGCGGGCACGGGCGCACTCGGACCGACCGCACCGGCGGGCGGTCGGGAGCGGACGCGCGAGGGCCGCGCCCACTCATCCGGGCGGGCACCGGAGGTCGTCTTCCCCCGTTCACGCGCGACACGCGAACAGCTCGAAGCACCCGCCGGGGTCCGCCGTGCCCCGTCCCGCGCGACACGCCGACGCCCCCGAACGCCCGCCGGAAGCGGTACTCGGCGCGAAGGGCGGCCCCGGTGGGGTTCGCCGAACCCTCTTCTGGTTAACGTACGGGTGTTCCACCCGGCCGCGGGCCCCCGGCGACGGTGCCGGTTCTTGCGCCCCCGGCACCACGCCTGACCGACCAGGAGGAGTGCGCCATGTTCCGCAAAGTGCTCGTGGCCAACCGGGGCGAGATCGCCATCCGCGCGCTGCGCGCCGGTTACGAGTTGGGCGCCCGCACCGTCGCCGTCTTCCCCCACGAGGACCGCGGCTCCCTGCACCGGCTCAAGGCCGACGAGGCCTACCAGATCGGCGAGCCCGGCCACCCGGTGCGCGCCTACCTGTCCGTGGACGAGATCGTGGGCGCCGCCCGCCGGGCCGGGGCCGACGCCGTCTACCCCGGCTACGGCTTCCTGTCGGAGAACCCCGAGCTGGCCCGCGCGTGCGAGCGCGCCGGGATCACCTTCGTGGGCCCGCCCGCCGACGTGCTGGAACTGACCGGCAACAAGGCCAGCGCCGTGGCCGCCGCCCGGGAGGCGGGCGTGCCCGTCCTGGAGTCCAGCGAGCCCTCCGACGACGTGGAGGCCCTGGTGGCCGCCGCGGAGCGGATCGGCTTCCCGCTCTTCGTCAAGGCCGTGGCCGGAGGGGGCGGGCGGGGCATGCGCCGCGTCCAGGAGCCCGAGCGGCTGCGCGAGGCGGTGGAGGCGGCCATGCGCGAGGCCTCCGCCGCGTTCGGCGACGCCACCGTGTTCCTGGAGCGCGCCGTGGTCGACCCCCGCCACATCGAGGTGCAGATCCTCGCCGACGGCGAGGGCGGCGTCGTGCACCTCTACGAGCGCGACTGCTCCCTCCAGCGGCGCCACCAGAAGGTCATCGAACTGGCCCCCGCGCCCAACCTCGACCCGGACCTGCGCGACCGCATCTGCGCGGACGCGGTGCGCTTCGCCCGCCGGATCGGCTACCGCAACGCGGGCACGGTCGAGTTCCTGGTCGGCGCGGACGGCAGCCACGTCTTCATCGAGATGAACCCGCGCATCCAGGTCGAGCACACGGTGACCGAGGAGATCACCGACGTGGACCTGGTGCAGTCCCAGCTGCGGATCGCCTCCGGCGAGACCCTGTCCGACCTGGGCATCTCCCAGGAGGGCGTCTACGTGCGCGGCGCGGCGCTCCAGTGCCGCATCACCACCGAGGACCCCGCCAACGGCTTCCGCCCCGACACCGGGACCATCAGCGCCTACCGCTCCCCCGGCGGCTCGGGCATCCGCCTGGACGGCGGCACCTCCGCGGCGGGCACCGAGATCAGCCCGCACTTCGACTCGCTGCTGGTCAAGCTCACCTGCCGGGGCCGCGACCTGGCCACCGCGGTCAGCCGGGCGCGCCGGGCCGTGGCCGAGTTCCGCATCCGCAGCATCGCCACCAACATCCCCTTCCTCCAGGCGGTGCTGGACGACCCCGACTTCCAGGCGGGGCGGATCACCACCTCCTTCATCGAGGAGCGCCCGCACCTGCTGACCGCGCGGCCCTCCGCCGACCGCGGCACGCGCCTGCTCACCTACCTGGCCGACGTCACGGTGAACAAGCCGCACGGGGAGCGCCCCCAGCTGGTGGATCCCGCCACCAAGCTGCCGCCGCTGCCCGAGCCCGCCGGACCGCCGCCCCCGGGTTCGCGCCAGCGCCTGGCCGAGCTGGGCCCGGAGGGGTTCGCGCGGTGGCTGCGCGAGTCGCCGAACCTGGGCGTCACCGACACCACCTTCCGCGACGCCCACCAGTCGCTACTGGCCACCCGGGTGCGCACCCGCGACCTGCTGGCCGCGGCGCCCGCGGTCGCGCACACGCTGCCCGAACTGCTGTCCCTGGAGTGCTGGGGCGGCGCCACCTACGACGTGGCGCTGCGCTTCCTGGCCGAGGACCCCTGGGAGCGGCTGGCGGCGCTGCGCGAGGCGGTGCCCAACATCTGCCTCCAGATGCTGCTGCGCGGGCGCAACACTGTGGGGTACACCCCCTACCCGACCGAGGTGACCGACGCGTTCGTGCGCGAGGCCGCCGAGACGGGCGTGGACGTCTTCCGGATCTTCGACGCGCTCAACGACGTCGAGCAGATGCGCCCGGCCATCGAGGCCGTGCGCGCGACCGGGACCTCGGTGGCCGAGGTGGCACTGTGCTACACCTCGGACCTGTCCGACCCCGGCGAGAAGCTCTACACGCTGGACTACTACCTCAAGCTGGCCGAGCGGATCGTGGACGCGGGCGCGCACGTGCTCGCGATCAAGGACATGGCCGGTCTGCTGCGCGCTCCGGCCGCGGCGAAGCTGGTCACGGCGCTGCGCAGCGAGTTCGACCTGCCGGTGCACGTGCACACCCACGACACCCCGGGCGGGCAGCTGGCCACCTACCTGGCGGCGGTCAACGCCGGGGCGGACGCCGTGGACGGCGCGGTGGCGTCGATGGCGGGCACCACCTCGCAGCCGTCGCTGTCGGCGATCGTGGCCGCCTTCGACCACTCCGAGCACTCCACGGGCCTGAGCCTGGACGCGGTCAACGAACTGGAGCCGTACTGGGAGGCGGTGCGCCGGGTCTACGCGCCCTTCGAGGCCGGGCTGTCCTCGCCCACGGGCCGGGTGTACCACCACGAGATCCCGGGCGGGCAGCTGTCCAACCTGCGCACGCAGGCGGTCGCGCTGGGGCTGGGCGAGCACTTCGAGGAGATCGAGGCGATGTACGGCGCCGCCGACCGGATGCTCGGGCACCTGGTGAAGGTCACCCCCTCCTCCAAGGTCGTGGGCGACCTGGCGCTGCACCTGGTCGGCGCGGGGGTCTCCCCGGCCGACTTCGAGGCCGACCCCGGGCGCTTCGACGTCCCGGACTCGGTGGTGGGGTTCCTGCGCGGTGAGCTGGGCGTCCCGCCCGGCGGGTGGCCCGAGCCCCTCCGCACGCGGGCGCTCCAGGGGCGCTCCGAGGCGCGGCCCGCCCAGGAGCTGAGCGAGCAGGACCGCGCGGGACTGGCCGAGGACCGGCGGGCCACGCTCAACCGGCTGCTCTTCCCCGGTCCGACGCGGGAGTTCGAGGAGCACCGGGCGGCCTACGGCGACACCAGCGTGCTCTCCAGCGCGGACTTCTTCTACGGCCTGCGCGCGGGCGAGGAGTACGCGGTGGACCTGTCACCGGGCGTGCGGCTGCTCATCCAGCTGGAAGCGGTGGGCGAGGCCGACGAGCGCGGCATGCGCACGGTGATGGCCACGCTCAACGACCAGCTGCGCCCGCTCCAGATCCGCGACCGGGCCCTGGCCTCGCAGGTGCGGTCCGCCGAGAAGGCGGACCGCAGCGACCCCGGCCAGGTCGCGGCGCCCTTCGCGGGCGCGGTGACCCTGACGGTCGCCGAGGGCGAGTCGGTGGAGGCCGGTGCGACGGTGGCCACCATCGAGGCGATGAAGATGGAGGCCGCGATCACCGCGCCCGTGTCGGGGACGGTCACGCGGGTGGCGGTCGACCGGGTGCAGAAGGTGGAGGGCGGCGACCTGCTGGTCTGCCTCGGCTGAGCCGGACGTCCGGTCCGTTCGGGCCCGGCGGGCGCCTGCGGGTGCCCGCCGGGCCCTTTTCCCGGCCGGGGTCCCGGCCGGGAGAGGACGGATGCGGCGGAGTTCGTCCGGGGGCTTGGGCGAGGGTTCCTCCGGACCGGGTGAGGACCTGGCCGGATCCGGCCGCGGGAGGGCGGAACCGCGCGTGGCCCGGCGGCGTCGGAACGTGTCGGTAAACCGCCGACACGAAAAACGAAGGCTCCCCCTTTGGCTCCCCTGTACCGCCACGGCGCCCTGCCCCTCCTCGCCGCCCTGGTTCTGACCACCGGCTGCGGCCCCCAGCTCGACCTCCGGGACAGCCCGCGCCTGGAGGCCCTGCTGCCCTCCCCGAACGCCTACCCCGACGGGTTCGACGTGGACGATCTGGACGTCGACGAGATCCAGGGGGTGGATTTCAGCGGCGAGGCGGGCGCCGACGACTTCGGCGACGTGGAACCGGCCGAGTGCGGCGCCGTCCTCAACGGGGGCACCGGGCGGCTGCCCGCGGGGGCCGTCGAGGGGGCGGCGCAGATCGCGACCCCGTCCGGCTCCGCAGGGGGCTCAGCCGTCTACGGCTACGTCCTGGTCTCGGGGGACTTCGGCGACGCCCCGGTCGAGGGCACCGGGTTCGGGCACCTGTTGGACACCTGCTCCAGGATGAGCGTGTCCGCGAACGGCGGAGTCGAGGGCGCGCTCGTCTCCAGGGACTCACCCGCCCTTCCCGAGGACGGGGGCATGTTCTCCGTGACCCTGTACGGCGAGCGCTCGCACATGGCGGCGAGGACTGCGTGGGGCCAGGTCGGAGAGGTGTACTTCGTCCTCGTGGGGATGCGCACGAGCGGCTACTCGGACGTGTCGTCCACGGAACTCATGGAGGCGTGCCGGGAAGAAGACTTCAGCGAGGAGTGCCGGGACGCCCACCGGGCTCAGGTGGACAGGGAGAGGGACGCCCTGATGGAGGAGGAGTTCGAGGAGATCCTGTCCCGCGCCGTGGAGAAGCTGGAGCGCGCCGCCTGACCCGGCGGGGCCGGAGCCGCGCCGGGGGGTGACCGGCGGGACGGCGACCGGGCCCGGCGAGAGTGACGGCGCCCACACCGGGGCGCCGCGTACCCTCGAAGGCGTGAGGAACACGCTCGACGACCCGGCCCTCCTGGCGGCCCGGATGCGCGAGGTCCTCGGCTCGGGCCCGGTGGTCGCGCTGACCGGCGCGGGCCTGTCCACGGACTCGGGCATCCCCGACTACCGCGGCCCGGACTCACCTCCGCGCAAGCCCATGACCTACCAGCAGTTCGTCGGTGACGCCGCCTTCCGACGCCACTACTGGGCCCGCAACCACGTGGGCTGGCGCCACGTGCACCGGACCCGCCCCAACGACGGCCACCGCGCGCTGGCCGCGCTGGAGGCGGGCGGCGCCCTGGCGGGCGTCATCACCCAGAACGTGGACACCCTGCACGGGGCGGCGGGCAGCAGGCGGGTGATCGACCTGCACGGCCGCTACGACCGCGTCATCTGCCTGGCCTGCTCGGCCGTGACCTCCCGCGAGAGCCTGGCCGCGCGCCTGAGCGCGCTCAACCCCGACTTCGCCGACGGGGTCCCCGACGTGGAGATCGCCCCCGACGCCGACGCGGTTCTGGCCTCCACCGAGGGGTTCCGCGTGGCCGACTGCGAGGGCTGCGGCGGCGTGCTCAAGCCCGACATCGTCTACTTCGGCGAGAACGTGCCCAAGGCGCGCGTGCTGGAGGGTTACGCGATGGTGGACGGCGCGCGGGCGCTGCTGGTGGCGGGGTCGTCCCTGACCGTCTTCTCGGGGCGGCGCTACGTCAAGCGCGCCGTCGAGCAGGGCAAGCCGGTGGTGATCCTCAACCGGGGCGCCACCCGCGCCGACGACGTCGCCGCGCTCACCGTCGACGCGGGCTGCTCCGAGGTGCTCACCGCCCTGGTACGCGCCTACGAGGCCGAGGGCGCCGCCTCCGTCTGATCGGGCCGCCGGCCCCCGGCCCTCGCCGCCGCGCCCCGGCCCCGGCGGGGCCGTTCCCGTTCCGGCCCGTTTTCCACAACCCGGAGAACAGACCCGCGTACTCCCCGTAGTCTTGGGAGGTCGGCGCCGTGCCCCGGAAGGGACGCCGCGTCGGCCCCGATGACGACGTCCCCCGGGGAGGACCGACTGTGGGTGTGATGGACGAGACCGCTGTACGCGCGGTGCGCACAGACCTGCCGCTGAACCGACTGGTGTCGTCGGCGATGCTCATGCACGCCGTCGTCGCGATGGTCGAACTGGACGTGGTGGAGGATCTGGCGGAGGGGCCGCGTCCGGTGGCGGACCTGGCCCGCACCGCCGGGGTCCCCGAACGGTCCCTGGCGGCGGTGCTGCGGGCCGGGACGGTGAGCGGGCTGCTCTCGGAACCGGTGCCCGGATCGTTCGCCCTGACCGCGGCGGGCCAGCATCTGCGCGCCGGGGACCCCAGCGGCCTGTACGGCCTCTTCCGCATGTGCACGCACGGCGCCTTCCTCCAGGCATGGACCTGCCTGCCGCAGGCGCTGCGTTCCGGCCGTACCGCCTTCGAGGCGCACACCGGCCACCCGCTGTTCGCCTACCTGGAGGAGCAGGAGGAGGCCGCGGCCCTGTTCCACAGGGCGATGGACACGTCCGTGGCCGCCGATACCCTGCTGGAGAACGCGGACCTGTCCGGGACCGAACGCGTGGCGGACCTCGGCGGCGGCCAGGGCTCGCTGCTGGCCGCCCTCCTGCGGCACCACCCGCGCATGGAGGGGGTGCTGTTCGACCTTCCGCACGTGGTGTCCGAGGCCGGGCCGCTGCTGCGGGAGCGGGGCGTGGCGGACCGGTGCGCCGTGGTGGGGGGCAGCTTCTTCGACGGGGTGCCGCCGGGTGCGGACGTCTACCTGATGGCGCGGGTGATGCAGAACTGGCCCCGGCCGGAGGCGGTACGGATCCTGCGCAACGTCCGCGCGGCGATGGGCGAGCGGTCCCGGCTGCTGATCGTCGGGCACCTTCCGCAGCGGGAGGGCGCCACCCCCTTCCTCCAGGCGATGAGTGTGTACATGCTCGTGCTCTACGGCGCCCCGCTGCGCACGGCGGAGGAGTACCGGGAACTGTTCGCCGAGGCCGGCCTCGCGCTGCACGCCGTGCACCGGGTCGAGGACGGGGAGTCGGTCATGGACGTCCGCCGCGCGTAGCGGGCCCCGTCCCGCCCGGGACCACGCCCCGCCCGGAACCGCTCCGCGCGGTGGCGCCCCCGTTCGGGGCGCCACCGCGCGGCTGTCACGGGGATCCCACCGTCTCCGGGGAGGCCAGATGTCGACCGACCGGGCGGAGGATGACGTGGCCCTGCCCCGGGTGGAAGCAGGAGGTGGCGCCGCGCAACCTGGACAGGATCGGCATCAGGGCGTGGTAGCAGCACACCGAGGAGGGCAACCCGAACACCCTCGGGGTACTGAGCAGAAGGGGCAGTTCGGCGCGCAGGTAGGCCAGTCCGGCGCGCAGCCTGGCCCCGTCCGGGTCCGGCTGGGCTCCGATGACGTGCCGTACGTGCTCCTCGCACGCGCGGCGGACTCTGGGGTCGGTGGCGTGCTCCCGGTCGAGGCGGTACGCGACGTCGCGGTAGCCGGGCAGGCCCGTGCACTGGGACAGGGCGCGCACGCGCACGTTCCCCGCGTCTGGGGCGGCCGACTCCACGGCGCGCCGGATGCGTCGCCGCACGTCCTTGAGCGCCCTGTTCGCCCGCGACGACGCGTGCTCCCTGCTGCCGCCTGACGCCATGTACATGGTGTCCAGGTGCAGGTCGGCGTAGAGCACGTCGACCTCGGCGAAGTGCCGCTGCGCCCACCGCAGGAGCTGCGCGATCCGCTCCTGGCTGAAGTAGCTGTTCCCGGCGCTGATCCCGATGAGCGCGTGCTCCCCGCGCTCGAACACGCGGCGGCAGGAACCGGTGAAGGGCAGGACATCGAAGTCGTCCGTGGGCTCTGGGGGCGGCTCCAACTCAGTCGGAGATGACATCGGGGTCCTCCAGGACGGTTGCCAGCCGCTCGCACAGCTGGTCGAGCAGGGTGTCCAGTTCGTGGTCGCCCATCGGCCCGCACATGACGTCGTCCATCCGACCGCGCAGGGCTTCGAGTTCCGGGTGGTGCGGGCCGGTTCCGGCCGCGAGGGCGAGGACGCGCCGGGCGGCGTCCAGGCAGCGGAACGTGCCGTACTGCCGTGGCTCGTCCAGCAGGCCGCGGCCGCTGCTGAGCAGGTAGGCGGCGAGCAGGAGGAGTTCCTCGCCGACCTGTCGGACGTCAGGTTCCCCAGCGCTCATGGCTGACCACCTCGTTCCGGTCTCGTCGGGGTGCGGGTGCGAGTGGCCGGGCGGGGTGCCCGATCGGAACCAGGAGCAGGGGTTCCAGGTGGTCGGGCAGGCCCAGGAGCCTGCGGACGGGGCCCCTCCGAAAACTCCCGGACGGGCATCCGCCCAGCCCCAGGCAGTGGGCCGCCAGGAGGAGGTTCTCCACCGCCATCGCGACGCAGAGCATGCCCTCGTCCCAGGAGTCCCTGGAACCTCTGGAATCCGTGGAGTTGCCTGAGCCCCCCACGGCACGGGAGCGGTCGAAGCAGGCCGCCACGATCAGGGGCGGGAGTTCGATGATTCCGGGGGAGAAGGCGCGCAGCAGCCTCAGCGCCCGCCGCTCGCGGACGGCGACGAAGGCCCACGCCTGCTTGTTGGACGCCGAGGGGGCGGCGAGCATGGCGTCCAGCATGGGGTCGAGGAGGGAGTCGTCCACCGGCCGGTCGGCGAAGGCGCGTACGGCACGGCGGGTGGTCAGGGTCTGTAGGGCGTGTGATGACCGCTGAGAGGGGCACCGGTTCGCATCCGGCTCACTCGAACCTGTGTCCACAGTATGCGATTTTCTAGGCACGCTCCGTAGTTTACCCTGTTATACGGCTCCATCGATGCCGCACAGGCGCATCTGGCCGCCCCTCTCCGCACCCCCGGAGGGGCACCACCTGAAAGGACCGCGATGTCCGCATCCGCACCCCCGAGTCCTTCGGCCACGAAACTGTTCGAGCTCATCACCGCCAGCTGGGTGTCGGCCGCCGTGAGCGCGGCGGCCGAACTCGGCGTCGCCGACGCCATGACCTTCAAGCCCCTGCCCGTCGACGAGATCGCCGAGAGGATCGGCGCCGACGCCGACGCCCTCCACCGCCTCCTGCGCGCCTGCGCCGACCTCGACCTGGTCGAGGAGGGGCCGCGGCGGCACTTCGCCCTGACCGGGCTCGGCCGCGCCCTGCGCGGGGACGCGGCCGACTCCATGCGCGGCTACGCCCGGTGGGTCGGCAGCCAGGCCGAGCGGTCCACCATGGCCCACCTGGCCCAAGCCGTGCGGACCGGGCGCTCGGTGTTCGAGCAGGTGCACGGCCGGACGGCCTGGGCCTACCTGGACGAGCACCCCGAGACCGCGGCGGTCTTCGACGAGGGCATGACCGACATCTCCGCCCAGCTCACCCGGGGCGTGGCGGGCAGCTACGACTTCGGCGCGCACCACACCCTCGTGGACGTCGGCGGGGGCCGGGGCAGGCTGCTGGCCATCGTGCTGTCGGCCCATCCCGGTCTGCGCGGCGTGCTCTTCGACCGGTCCGAGGTGGTCGCCCACGCCGGACCGGTGCTGGAGGGCGTCAGTGAGCGGTGCCGCGTCGTCAGCGGGGACTTCCTCTCCTCCGTCCCCGAGGGGGGCGACGCCTACCTGCTGTCGAACGTCATCCACAACTGGGGCGACCAGGACGCCGCGCGGATCCTCTCCCACTGCCGAGAGGCGATGACCCGCGACGGGCGCGTCCTGCTCGCGGAGGTGGTGGTGCCCGACTCCCCGGGTCCCGCCCGGACCGCCAAGTTCATGGATCTGAGCATGCTCGCCCACTGCGACGGCAAGCAGCGCACCAGGTCCCAGTTCGCCGACCTCTTCGAGCAGGCCGGACTGAAGTTGACCCGTGTCCTGCCCAGCTTCGGGACCAGCATCGTCGAGGGGGTGCGCGCCTGAGCGGCGCGCCGGTGCCGCCACCGTGCCCGTGCGAGTCGGAGTCGGCGCGCACGGGCACGGCTCAGCCCCCGTGGACGGCGGCGAGGAAGTCCAGCAGGGCCGCGTTGACCTCCTCGGGTCGCTCCTGCTGGGTCCAGTGGCCGCAGCCGGGCAGGGTGACGCCGGCGTGCAGCCGCGGTGCGACCAGCGACAGGTTCTCCAGGAGTTCGGGAACGCCGCGCATGGCCCTGACCAGGTCCTTGTCCCCGCCCACGTACAGCGCGGGCACGTCGATGACGCGCCCCTGGAAGGGCGACATGAGCCCCTGGTTGCGGTCGATGTTGCGGTACCAGTTGAGCGGACCGGTGAAGGCGCCGGGGTCGGAGTAGTCGGCCGTGAAAGCGGCCAGGTCCTCCTCGGTGAGCCAGGAGGGCAGCTCCTCCAGTTCGGGCAGGGAGCCCAGCGCGCTCTCGCCCTCGGGCACGATCCACAGCCGGGGCTGGTCGAAGGGGGCGTCGCCGGAGGCCCCGACCAGGAGGCGGCGCAGGGTCGAGGCGGGGTCGGCGGCCAGCTCGGCGTCGGCGACGCCCGGCTCCTGGAAGTAGGCCTGGTAGTAGCCGTCGCCGTAGACGGCGCGGGAGGACGAGACCGACGGCATCATGGCGGGCGGAACGGGCGGAACGCTCAGGCCCGCCACGCCGCGGACCAGGTCGGGGCGCATCATGGCGGTGGCCCAGGCCACCGGCGCCCCCCAGTCGTGGCCCACCACGACCGCGCTCTCCTCCCCCAGCGCGGAGACGAGGGCGACGACGTCGCCGACCAGGTGGGGCAGGGTGTAGGCGTCCACCGCCTCGGGCCGGTCGCTGCGGGCGTAACCGCGCTGGTCGGGGGCGACCACGCGGTATCCGGCCCCGGCCAGCGGGGCGAACTGGTGGCGCCAGGAGTACCAGCTCTCGGGGAAGCCGTGCAGGAGCAGGACGAGCGGTCCGCTGCCCTGCTCGGCGACGTGCAGACGGATTCCGTTGACCTCGACGTCCCTGTGTTCCACGTTCATGGCGTACGCGCTCCTCGTCGCTGAGGGGTGGGGGCACAGTCACGCTATACCGGCGGGTCCGGCTCCTCCAGGCTCCCTCGGGGGCGGGAGCCGGACGTGTCCCCGGGCGGGAACACCCTTCCCACCTGCGTCGCTTGAAGTGGAGCGCGCTCCAGTACCTAGGCTCCGGTCCATGACCACACCACAGCGAAGGATCGGCTCGGGCTTCGGCGGGCGCAGCACCGCGCGCGAGGTCCTGGACGGAATCGACCTGACCGGACGGCTGGCCGTCGTCACCGGCGGGTACTCGGGCATCGGGCTGGAGACCACCCGGGCCCTGGCGGAGGCGGGCGCCCGCGTCGTCGTGCCCGCGCGGCGGCCCGAGGCTGCGGCCGAGGCCCTGGCCGGGGTCGAGGGCGTGGAGGTCGACGGCCTGGAGCTGTCCGACCAGGACGACGTGCGCGCCTTCGCCGAACGCTTCCTCGGGACGGGGCGCGCGATCGACGTCCTCGTCAACAACGCCGGGGTGATGGCCTGCCCCCAGGCCGCCGCCGGACCCGGCTGGGAGTACCAGTTCGCCACCAACCACCTGGGTCACTTCACCCTGGTCAACCGGCTCTGGCCGGCCCTGGCCGAGGGCGGGGCGCGGGTGGTCTCGGTGTCCTCCGGCGCGCACCAGGCCTCGCCGATCCGCTGGGAGGACCCGTGGTTCGCCCGGGGATACGACCGGTGGCTGGCCTACGGGCAGTCCAAGACCGCCAACGCCCTGTTCGCCCTCCACCTGGACCGGCTGGGAGAACCCCTCGGGGTGCGGGCCTTCTCCCTGCACCCGGGCTCGATCCTCACCCCCTTGCAGCGGCACATGACGCGGCGGGAGATGGTCGACGCGGGGTGGGTCGACGGGAACGGTGAGCTGATCGACCCCCGGTTCAAGACGCCGGAGCAGGGCGCGGCCACCCAGGTGTGGGCGGCCACCTCGCCGCGACTGGCCGGGATGGGCGGGGTGTACTGCGAGGACTGCGACGTGGCCGTGCCCGCCGGAACCGAGCCCGGCGTGGAGGGCGTGCGCGACCACGCGGCCGATCCCGCGCAGGCCGAACGCCTGTGGGCGTTCTCCGCCGAGCTGACCGGGGAGAACGCCCTCGCCTGAGCGGCGGCCGGTCGCGGCCCGTGCCGCCGTCCGCGGGGACCGCGCCCCGTGGACGGCGGCACGGAACGATCACCGAAGTCCCACAATCGACATATCTCCCATAACAAGGAATTCCACCCAGAAACCTCGTGATATTCCATCCAGCGGCTCCCACGGTCAGACCCCTCGTGTCACACCGGCAACACTTCCGGCCGCCCTCTACCGTTGCGGCGTGAAGCGCGCCGGGAGCTCGAACAGTCCGCGCATCCACAGCGACGGCCGCCACTCCAGGCGGTCCGGGGGCACCGCCAGCCGCACGTCCGGCAGCCGGTCCAGCAGGCTCTCCACCGCCGTGCGGGCGATCGTCTCCGCGATCTCCGGTGCCGGGAAGGGGCACCCGTGCTCGCCGTGACCGAAGGACATCTGCGCGCGGTTGCCTCCGTGGACGTCGGAGAGCCCCGCGTGCAGGCGGGGGTCGGCGTTGGCCGCCGACAGTCCCAGCACCAGCATGTCGCCGCGTCGGATGCCGCGCCCGCCCAGCTCACAGGCCTGCACGGCCCACCGGCCGATGAAGTTCTGCGTGGGGGTGTCCTTCCACAGCACCTCGTTGAGGGCCTCGCCCGCGCTGCCGCGTCCGCCCTGGAGGGTGAGCGAGAACTGGTCGTCGGTGAGCATCAGGAGCAGGGTGTTGCCGATCCAGTTGCCGGTGGGCGCCTGGGCCGCGGCGAGGACCACCAGCAGGTCGATGACCGCCTCGGCGTCGCTCAGACCCGCCGGGTGCAGCAGCAGCCGCGAGGGCACGTCGTCGCGCGGCGCGGCGCGGCGGTCGGCGACCAGGGCGTCCAGGCGGGCGTGCAGGCGCCGGTGGGCGCCGCCCGCGTCGGCGGTGACGTCGAGCGAGAGCACGGCGTCGCGCACCAGCGCCGGGACCTCCGCCTCCGGCAGGCCGTAGAGCCGGGCGACCACCATCGCGGGGATGCGGTGCGCGTACTGGGAGACCAGGTCGGCCTCGCCCTCCGCGCGGAAGGCGTCTACGAGGGTGTCGGCGGCCCGCTGGCACAGGGTCCCGAGGTCGGCGCGGTCCACGGCGTCCAGGGCGTCGCCGATCGCGCCCGCGCGCCGCTGGTGCTCGGCCCCCTCGGCGAACATGACCGAGGGCGTCCACATCACGTAGGGCATGAGCGGCCAGTCCCGGCCGACGCGGTCCCACTGGTTCCAGCGGCGGCAGTCGCGGGCGAACCACTCGGGCCTGCTGGTGACGTGGTGCAGCTCCCGGTAGCCCATGACGAACCACGCCGGAACGTCGCCGTCGAGCAGCACGGGCGCGACCGGACCGTAGCGTCCGCGCAGCTCCTCGTAGAGCCCGGCCGGGTCGCGGGCGACGTGGGGTCCGTACAGGCGGGCGGCGCCCGCGTGGTCGGGGGAGGGGGGCGGCGGGCCGCTGCTGGCCGGTGCCGCGGCCTCCGGACCCGGGCTGTGGTTCACGTCGTCTCCTCCTGGGGCGGCGCGGGTGCGGACGCGGAGCCGGACATCGGCGCCGGCGCGGACTCCTGCCCTGACCCGGGTGCG
Organism: Nocardiopsis sp. CNS-639; assembly: GCF_000381685.1. Lineage (NCBI taxonomy): Bacteria > Bacillati > Actinomycetota > Actinomycetes > Streptosporangiales > Nocardiopsidaceae > Nocardiopsis > Nocardiopsis sp. CNS-639. The sequence goes on from NZ_KB906869.1 coordinate 107,287, forward strand.
AACGCCGTCGTCGGCGCGGACGGGTACCCGGCGACGGGTCCGGACACGTGCTGGACGAGGGTGATCAGGACGTCGCGGCTGGACTCGCGGCTGCGGGCGTCGCAGTCCACCACGGGGACCCGCTCGGACAGGTCCAGGGCGCGCCGCACCTCGGGCAGGGCGGGTCCGGGGCCGAAGCGGTTCACCGCGACCACGAAGGGCGTGCGGTGGTGTTCGAGCCGGTCCACGGCGTACCAGGAGTCCTGGATGCGGTCGGTGTCCACGAGGACGACCGCGCCCAGGCTGCCCTCGAACAGCTGGTTCCACAGGAACCAGAACCGCTTCTGGCCGGGGGCTCCGAAGAGGTAGAGCACGCGCCGCTCGTCCACGGTGATGCGCCCGAAGTCGAAGGCCACGGTGGTGGTGCGCTTGTCGCGGACGGCGCTGAGGTCGTCGATCCCGACACCGGCCTGGGTCATGACCTCCTCGGTGCTCACCGGGCGCATCTCGCTGACGGAGTCGACCAGGGTGGTCTTGCCGACACCGAACCCGCCGACGACGACGATCTTGAGCGCGTTGTCGGCCGTCGCGGCGAGCGGGGCCCGGCGCGGTCCGGCCGGCCGTTCAGAGGCGTTGGAGGGCAAGGAGCACCTGCTTCAGGGTCTCGGGGTCGTGCCCGGCCTCCTGCCGGGTGAGGGCCGCCGGGTGGCGGGCGGTCACCCGCCCCGTGTCCAGCAGGTCCATCAGGAGGACCCGCACGACGCTGACGGGGAGCCGCAGCTCCGCGGACAGCTCCACCACGGCGGTCGGATAGGCGCACAGGCGCAGGATCGCGGCGTGCTCGGACTGCATGCCGGGCACGGGGTCGCACTCGGCGACGACGAGGGTGACCGAGTCCAACACGCGGGTGTCCGCGTCGGAGCGCCCGCCGGTCACGGTGTACAGGCGGTCGGGGGCCTCTCCCCGGAGGAAGTCGTGGTGGGTCACCGCTGCTCGGTGCCCACTCGGATCCGCTCGCTCCGGCGCGGGGCGGCCGTCAGGAAGCCGCCGATCCGTTCGACGAGCGCGTTCATGCTGTGGCCGATCACGCCGACGTCGGCTTCCCCGGCGGCGATCACCGCCAGGTGGGCGCCCTCCCCGGCGCGGATGATGAGCAGGACGCCTCCGCTGAACTCGACCATGGCCTGGCCCGCGCCGCCGCGGTCGCCGAACTCGGCGGAGGCGCTGAGGGACAGGCTCTGGATGCCCGCGGCGATGGCGGCGAGCTGGTCGGCGCGGTCGGTGTGCAGTTCGCGGGTGTGGCACATCCTGAGTCCGTCCCTGGACAGCACGAGCACGTGGCGGATGCCCGGTGTCCCGTGGCGCAGGTTCTCCAGAAGCCAGTCGAGGCTGGTGTCCATGGTGTTCATCGGGGTCGCGGGGCAGCCGCGCGCGGGCCCGGTCCGTGCCCCTCCCTCCGTTTCTCTTCTCTACTCTTCGGCTCGTTGTGGCTGGCGGGCGTTGCGGAAGGACGCGAACCTGGTGCCGGGGTCGCCACCGGGTCCGGGCGTGACCGGACCGGCGGAGAGCTGGTCGGGCTCCTCCCGCAGCGCCGCGGCAAGGGTCTGGCCACGTCGCCGCCGGGGCAGCCCGGAGGCGGCGCGGGCGGGCGCGGCGGCATTGTCGGGCTCCGGGGCCGCCGTACCGGCGCCGGGGCCCGGTCCCGCGGCGGGCACGGGCCCCGCGGAGCGCCGGGGGCGGTGCCTGGCGCGCGGGCCGCCGGGGGCGGGCTGGGACTCGGTGACCAGGTGCGGCGGGACGAGGACGACGACGCCGACGCCGCCGCGGGCCGAGGGGCGGAAGCTGACGCCGAGCGCGTGCTTGTGGGCGAGGCGGCCCACGACCGCCAGGCCCGTGCGGGTGCCGCGCAGCGTGGACAGGTCGCGGGGCTCGGTGACCAGGCTCTCGGCGAGCCTGCGCTCGCGCACGCGCATGCCCAGTCCGCTGTCCTCGACGGTGACGGACAGGCCGGTGTCCTCCTCCTGGACGTAGACGTGCACCTCGGTGCCGTGGGCGGAGAAGTTGGCGGCGTTGTCCATGAGTTCGGCCAGGGCCTGCATGACGCCCTCGGCGGCGTGCCCGGCGATGGAGGCGGTGCTGGTGTTGTGCAGGCGCACGCGGCGGTAGGCGTTGATGCGGCCCATGGCGCCGCGCAGGATGCTCTCCATGACGATGGGCCGGGTCCAGCGGCGGCCCGAGCGGCCCCCGGCCAGGACGACGAGGCCGTCGGCGAGGCGGCCCGTGCGGGAGACCCCGTGGTCGATGTCCAGGAGGTCGCCGAAGACACCGGGGTTGTCGCCGTAGCGGTCCTGGAGTTCGCGGAGCCTGGCCAGCAGGGAGGTCAGGTGGGCCTGGATGCGGGCGCCGGAGGCGGCGGCGGTCTCCATGGCCGAGGCGGAACGGCGGGCGGCGGCCAGCAGCTCCTCCAGCGTGTGCGCGCGCAGGCGGGCGAGGGCGCCGTGGACGGGGGGCAGTTCCTCCCGCAGGGTCTCGGCGGCGCCGACGCGGTCCTCGCGCACGCGGGCGACCATGAGCGGCAGGCCGACGCGGTCGAGGTCGGCGATCTGCTCCTCCAGCGCGGTGCACCGGGCGAGGGCGTCGGCGGCGCGCACGCGCGCGGTGTCGAGTTCGGCGGTGACGGCGTGGGTGAGCCGGTGCAGCGCGACGTGGCGGGGCTGGGGGTGCTCGGCGAGGACCTCGCGCGCGGTGCGACCCGCGCGCAGGCCTTCGGTGAGGGCGGGCAGGAGCTGGTCCACCAGGTGCTCGGCCTCGCGTTCGAGGGCCTGGGCGGTGGCGTCGACCCGGGTGCCGTGCTCGCGCGCGGCGCGGGCCGCGGCGGCCTGGTGCGCCGCCGCGGTGACGGCGGCGCACAGGGCGGCTCCGGCCGCGCCGACGGCCAGGGCCACGCTCTGGCGGGCGTCGGGGTGGGCCGTGACGACCGCCCAGGACCAGGCTGGGACCGCCAGCGCGGTCACGGCGAACAGGGTGAACAGGGCCTGTCGTCCGGGGCGCGGTGGCCGCCGTTGTCGGTCGGACGGGTGAACTGGCATGGGCGGGTTCCTCGCGGGGCAAACGGGCGAAGGGAGCGGGGCCGTGCCCGGTCCCGTCGCCCGGTCTCCGGGCAGGGGAGGTCCACCCGGTTTTCCCCCGGGGAATTCGAGGGCGGACGGAAATCACCGTAGACCACGGGCGAAAGGCACGTGGGCTTTCTCGCGAGGAACCCCGGTCAGACGGCGGAGAAGTGCGGCATCCCGCTTTTTCCGCTCTTCTTAATTCTGACATACCCCTGCATTACGCGCTTTTCGCACGGATGCTCGGTTCAGGAGAAAAGGAGGAAGACCGCGAGGACCACCGCCAGGAAGACCAGCGCGCCGATCGCGGAGTGGCGCCGGGAGGCGGCGCCCGCGTCGGCGGCGCGCGCGGGCAGGCCGGGCCAGCACAGCACCGCGGCCGCGGCGGCCCCCGCGCTCAGGGCCACGTCCAGGTACCAGACCACCGCGGGGAAGGACGCCCACGTGGTCAGCAGCAGCGAGAGCACCAGGAAGAAGAGCGTGTGGGCCGTCCGGTTCAGCACGTCCCAGCGGTCCGCGAAGCGGAACCCGCCCCGGTCGCGGCCCCGCAGGAGGACGTCCACCGCGCTCACGACGCACATGCCGTTGAGGAACGCGGCCCCGGCGTAGGTCAGCACGTCCGTCACGCTCATCGGGCGTCCTCCGTCAGCAGTTCCAGGACGGCGTCTTCCAGTCCGGTGGTCGTGTTGCCGAAGGCCAGCACCGCGCGCCCGCCCTCCCGGTCCAGTGCGACCATGGAGGCGAAACCCCCGGTACCGCCGTTGTGCCAGGTGACCTCGGTACCGCCGTGCTCCTGCGTGATCCAGGCGAACCCGATCCGGTGGTCCGGCCCGCCGTCCCAGCGCGGCTCCAGGGCCGCCGTGCCCGGCGCGGTGCCCTCCAGCAGCGCCCCGGCGAAGCGCGCCATGTCGGCGGGGGTGGAGCGCACGCCCCCGGTGGGAGCGTAGGCGTGGGCCAGCCAGGGGTCGGCCCGGCGCCCCCTGTCGGTGTAACCCTGGGCCGCGTCCTCGGGCAGGTCCTCCCCGGATTCGGGCAGGGACGTGTCGTCCATGCCCAGGGGGTCGAGCAGCCGCTCGCGCAGGAGGGTGGCGTAGTCGGTCCCGGCGGCGTTGGCCAGGGCGTGGCCCAGGATCGCGGTGCCCATGTTGGAGTAGCGGGACTCGCCGCGGTCGGACAGCTCCGCCGCGGCCACCTGCGCGACCAGGTCGTCGTAGTCGTAGGGGTAGGGGTCGTTGCCCAGGTAGGAGGCCGCCATCGAGAGCACCATGTCGGGCACGCGGGTGGAGAGCCGGGGCAGCCCGGAGCGGTGGCTGGTCAGCTCGGCCAGGGTGACGTCGGCGGCGGGGGCGCCGTCCAGCTCGACCAGCTCCCCGAGCCGGGTGTCCGCGGTGACCTCGCCGCGTTCGACGGCGACGGCGAGCAGCATCCCGGTCATGGTCTTGGAGACCGAGCCGATCTCGTAGTCGGTGCCGTCGTCGGCGCCGAAGTGGGCGAAGCTCACCCGTCCGCCGTCGACCTCGACGACACTGACGCGGTCGCGCACGCCCTCGGACAGCAGCGGGCGCGCCCGGTCGAGCAGTCCGGGGTCCCCGGACTCCTCGGCGGACAGGGCGGGTGTGTGCGGCCGTGCGGCGACCCCGAGCACCACGACCAGGACGGCCGCCGCACAGGCGACCGCGACAGTTCTTCCTCTGGCTCTCACGGAACCCTCCTTACTGGGGCGCTCCCCCGGCCGCCGTGAGGATGGCGAGCAGGGGGACGACGCGTTCCGGTGGAATGGCGTAGTGGCCGCGCCGGACGGTGGTGAGCCATCCGGCGGCGGCGAGCAGGTTGACGTGGTGGTAGATCTGGCCGGTCGTGCCGAAGTCGGAACGCTCGGCCAGGGCGGCGACGGTCCCGGTTCCCCTCCAGACCGCCTGTAGCAACTGGAGCCGGACGGGGTTGCCCAGGGCGTCGAGGCTGGCGGCGTGGCGGGCCCAGTCGGACTCCTCCAGGCGCTCGACCGGCAGCCCCTGCTGCCACTCCAGCGTCTCCTCCTCCCCCTCCCCGCCGCGGACGATCCCCGCGAAGACCACGCCGCCGTGTCCGGTGACGCGTTCCCGCAGGGCGTTGAGCGCGAAGAACACGTCTCCGAGCGCCTGCGCCCGGGGTGTCTCGGTCGCGCGTTCGCCGGTCGCCTCCAAGGCGCTGACCCGCGCCTCCAGCTCGGCCAGGCGCTCCTCCGTCGTCCTGTCCACCGCACCTCCACCTTACATGCTTTTCCGTAATTACGTAGTTTTAGAGTAGCAGGCCCGGGAGCTTTGCCCGATCCGTAGGAACGGGTGGGGTGTCGCTGACCCGAGGAGTCGGATGATGAAGACAAGGCGCGCGGATCGCGCATCCGCAAGAGGGACACCCGAGCGGCCGTTCCCACGTCCCGGACCGCGCAGAGGCCAGCGGGGACGGCCGGGAAGGATCCGTGAACATGCGAACGCAGGCAGCCAACGGCTGGCAGTTCTTCGTCGCGACACTGCTGATCGTCATCGGGGCGGTCAACGTCATCCAGGGGCTGGTGGCGCTCCTGACCCCCGAGTTCTACGCCGTGGAGAGCACGGACGTGCTCCTGGTGGGCTACACCTCCTGGGGCGTGCTGCTGGGCCTGTGGGGGGCGGTGCTGATCGTCGCCGGCCTGGCCGTGCTGTCCCGCAGCACGTGGGCCCGGGGCTTCGCCCTGATCCTCGCCTCGGTGAACGCCATCGCCCAGCTGGGCTTCGTCATGGCGATGCCGCTGTGGTCGATGGTGGCCATCGCCGTGGACCTGCTGGTGATCTACGGCCTGACTGCCGGCTGGCCCGACCGCGAGCGTGAGTCCGGGCGCACCGAACACCACGAGGGCGCCTACCAGAGCGGGTACAACGCCGCCCACGCGGCGCCCAGGCCCGCGCAGTCGCCGGAGGGGAGCACCGGCTCGCCGCAGCAGACGGCCGGGCCGCAGCAGACCACCGGGCAGAACTACTGAGAGCCCCTCCCGGGCCGCCCCCGTTCCCCAGGACGGGGGCGGTTTCGCGTGCCCGCGCCCGTGCGCGGCCGGCGGTGGGACCGTGGTCGGACCGGGGGGAGGTCCCCTTCACGCGCCCGGGGGGGAGGCCGCCGCGGACACGGCTGGGGGCGGTGGCCTCGGCCACCGCCCCCAGCGGGTCGGTCACTCCCCCGCGGAACGCCTCAGTCCTCGCCCCCGCCCTCGTCCTCGGTGAGGTAGTTGGCCAGGAACCCGAGGACCCCGAAGGCCGCCGCGGCCGCGACCGCGGGGACGAACAACAGGTCCGAGGTGGTCGTGATCCAGTCCGGCCGCTGCGCGATGACCCCGGCCAGCTGACCGGCGACGAGCAGGACGCCGAGGAGGAAGCAGACGACGAGGCCCAGCTTGAACAGGGTGCGCACCACGAGGAGGGCGCGGGATCTGATGGTGGTCATGTTCAGCCTCCGAAGACCGGTAGGACGCCCCAACCGATGAGGCAGCCGATCAGGAAGATCGGGATCATGTAGTAGACGATCAGCGGCAGGAAGGTGCTCTCGGGCCGGGCGCCCGTCAGTCCGGCCGCCACGAAGATCGACCCGGACGCGGGCGGCGAGGCCCCCTCGGTGGAGGCGAACACCAGGATGGCGATCACCGCCAGGAGCGGGTCGATCCCCACGCCCACCAGCGCCAGGAAGGAGATCTGTCCGACCGCGGTGAGGGTGGCCGTGGAGGAGAGCGGCCCGGCGACCAGGGCGATCACCAGTCCGACGGCCACCACCAGCAGGAAGCGGTTGACCGGCAGGTTCTCCAGCAGGGTGTTGACGTCCTCCGCGAGCCCGAGGCGGGCCAGGATCTCGCTGGCCGCGATGGCGAAGAACAGCAGGGCCCCGATGGTGGCGAACTTGGGCAGGGCGCCGTCGAGCAGGGCCGACCAGTCCCGCGGGGTCCGGGGCAGGCGGTCGCGCCCGGCGACGAGGGAGAACACGATGATCAGGATCGGGATCCAGATCAGCAGAGAGATCTCCCCCATGGCCCCGCCGAGCGGGGTGGAGTTCTCCAGGTAGTCGGCCAGGGGCCCCGCCGTGACCACGATCGGGATGAGCGCGCCCAGGAAGATGGTCAGGGCTCCCGCGCCCTGCCGCAGGGACTCGCGCAGGGGCATCAGGTCGGTCGCGTCGGCCTGGGGGATGCCGTCCCTGCGCACGAAGTACGCGATCAGGGCGAACCTGAGCAGGAGCTGGTAGGCCCCGGCCGCGAGCAGGCCCGTGTAGACCTGGCCGGTGCTGACCATGCCCCCGGCGAAGCCGATCATGATGACCATGGAGGCGCTGGGGGGCAGGGCCGCGCCCATCCCCCCGTTGCCGGCCATCACCGTGGCGGCGCGGGTGGGGGACCACCCCGTGCGCACCATCCAGGGGCCGGTGAAGGAGCCGCTGGAGGCGGTGTTGGCGGAGTTGGACCCGGACAGGGCGCCGAAGACCGCGGAACCGGCCGTGTCGATGAAGGCGGGGCCGCCGCGGACGCGCCCGAAGAGGGAGTTCAGGATGGCCAGGATCCGCTGGATCAGGCCCGTGACGTCGATCAGGTAGGCCATGAACACGAAGGCCAGGGCCGCGTAGAGCACCTCGTGGGTGAGGGCGTCGACCAGCCCCCGCAGCAGGTACGCGGGCGCCTGCGCCCCGGCGAACAGCGCGGTGACGATCAGTCCGAGCAGCATCGCCTCGCCCATGTTCCGTTTGAACACGACGTTCCAGACGATGATCACGGCGATGAAGGCCGCCAGGGCTAGGAGTGCGATGGGCATGGGTGGACCTTCGGGAGGGGAGTCGGGGAGTGGTGGCGGCCGGGTGCGTCGGGGGACCGATACGGCCGGGGGTCGGTGGGGCGGGCGCTCACCGGCGTTCCGCCCGGATGGTGGCGCGGCGGCGCTCCTCCTCCGCGACGACCTCACGGGCCGCGCTCAGGGTCTGCTCCGCCTCCAGGCGGGGGACGAAGAACACCCCGTCGCCGTCGGCGACCACGATGTCCCCGGTGGAGCAGACCGCGCCGCCCACCGAGACCGTCCGGCCCACGTGCCCGGGGCCGTCCTTGTAGGGTCCGGCGGGCGAGATCCCGGCCGCCCAGACGGGGAAGCCCAGGTCGCGGAGTTCGTCGGCGTCCCGGACCGCGCCGTCGACCACCATGCCGCGCACGCCCCGGTTGAGGGCGCGTTCGGCGATGAGCTCGCCCAGCAGGGCGCGTGAGGTGTCGCCCCCGCCGTCCACGACCAGGACGTCCCCCGGCCGCGCGAGGGCCAGAGCCCGGTGCAGGGCGCGGTTGTCGCCGGGGCGGGTCAGGACGGTGAGCGCCCGTCCGGTGACGCTCGCCCCGGGCCAGACCGGGCGGACGCGCGAGGAGACGAAGCCCAGCCGGTCGCGGCCGTCGCCGATGGCTGCGGTGGGGACGCCGGCGTAGGCGTCGGCCAGCTCGCGCGCGTCCTCCCCGCCCGAGCGCGCCAGGAACAGGTGGCGGTCGGCGGCCCCGGTGCTCACCGGCGCCTCGACGCCCAGTTCACCGAGGAGTTCGACGCTGGAGCGGAGTTCGTGCGCCCTGCGCAGGGCGTGCAGGCGCGTGCCCTTGTCCAGGCGCTCCAGCGCTGAGGTGCCGTCGGCGAGCGCGTCGGCGACCTGTGTGCGCATCCACGCCTCCTCCCCCGCGGCCCTCCCGGCGTCCACGGCCTCGGTGATCAGGGCTCCCAGGCCCTTCATGAAGACGCTGCGCAGCAGCTTGCGCCGTGACGCGGCCCCGACCTCGCCGCCGACGGGCTCGGCGTCGGAGCCCACCGCCCGGAGCAGCCGGGCGGCGGCCTCGGAGGCGGGGCCGGAGAGCAGGACGTTGACCTCGGCACCGTACCTGAGCACCGAACCGATGATCGCACCGTCCACGACCTGGGCGGATTCCCCCAGGGCCGCCTCCACCTCGGTCTTGGTCGCCGGGGCGGCGGCGTTGAGGTCCACGTACACCGCGTCCCGGCGCAGCACCGGCCGTGCGTCCTCGGCCGCGGTCACCGCGTACGCGGCCGTGGTGAGGCTGAGGACCAGGTCGGCGTCGGCGACCGCCTCGCCGGTCGAGGCGGCCCGCGCCACCCCCTCGGGCGTCCGCGCCTCCGGCGAGGGGTCGTAGCCGACGGTCTGCCAACCGGCGGCCGCGAACGCGCCGGCGTAGATGGCACCGGCTTCTCCGAGCCCGAGCACCGCGACCTTCATGATCCCACCCTCTATCATTGAGTGATAGTTCCTGTTGCCTGTTGATAGTGAGTGTGACCTGCGACGCTTCGCGGTGTCAACCTGCCGGAAACCCGTCCGCTACGTTGAGGGGAGGGCGGCGCTGCGCGCATCGCCTTGGGGACGGGCACATCGGCCCTCTCCCGGGACAGGGCGAACGACGACGGAAGGGCGGGCGAGGGCACGGATGGGAGCGACGGCTGGGGGTGGCAACCAGGGACGCACCCTGGACCGGGCTCTGGACGTGCTGGAGTGCCTGGAGCGGGCGCGCGGCCCCCTGCGGCTCAGCGACATCGCGCGGGAGAGCGGGCTCCACCTCGCCACGACGCAGCGCACCGTCAACCAGCTCGTACGGCGCGGATACGTCCAACAGGAGCGCCTGGGCTACTCGCTCGGGCCGGTGGTGCTGTCCCTGGCGCACTCCTTCGTCGTCAACGACCGCCTCTGCAGCGTCGCGACGCCGATCCTCACCGAACTGTCGGCCACGACCGGTCTGACCTCGTCGGTCTACGTGCGCTCGGGACAGGAGCGCATCCTCATCGCGCGCGTGGACGGAGCCGACCCGCTGCGCTACCAGTTCCCCATCGGGCGCCGGGTACCCCTCTACATCGGCGGCGGCAAGGTGCTGCTCAGCGACTGGGACGACCGGGAGCTCGACGCCTACCTCGCCGACCACGCCGAGGTGCGCCTGGCCTCGGGCAGGACCCAGGACGCCGCCGACCTCCGGGCGCAGATCGAGCGGATCCGGGAGGTCGGCTACCACCTCGCCGAGTCCGAGCGGGAGCCCGGCGCCCTCAGCCTGACCCGGCTGCTGTACGACTCCGAGGGCGAGACCCTGGGCGCCGTCAACCTGGTGACCACCAGCGACAGGACCAGCCCCGAGGAGCTGCTGTCCCAGCTTCCGGAGCTGTCACGGGGCGCCAACGCCATCGGGGTGCGCGCCTGAGGCGTCGCCCGCCGGGGCCCGGCGTCCGCGCTCGGGTCCCGGCCGGACAGGTTCCGGGCATGGACGACGGCTGGCGGGCGGACCGGATCGGGAGCGCGCTGCGGGGCGCCGACCCCACCGTGCTGCGGCGCCTGGACGCGGGCTTCGCGGCGATCGGGGACGTCCAGTTCCTGCCGGGGTACTCGGTGCTGCTCACGGACCGCCCGGAGGCGGGGAGGCTGACGGACCTGCCCCGACCCGAACGGCTGGCGTTCCTGTCCGGCATGGAACGGCTCGGTGAGGCGGTCGAGCTGGTCTGCCGACGCCGCGACCCGGCGTTCCGGCGGGTCAACCTGGAGATCCTGGGCAACACCGACGCGTTCCTGCACGCGCACGTGTGGCCGCGGTTCGACTGGGAGCCGCCCGACCCGGTGGGCAGACCGGTGTGGCTCCACCCGCGGGACAGGTGGACCGACCCGCGGCACGCGCTCGGCCCGCGGCACGACGTGCTGCGCGAGGCGATCGGCGCCGAACTGGACCGCCTGCGGGAGGCCGACTGACCGGACCCGGAGTCAGTCGCGGTACAGCTCCGCCGGGACGTCGGCGTGGCGCTCCCGGACGATCCGGCGCCGGAGTTCGTCCGGTGGAGGGCATGGGCGCTCCTGGGTCCGGGGTCTCCGTGCACGGCCGACGGGGGGTCGGGTGCACTCGTCCCCACCCAGGGAACGGGTGCCCGCTCCGGGCGCCGAGGGGTCGGCGGCCCGGAGCGGGGGCGGGCTCAGCGCTTGCGCGGGTGCAGGTGGCTGGTGACGGCCAGCCGGTTGTAGAGGTTCATCATGGCGATGCCGGCGATGAGCGCGGCCAACTCCTGGTCCTCGAAGTGCTCGGCGGCGCCCTCGTAGGCCTCGTCGGACACCCCGTGCTCGCCCAGGCGGGTGATCTCGTCGGTGAGCGCCAGAGCGGCCCGCTCGGCGTCGGTGAAGATCTCACCGGCCTCGTACCAGGCGGACACCAGGAAGAGCCGCTGCTGGGACTCCCCCGCCTCCAGGGCGCGCTGGGTGTGCAGGTCGATGCAGAAGGAGCACCCGTTGAGCACCGAGGCGCGCAGCTTGACCAGTTCCAGCAGGGCGCCGTCCAGGTGCCCGGAGATGACCTTGTCGATCTCGTCCAGCTTGCTGTAGACCTCGGGAAGCTTCTTCGCCCAGATCACGCGTTCTTTCGCCATGGGGGCCGCCCTCCTCGTCGAACACTTCCACCGTCCCGGCCGGGACCCGGACCACAACGCTACCAACGGGGTCCGGGCGCCGCGGGGTCAAGGTCGAAACCGGAGACGGAAGGCCAGGTTAAGGAAGTTTCGTGCGGTTTCCGGCTTTCCGTAATCCAATCCGAGACACCAGGGCACAGAATTCCCCTTGTTCCTGCTTCACCGTTTTCCCAGCGGGCACAGAGCGCGGACTGACGACCGAATCGAGGGGCTTGGGACCAACCTTCGAGCGGTGGCGCTCGCGTCAGCTTTCACAAGGTCCTGGTTTTCATGCTTTCGAGGGTTGGGGACGTGTGGTCGCGCCCTCCCCGACCCCCACGGGCTGGCGTGAGCGCGAACGCCCCCACCACGAACGGACCGGCCGGGGCGCCTTCCCCGACCGGTCCGCCCTCACGACGCGTCACTTCTCGGCGACGGGCTCCAGTACGAAGACCGGGATCTCGCGATCGGTCTTCTCCTGGTAGTCGGCGTAGTCCGGGAACGCCGCCACCGCGCGCTCCCACCAGACCGCCTTCTCCTCGCCCGTGACCTCGCGGGCCACCATGTCCTGGTTCACGGTCCCGTCCCGCAGCTCCACGTGGGGCTCGGCGAGGACGTTGAAGTACCAGACGGGGTGCTTGGGCGCACCGCCGAGCGAGGCGACGACGGCGTAGCGCCCCTCGTGCTCCACCCGCATCAGCGGCGTCTTGCGCAGCTTCCCGCTCTTGGCCCCGCGCGTGGTGAGCAGGATGACCCGCATCCCGCGCAGGGTCATCCCCTCCCTCCCGCCGGACCGCTCGATCTGCTCGACCTGGTTGCGCACCCACTCCGTCGGACTCGGCTCGTACTCGCCTTCGAGCGGCATGGAATCGTCTCCCTCGTCGTTGCTCGTCCTGACTGGCCGAACTGGCCGACAGCACTGCCAACATCACTTCCCCACGGGGCTCATCCGTACCACGTCAGTCGGGAGTGCGGGCGTCGTGGGTGAGCAGCGCCAGCTGCACCCGCCCGGACAGGTCCAGCTTGGTCAGCGCGCTGGACACGTGCGCCTTCACGGTGCCCATCGACATGTACAGCCGCTCGGCGATCTCGGCGTTGGACAGCCCCGCGGTCACCGCCTCGGCCACCTCGCGCTCGCGTTCGGTGAGCAGCGCGAGCCGCTCCCGGGCGCGCTCGCGGCGCGAGGGCGCCTCGGTGCGCTCCACCGGATCGGTTCCGGCCACCCGGTCCATGAGCGCGCGGGCCACGCTGGGCGAGAGCACCGGCTCGCCCGCCGCAGCACGGCGCACCGCCTCCACGATTCTCTCCGGCGCGGTGTGTTTGAGCAGGTACCCGGCGGCACCGGCCCGCAGCGCCCGCACCACGGTGGCGTCGGCGTCGAAGGTGGTGAGCACCAGGACCTGGGGCCCGCTCCCGTCGCCGCGCAGCGCCTCGGTCGCCGCGATCCCGTCCGTGCCGGGCATGCGCACGTCCATCAGCACCACGTCGGGTCGGTGCTCGGCCACCGCCACGGGCACCTCGGCGCCGTCCCCGGCCTCGCCCACGACCTCGATGTCCCCGTCGCCGCTGAGCATGATCCGCAGACCGGAGCGGACGAGGGGGTCGTCGTCCACGAGCAGGACGCGCACGGGAGTGTTCACGGGCACCACTATGGCACCTCCGTCGTCTCGGGCCAGGGCAGCGCGGCCAGCAGGCGGAACTCCCCGCCCTCGGGCCCGTGGCGCAGGGTTCCGCCGTCCAGGGCGACCCGCTCGGACAGGCCGGTCAGGCCCGCCCCGGCCCCGGGGATCTCGGCGGGCGCCACCCCCACCGGCAGCGGGTTGACCACCGACACCTCCAGGCCGCGACCGGGGGCACCGCTGATCCGCACGTCCACCCGGGCCCCGGGCGCGTGCTTGCGGGTGTTGGTCAGCCCCTCCTGGACCAGCCGGTAGGCGGTGCGGCGCACCTGGCCGGGCGGTTCGGCTCCTTCGGGAACGTCGTGGACGGACCGCACGCGCTGCCCCGCCCGGACCGCCTCCTCCACCAGACGGGTCACCTCGGCCAGGGCGGGCGGCTGGGGCGCGGCGGTGCCCGCGTGGTCGCCCTCCTCCCCCGGGGCGGTGTCGGCCGCGCGCAACACCGACAGGACGCCGCCCAGTTCCTCCAGCGCCTGGTGGGCGTTGTCGCGGATGACGCGCACGGCCGCGCCGAGTTCGGCGTTCTCCAGCGGCGGCGCCTCGCCCCGCTCCGCGCGCTCGGTCCGGTAGGCGAGCGCACCGGCGTGCACCGACAGCAGCGACATGCGGTGGGCGACCACGTCGTGCATCTCGCGGGCGATGCGCTGGCGCTCCTCGGTCCGGGCCGCGGCCAGGCGCCGCCCCCGGTCCTCGCGTTCGCGCCGCACGTCCTCGCGCAGCCGCTCGATGAGCTGGCTCCGGGTCCGGATGGCCACACCCCAGCCGATACTGCCCGTGAAGAGCAGTGTGGCGATGATCAGGACGACGACGCTGTCGCCGCGGGTGGGCGGGACCATGACGATCCAGGGCAGGCCCAGGATGAGGCTCGCCATCGCCGTCACCACGGCCTGCCGCCAGGGTCGGCGGACGGCGAGGTTGAACAGGGCGACGACCAGGGCTGCGGTCACCGAACTGGACACGCTCTGGACCAGGCACAGCAGGACGGCCACGCCCAGGGGGTGGCCGCGGCGCCACCACAGCGCGAGGCAGCCGACCGCGCCCAGGGCGAGGTCCGGGAGGACGAGCCAGGAGGGCACGTACGGGTGCAGGCCCACGCTGTAGGCCAGGACGTAGTAGGCCCACACCAGCCCGGCGACGAGGAAGAGCAGGGCGTCCGCCGCCCACCCCCGCGGGCCCCGGCGCTCCCCGGTCGCACTGCCGGACGCGGTGCCGCCGTCCGCGGCCGGTGTCGTGTCCACGTGGCTCCCCTCCCTCACGCCAAGGGTAGGGCGGCCGCACCCGCGCCGCCTCGGCCGACGGGCCGCCGCACCGGCGCGGACCTGGCCGACCGGACAGGCGGCCGTGACCGTTCGGCGGATGCGCCCGGAACGGGAACGCGGGGAGGGTGGCGGTATGAGCGAGAACGCGCCCGCCCTGGAGATGGACGGGCTGACCAAGGTCTTCAACGGCACGACGGCGGCGGACGGGGTGAGCCTGTCCGTGCCGCGGGGAGCCATGCTCGGGCTGGTCGGCCCCAACGGGGCGGGCAAGACCACCTCGCTGTCCATGGCGGTGGGGCTGCTGCGCCCCGACGCCGGGACGGCCCGGGTGCTGGGCGTGGACGTGTGGGCGGACCCGGTCGGGGCCAAGCGCCTGCTCGGCGTGCTGCCCGACGGACTGGCCCTGCCCGAGCGGCTGACCGGCGGGGAACTGCTGAACTACTGGGGGCAGCTGCGCGGACTGGGCCGGGAGGTGACGCGGGCGCGCGCCGAGGAGCTGCTGCGGGTGCTGGAGCTGGACCGGGCCGAGGGGGACGGGGTGCTGGTGGCGGAGTACTCCACCGGCATGCGCAAGAAGATCGGGCTGGCCACGGCGCTGCTGCACGCGCCCAAGGTCCTGGTCCTGGACGAGCCCTACGAGGCCGTGGATCCGGTCTCGGCGCGGGTGCTGACCGCGATCCTGCGCAGGTTCACCGACGGCGGCGGCACGGTGGTGATCTCCAGCCACGTGATGGCGCTGGTGGAGCAGCTCACCGACCGGGTGGCCATCATCGCCCGCGGCCGGGTACTGGCCGACGGGGCGCTGGAGGAGGTGCGCGGCGTGGACACCACCCTGGAGGACACCTTCGTGCGGCTGGTGGGCGCACGCGAGATGGAGGAGGGTGAGCTGGCGTGGCTGGCCTCCTGATCCGGTTGAAGTTCACCCTGCTGCGGCACTCGGTGACGGGGATGCGGCTGTTCGGGATCGTCCTGGTCGTCGGCGGGACCGCGCTGACCTGGTACCTGGCGGTGGCGGCGGCCTCGGACGGAGTGCGCGCGGACCTGCTCTGCCTGGCGTTCGCGGTGTGGGCGGTGGGCTGGATGCTCGGCCCCACCGTCGCCAACGGCACGGGTGTGCTGCGCTCGCAGTACTTCGCGCTGCTGCCCCTGGACCGGCACCGGGTGGGCGCCCTGCTGCTGGTGACGATGTTCGTGGACGTCGGTCCCGCCGTCACTCTGCTGGCGCTGGGCGCGCTCGTGTGGCACGCGCTGGCGCTGGACCCGTCCGCGCTGGTGGTGGCGGTGCCGGGGGTCCTGGTGCTGTGGGTGTTCGTGGTGACGCTGTCCCGGCTGGTGTTCCGGGCGCTGGGCGCGGCCATGCACTCGCGGCTGGGCATGGAGATCGCGTCGGTG
This sequence comes from Nocardiopsis sp. CNS-639, assembly GCF_000381685.1. Classification (NCBI taxonomy): domain Bacteria; kingdom Bacillati; phylum Actinomycetota; class Actinomycetes; order Streptosporangiales; family Nocardiopsidaceae; genus Nocardiopsis; species Nocardiopsis sp. CNS-639. The sequence goes on from NZ_KB906869.1 coordinate 123,135, forward strand.
CAGTGGGGGCTGATCCTGGCCGGGCTCTTCTTCGGGTGGATCGCGGTGCAGCCCGCGTTCCAGGCGACGCTGAGCCTGCGCGAGAACGGTCTGGGCGAGGGCGTGGTGGGCACCGTGCTGGCGGCGCTGCCGACCTCGTGGCCGGTGCTGGCCGTGCAGGCCGCCGCGGCCGGTTCCTGGCTTGCGGCCGCGGCCTGGCTGGGCGGGTTCGCCCTGCTCACGGCGGCGATGGTGACGGTGACCTGTGTGCTGCTGGCGCCCCGGGTCGCGGCGCGCGGGGTTCGGCGGCGCCGCGGCCCCGGGGGCGGTGCGCTCACGCGCCGGGCGTTCGCGCTGCTGCCGGACTCCCCGCTGGGCGCGGTGGTCGCCAGGGAGCTGCGCCAGTGGTGGCGCGACCCGTGGCGGGGCCTGGAGCTGCGGGCGTCGCTGTGGGCGGCGCTGTTCATGGGCCTGCTGGCCTGGCCCACCGACCTGTACGCGTTCTTCTCCCCGTTCGCGGGGGTGATCGCGGCCTTCGTCATGGCGCTGTCCACCTCGAACATGTACGGGCACGACGGCACGGCGCTGTGGTTGTCGGTGGTCGGCCAGGACCGGGACACGCTGCGTGCGGACGTGCGCGGCCGCCAGATCGCGATCCTGCTGCTGATCGCCCCGGCCGCGACCGTGCTGAGCGCGGCGTTCATCGCGGCCACCGGAGCCCACTGGGCGTGGCCGCTGGTGCTCACGGGGCTGGCGGCGTTCTTCGGGGTGGGCAGCGGGCTGGCGCTGCTGCTGTCGGTGGTGGCGCTCTCCCCCGGTGTGGACCCGCAGCTGCGGGTGGACGCCAACGACTCCGGCGACAACACGGTGCAGGTGTGGATCGCGCTCGCGGCGCTGCCGGTGCTGTGCACGCCCTCGGTGCTGGCCGCCGTGTTCCTGTCGCTGTGGGGGCTGCCGTGGCTGGCGGTGCCGGTGGGTGTGCTCAACGGGGGGTTCGTGGCCTGGCTGCTGGGCCGCGTCGCCTACCGGAGGCTGGAGGCGCGGCTCCCGGAGACCTTCACCCGGATCCGGTACGGCCGGGAGGTCGCGCTCCAGACCGTGCCGGAGCGCGGCGGCTGGTTGGACCGCCTGGAGCGCTCGGCGATCGAGGGCAACGCCGAGACCAAGCCCACGGGCTCCTGAGGGACCGGCGGACGTGCGGCCCGGGACGGGGGCCGCACGGCCGCCCTCTCGCGTGCGGGCCGCTCCTGTCGGGACCGTCCTCCCACCGGCGGGACGGACCTCCTGCCTCGTGGCGCGGTCCTCCCGCCACGGGGGCCGCCCCTCCCGGTGGGAACGGCCGTCCACCCCACCGGTCCGGCCCCTCCTCCGGCGGCACCGGCGGCCCCACCGGCACCACGGGACACCGCCCCCGCCGACCCCCACGGCCGGCGCGAGCCCGCACCCCGAGTGTGACTGGGTGCACTCAGTGCTTCGTTGCACTTGGTGCAACCACCTCCGTACCGTGGAGACGTGGACAATCAGCACGAACCGCCCGCACGCGACCGGCGTGAGGCACTGAAGTCGCGCCACCGCCGCGCCATCGTGGACGCGGCCACCGCGCTGATGACCGAACGCGGGGACACCGGCTTCACCGTCGACCAGCTCTCCGAACGGGCCGACGTCTCCCGAAGAACCGTGTTCAACCACTTCAGGTCCCTGGACGACATCGTCCTGGAGGTGTTCGGCGAGATGCTGGAGGCGATCGTCGACAGCATCGAGGCCAACCTCCCCGCCGTCACCGGCGGCCGGGCGGGCAACATGTTCGACGAGTTCGCGGCGGCGATCCGCCGGACCGACCTGGTCACCCCGGTCACCCGGCTCAAGCGCCTTCTCCGGCAGCAGGGGAACGAACCCGCCCCGAGCCAGGCCGCGCTGTTCGAGCGGGCCATCAACGACGTGAGCGTCCGCCTGGCGGCCATCATGACGCGCCGCCACCCGCACGCCGACCCGCTCGTGGTCGACCTCATGTGCGGCGCGGTCATCAGCGGCGGCACGATCACGGTCCAGCGCTGGGAACAGACCACCGGAGGGGTCGACAACGACGACTCCCGCCGGGTCTGGGCCGATCTGCTGGACCGCATGCTCGCCGTGACCCGTGACGGCTACGGGAACGCCGGATCACCCACCTCCTGAGCGCACACGCGCTCCCTCCCACCCACTCCGTTTGCAGGAACCATGGCTGAATTTCTCTACAGACTCGGGCGTGCGTGCGCACGTCGCGCCCGAACCGTCATCGCGGTCTGGCTGGCCCTCCTGGTGGCCTCCGGCACCGCCTTCTTCCTCTTCTCGGGCGAGCTGGAGGACAGCTTCTCCATCCCCGGGACGCCCACCGACGAGGTGGAACAGCTCCTGTCGCAGGAGTTCTCCGGGATGGGCGGCGGCGCGGGCACCGTCGTCTACCAGACCGAGGACGGCTCGGACTTCACCCGGGAGCAGCAGGAGGCGATAGCCGACCGGGCCGAGCAGGCCGCCGGTCTCTCCGGCGTGGAGGACGTGATCGACCCGTTCGCCACCGAGGAGCAGCGCGCCGACCAGCAGCAGGAGCTGGAGGAGGGCCGCGACGAGCTGGAGAGCGGCCTGGAGGAGCTCGAAGCCGGTCAGGCCGAGCTCGACGCGGGCCGCGAGCAGGCCGAGGCCGCCGGGATGATCGACCAGGTCGGCCCCGGGCTCGACGCCGAACAGGTCGTGATCGACCAGAACCGCGAGGAGCTGGAGGCGGGCCTGGAGGAGCTGGAACGGGGCGAGGCCACGCTGGAGATGGCCTCCGAGATCCGCTCGGTCTCCGAGGACGGCGACACCGCCCTGGTCCGCGTCGCCTTCACCGACAGCCAGACGGAGATCACCCCGGAGACCCGCGACGCCGTCATGGAGGTCTTCGAGAGCGACCCCGTGCCCGGCACCACGGTCGACTTCGGCAACGACATGGCCATGACCATGCCCTCCCTGGTCAGCACCGCCGAGGTGATCGGCGTGATCGTGGCCGGTGTGGTCCTGGTGGTCATGCTGGGCACCCTGGTGGGCGCGGGCCTGCCGATCCTGACCGCGCTCGTCGGCGTCGGTGTGGCCACCCTGATCGCGATGTCGCTGTCCGGGGTGCTGGAGATGGCCTCGGTGACACCGATCCTGGGTCTGATGCTGGGCCTGGCCGTCGGTATCGACTACGCGCTGTTCATCATCAACCGGCACCGCCGCCAGCTCAAGCAGGGCGTCGACGTCGGTGCGTCCATCGGTCTGGCCAACGGGACCGCGGGCAACGCCGTGGTCTTCGCGGGCACGACCGTGCTCATCGCGCTGCTGGGCCTGAACCTGACCGGGATCGGGTTCCTGGGCCTGATGGGCAGCGTGGCCGCCGTCTCCATCGCCATCGCCGTGTTCATCGCGATCACGCTCGTTCCGGCGCTGCTGTCGCTGGTGGGCGCGCGCATCCTGTCGCGCCGCGAGCGCGCCCGCCTCGCCGAGAGCGCCTCCGCCACCGGCCGGGGCGCGCACGAGGCGGAGCAGGTCAAGCCGATGTCGACCGGCCGCGCGCTGGCCCAGGCCGCGGTGGCCGTGATCGCCCTGGGCGTGGTCGCCCTGCCCGCGCTGGACCTGCGCCTGGGCATGCCCGACGGCTCCTCCGAGCCCACCGACTCCACCCAGTACCAGGCCTTCACCGCCGTGGAGGAGAACTTCGGCGCGGGGCAGAACGGCACACTCCTGGTCGTGGCTGAGCTGACCGGCGGACCCGACGAGGAGTCCGCGGAGCGCAACGCCGAGGAGGAGCAGGCGCTGGTCGCCGAGGAGATCTACTCCCACGACGACGTGGCGGCGGTGGCGCCCGTCGGCGTCTCCGAGGACCACACCCTGGCGATCTTCCAGGTCGTGCCCGTCGAGGGCCCGGCCAGCGCCTCCACCGAGCAGCTCGTGCACACCCTGCGCGCGATGGAGCCGGTCGAGGGCACCGGTCCGCTGGGCGTCGCGGGCATGGCCAGCGGCAACATCGACATCTCCGAGACGCTGAGCGACGCGCTGCCGACCTACCTCGCGGTGGTCGTGGGCCTGTCCCTGGTGATCCTGCTGCTGGTGTTCCGGTCGATCTTCGTGCCGGTCGTGGCCACGCTCGGGTTCATCCTGTCCTTCTTCGCGGCGCTGGGCGGCGTGGTCGCCGTCTACCAGTGGGGCTGGCTGGGCGGCCTCTTCGGGCTGGAGAACACCGGACCGGTGCTGAACTTCCTGCCCACGCTGCTGGTCGGGATCCTGTTCGGCCTGGCCATGGACTACATGCTCTTCATCGGCACGGGCATGCGCGAGGCCTACGTGCACGGTTCGCCCTCGCGGCTGGCCGTGGTGCAGGGCTTCCGGGCCGGACGCTCGGTGGTCACCGCCGCCGCGATCATCATGATCTCGGTGTTCGGCGGGTTCGTCTTCTCGCACAGCGTCATGATCAGCTCGATCGGCTTCGCGCTCGCCTTCGGCGTGCTCATCGACGCCTTCGTCGTGCGCATGGCGCTGATCCCCGCGCTGATGCACCTGGCGGGCAACGCCGCGTGGTGGCTGCCCGGGTGGCTCGACCGGATCCTGCCCGACATCGACGTGGAGGGCGCCTCCCTGGAGCGCCGCCACCCGCGTGAGGGGGCTGCCGGGACCGGCGGGGACACCGACGGCGACGGAACGACCGGCGGCGCGTCGGCCGCCGGGGACACGGGGTCGCCCTCCCAGGAGGACGACACGGACCGGGTGCCCTCCGAGCGGCGCTGAGGCGCACGCGTTCCAGGGGCCCGGGGGCGGTGGTAACCGCCCCCGGGCCCCTCGCGCTCAGTCCCGGTTCCCGACCTTGTCGAAGACGCCGGTCAGCCCGTCCAGGAAGGCCGAGAGCGCGAGTTCGAAGCTCGCGTCGTCGATCTCGGCGGCGTGCTCGGGCAGCCGGTGGGCCTGGGACAGGTTCGGGTAGCGGTCCCGGTAGACGCGCACGTCGTCGTCGAACCCGCGCGCGAAGGAGTTGGTGGCGGCCCCCACGACCAGGTACTTGGTGGAGGCGCCGATCATCGTGGCGTAGCGGGGCGGCCATCCGGCGCCCACCAGGCCGCCGTGCACCGCGTCGGCGCGGCGCAGCGCCTCCTCGCGGCGCCCGGGCCCGGAGGAGACCACCGGCAGCAGGTGGGGGTGCTCGGCGAGGGCGTCGCGGTAGGAGCGCGCCCAGACGGTGAGGCCCCGGCGCCAGTCCCCGCCCTCGAACCCCGAGACGTCGATGCGCGAGGTGACCTCGTCCGCGACCTCGGTGAGCAGCTCCTCCTTGGTGCGGTAGTGGCTGTAGAGGGAGGCCGCCTGCACGTCGAGCTCCTGGGCGAGCTTGCGCATGGACAGGCCGTCCAGCCCGTCGCGGTCGATGAGCGCGAGAGCCGCGCGGCGGATGCCCGGACGGCTCAGGATAGGCGTCTTGGGTCGGGCCACGGAGGGGTCCCCTTCTCCACTGCGGCGGACGGACCGGACCCTCCGGCGTCCGGCCCGATCATCGCACGTCGGCTCACCGTGTGCGGCCCCTCGGCGGTGTCCGCGCACCCGGGAGCCCGGTCTCCGGCCCCGCGCGACCCGGTGCGGGCGTCCGCCGGAACCGGGCCCCGCACCCGTCTCCTCCCGTTCGGCCGCACCTCTTGCACACACCCCGGGCAAGACCGTACCCTCAAACCGAACGCCGTTAGGTTACTGGGGAGACAGGCCGTGATCGATTTCTCACTGAGCGATGAGCAGCGCGCCGTCCGCGACTGGGTGCGGACCTTCGTCGAGCGGGAGCTGATGCCGCTGGAGAACGACGTGCTGCGCCGCGAGCGCGAGGGGCAGCCGCCCGGCCTCAACGCCGAGGAGCGCACCCGGCTGCGCGAGCTGGCCCGCAAGTCCGACTTCTGGGGCGTGGAGACCCCGGTGGAGTACGGCGGCATGGGCCTGGACCCGGTCACCGCCGCGATCATCGAGATCGAACTGGGCAGGACCTTCCTGACCTTCAAGTTCGGCGGCGAGGCCGACAACATCCTCTACCACGCCAACGAGGAGCAGAAGGAGCGCTACCTGCTGCCCACCATCGCCGGTGAGCGCCGCTCCTGCTTCGCCATCACCGAGCCCGGCGCGGGCTCCGACGCCAAGGCCATCCGCACGCGCGCGGTCCGCGACGGCGACACGTGGGTGGTCAACGGAGAGAAGACCTTCATCACCGGCGGCAACGAGGCCGACTTCGCCATGGTCTTCGCGGTCACCGACCCGGACAGGGGCGCCGACGGGGGCGTGACCTGCTTCCTGGTCGACCGCGAGGCGGGCTGGACCTCCGAGCCCATCGACACCATGGGCGAGCGCCGCCCGGCCTCCCTGGTCTTCCAGGACGTGCGCGTGCCGCACGAGAACATCCTGGGCGAGGAGGGCCGCGGCTTCGAGCTGGCCATGAAGTGGATCGGCAAGGGCCGCTACCTGCTGCCCGCCCGCGCACTCGGCGGCTGCGAGCGCCTGCTGGACATGGCGATCGAGTACTCGCGCACCCGCGAGACCTTCGGGGCGCCCATCGCCGACCGGCAGGCCATCCAGTGGATGATCGCCGACTCCCAGACCGAGATCGAGGCGCTGCGCCTGCTGGTGCTGCACGCCGCGTGGCAGGTGTCGGTGGGCCGGGACTCGCGGCACGCCCAGTCCATCGCCAAGCTCTTCGGCGGTGTGAAGGCCAACGAGATCGTCGACCGCGTGATGCAGATCCACGGCGGCATGGGCTACACCCGTGAGCTGCCCATCGAGCGCTTCTACCGCGACGTGCGGCTGCTGCGCATCTTCGAGGGCACGGACGAGATCCAGCGCCGCACGATCGCCCGCGACCTGCTCAAGGGCCACGTCAAGGTGGGCGCAACCCTGGGCTAGCGGCGGGACGAGGGGCTCGTGCCGCACGTGGGAGCGCGGCACGGGCCCCTTCCGCACGCGTGTGCCCGGACCGGGCGCCTCCGCCCCGGTCGGGCCGGGTACGTACCCCCGGCCGGAGCGGATACGTGCCCCGACCCGTCGCCGTGGGGGGCGTCCGGTGCGGTTTCCGTACGCGTGTGCCCGGACCGGACACGTCTGCCCGACCGGAGCGGGTATGCGCCCCTGACCGGCGCGGGCACGTGTCCCGACCGGTCGCCGCGGGGGCGTCCGGTGCGGCGCACGGGGCTCCGGCCCGCCGTGACCTTGCTCCTGGCACCGCCGTCAGCGCCGAGGGCGGCGCTGGGAGCAGGATCATCCCCGGCTGGAGCAGGAAACCCCGGCGGGTACTGAGAGCCCCGGCAGACGCAGGGAGTCCCGGCGGGCCCGGGCGTCACAGCAGGCACGGACGCCAGGCGCGACGGCCCTAGCTGACGCCGACCAGGTCGCAGACGAAGATCAGGGTCTCGTTCGGCGCGATGGCGCCGGGGGCGCCGCGCTCGCCGTAGGCCAGGTGCGGCGGGATGACCAGCTTGCGGCGGCCGCCCACGCGCATGCCCAGGACGCCCTGGTCCCAGCCCGCGATGACCTGGCGCGCGCCGAGGCGGAAGCTCAGCGGGGTGCCGCGGTTCCAGCTCGCGTCGAACTCCTCGCCGCTGGAGAAGGCCACACCCACGTAGTGGACCTGGACGGTGCTGCCGTGGCCCGCCTGGGCGCCTTCACCGACCTGGATGTCGGTGACCTCCAGCTCGGCGGGCGGCGGGCCCTCGATGAAGTCGATCTCGGGACGCTCAAGCGCCATGGTGGTACCCCTCGTGTGGTCACAGTGAACAGAGGGGCCCAGGCTATCGGTGCGCGGGAACCTCCTGGAGCAAAACGGACGTCCCGCCCGGGTGCTCTGTGACGCGCTCGCGTTGCCCTGACGCGGCCCCGGGCCTGAGTTCCGGAGTCCGGGCCCTGGAATGTGAGATCTGGAGGCTGGGGCCTGGAGCCTGGGATCTGGAGTCTGAGGTCTGGAGACCGGGGGTTGGGCTCTGGAACCCGGGGTCCGGATTCTGGGGCCCGGGAAACCGGGCCTCGGTTCTCAGGCCCGGAGCCTCGGGTCTCGGAACCCAGGTGTGGGAAGCCGGGTCTGGGGTCTCGGGTCGAGAAACTCGGGCTGCGGGTCTCAGGTCCGGGGAGTCGGGTCCCGGGCCTCGGATCCCGGGCCTCGGGCGTGGAACCTCGGATTCCGGATCTCTGGTGTGGAGTCTGGGGTGTGAGGTCTCGGGTCTTGGATCTCTGGTGTGGGGTCTCGAACGCCCGGTCTCGGCTGTGGGATCTCGGGTGTACGGTCTCGGGTCCGCAGGCCCAGGTCTCAGATATCGCCGACGGTGGCGGCGATGACGTGGCCGTGGCCCTCGACCTTGATCGGTCCGCTGTCGGCCTGCACGAACACCGACTCCCCGCGCTGGAGGGTCATCCCCTGACCGACCTCGGCGACCAACTCCACCTGCCCGTGCAGGGCGAGCAGCACGGTCGGCCCCTCCCCCGGCAGGTGGGCGGTGATGCGGCCGGGGCCGATCTCGTGCAGCGCGAACTCAGGAGCGGCCGTGCGGAACTCCCGGCGCCCCTCGCAGACCCCGGGCCTGGCGTAGGGGATGGGCAGCACCGAGAAGTCCACCACGTCCAGCAGTTCGGGCGCGTCCACGTGCTTGCCGGTCAGCCCGGCGCGCAGCACGTTGTCGGAGCTGGCCATCACCTCGACCGCGGTGCCCTGGAGGTAGGCGTGCATGTTCCCCGCGGGCAGGAACAGGGCCTGGCCCGGCCAGAGCGTGACCCGGTTGAGCAGCAGGGCGGCCACCGCGCCGGGGTCGCCCGGGTAGCGCTCGGCCAGGTCGGCGACGATGGCGCCGTGGGATCCGCGCGGGCCGGAGTCCGACCACTCGCGCACGAAGTCGTCCAGCAGCCGGGCGCGCTCGTCCTCGGAGAGGGTGAGCAGGCGGGTGAGGGCGCCGCGCAGCGCGGTTCCGGCGTCGGTCAGGGCGAGGTCGCCGCGCAGCGCCACGGCCAGTTCGCAGGTGAGTCCGTGCAGGTCGGCGTGGGCGGCGGCGGGTTCACGGAAGCCGCACAGCGCCTCGAAGGGCTCCAGGGCCAGGAGGAGTTCGGGCTTGTGGTGGGGGTCGCGGTAGTTGCGGTGCGGGGCGTCCAGGGGGATGCCCGCGCGTTCCTCGGCCTCGAACCCGGCGCGGGCGCGGACGGCGTCGGGGTGGACCTGGAGGGACAGGGGCGCCTCGGCGGCCAGGACCTTGAGGAGGAAGGGCAGCCGCCCGCCGAAGCGCTCGGCGGTGCGCCGCCCCAGGACGCGGTCGGGGTTGTCGGCGATGAGGCCGGGCAGGGGGCGCGGGCCGTCCTCGCAGTGCGCCGTGCTGGGCGCGCCGTGGTGGGCCCCCAGCCACAGTTCGGCCTGGGGCGTGCCGTCGGGTTCGGCGCCCAGCAGCCGCGGGATGGCCGTGCGCGCTCCCCAGGCGTAAGGCCTTACCTGGTTGGTGAGCCTGTGCATGCGCCCCCCGCTTTCCCGTCTGCGTGTTCTCACCCCGTGGACACCCCGGCGAGGCTGCAACAGTCTCGTGGAGGGCGCTGTCCCGGTCGACACGGCGCGCCCCACACCTTGAGGTAGTGCACACTTCACCTCGCGGGGTGGGCGGGCACCCCACGAACACGGGTACCGGCTGCGGCAACGAAGTTACTGGGAAGTAAACCATGATCGGAAGCACGTGAACAGCGCCACATCCTGACCTCCTCCTCTTCCGCCCGGCGAGGGGCCGGGCGTCCCGCGACGCGGCGGGAACCCCGTGCCGGCCGCCCGTGGAGGCGACCGGCCGCCACCGGGCGGACGTGCGGCTCACGGGCCCCGCGCTCCCCCGGCGGGGTTCCGCCATTGTCCCGCAGCGGCGCCCGGGGTGCCACGGCCCCGTCTGTGGAACCGCCTACCCGCCGCGCCGCCGAACCCTCTTTCTCCCTTCGGGGAACCGGGGTGCCCGGCGGACGGGCGACCGGTTAACGTGCACTGGTCGTGTTTGTTCCCCGACGTGTGAGGCGGACACTTGAGGCTGCGCCAGGGCGGACCAGCGGACCTGTCAGCGGTACTGGAGACCTTCGACACCACCGTGGCGTGGCTGGTCGAGCACGGGCGCTCCGCGCAGTGGGGCGACCGCCCCTGGTCACAGGATCCCCGACGGGTCGAGCGCGTGAGGGAGCTGGTCGCCGAGGGCCTGTGGGTGGCCGAGGTCGGAGACGGCACGGCCGGGTTCCTCACCGTCACCGAACGGGCTCCCGGCTACGCGCCTCGGGTGCGCGAACGCGAGCTCTACGTCCACCTGCTGCTGGTCTCGCGCGCCTACTCCGGGCGCGACGTGGGCGGCAAGCTGCTCTCCTTCGCCCGCAGGCGGGCGCGCGAGCGCGGAGTCGGGCTGGTGCGGGTGGACTGCTGGGCGGGCGGGGACGGGGCCCTGGTGCGCTACTACGAGGGGCAGGGGTTCACCCCGGTCGAACGGGTGCCGGTGGGCGGCACCGAGGTCCAGATGTTCGAGTACCGGGTCTGAACCGGGCCGGTCCCTCCCGGGAGCGGCGGTCCCGCGCCCGACCGGGGGACACGCATGTCCGAAGGGACACGCGCCGGGACGCGCCCGCCGGGAGCGGGGCCGGACCCCCGGAGCCGCGAACACCCGGTTCGCGCCGCACGCGCCCGCCCGGCCGGAACGCGGCGACGCGGACCGGTTCGGCGGCGGGATGCGGAGGCGGGCGACCGGCCCGGACCGCGGACGCTCAGCGCTCGCGGCGCACCTTGTCGGAGGCCTCCACCAGGCGGTCGATCATCCGCTGCGTCAGCGCCGGGTCGGGCTGGGGCAGCCCGGCGATCGCCGCCATGTACAGTCCGTCGCCCGCGCGCAGGATGATCTCGGCCAGGACCGGGTCGGTGAGCTCCTCGTGCAGCAGGTCGCCCCAGCGGCTGAAGAGGCCCTGGACCGTGCGGACGGCCTCCTCGGGCATGTCCTCCTGGCCGCGCAGGGCCGCGATGACCGCCCAGTACAGCTCCCGTTCCTCGGGGCTGCGCGGCAGCGAGGTGCGCAGGAAGACGCGGACCACGCCCTCCTCCCCCTCCAGGGCCTCCCGGAACTCCTCCTCCGCCAGCACGCGCAGGCGCTCGATGAGCCCGGTGAGCATGGCGGCCTTGGACGGGAAGTGGTACAGCAGCCCTCCCTTGGACACCCCGGCGTCACGGGCCACGGCCTCCAGGGTCACCGCGGAATAACCCTCACCGACGAGGATGTCCTGTAGGGAGTCGAGGATGCGGTCGCGGGTGTTCGAAGCGTTCACGATTGACACTGTACCGGCTGGACGGTACTGTACCGTCTGGACGGTTGAAGAGTCCCGGGAGTACGCCCCCGGTCGACCAGACTTCCCGTCCTTCCGCCCGGCCGTTCGCCCTCCGCATCCCGCCGGTCCGAACGCGCCCTCACAGCCGTGCGGCGCGCACACAAGCGACACGTAACGAGGAAAGATGAGTTCCGCCCAGACCGGAAACGGCACCGTCGGCGCGCGCGGCCGCGACGGCGCGGCGCCCGCCCTCGCGGGCCCGCGCGAATGGACCGCGCTCGCCGTCCTGGTCCTCCCGGTGATCCTGATCTCGGTCGACTCCACCGTGCTCGGGTTCGCCGTCCCCGCGCTCAGCGAGCAGCTGCGGCCCGACGCGGGCCAGCTGCTGTGGATCGTCGACGTCTACGGCTTCGTCCTGGCCGGACTCCTGATCACCATGGGCTCGCTCGGCGACCGCATCGGCCGGCGGCGCCTGCTCATGATCGGTTCGGCCGCCTTCGGCGCGGCCTCACTGCTCGCCGCGTTCTCACCCACCGCCGAGGTGCTCATCGCGGCCCGCGCCCTGCTCGGCCTGGCGGGCGCCTCACTGATGCCCTCGACCCTGTCGCTGCTGCGCAACATCTTCCTGGACCCGCGCCAGCGCCTGCTGGCCATCGCCCTGTGGGCGTCGGGGTTCTCCGGCGGCGCGGCGCTCGGCCCGATCCTGGGCGGCTGGCTCCTGGAGCACTTCTTCTGGGGCTCGGTGTTCCTGATCAACCTGCCGGTGATGGCGCTGATCCTGGTGCTGGTCCCGCTGCTGGTGCGCGAATCGCGCAACCCCGACTCGGGCCGCCTGGACCCGCTGAGCGTGGTCCTGTCCATGGCCGCGATCCTGCCCGTCGTGTACGGCGTCAAGAACCTGGCCACCGAGGGCCTGGCGGTCGTCCCGGTCGTGTCCCTGGCGGTCGGCCTCGGCCTGGGCTACCTGTTCGTCCGACGCCAGAAGGCCCTGGACGACCCGCTGATCGACGTGGGGCTGTTCCGGTACCGCGTGTTCAGCGTGGCGGTGGCCACCAACCTGATGATCGTGTTCTCGCTGGTGTCGTCGCTGTTCTTCCTGACGCAGTACCTCCAGCTGGTGCTGGGCATCTCGCCGATGCGGGCCGGTTTCGTACTGGTGCCGGGCCTGGTGCTGTCGGTGCTGGCCGGACTGGTGGCGGTGCGGCTGTCGCGCCACCTGAGCCTGGCCACGGTGATCGGCGGTTCCCTGCTGGTGACCGCGACCGGGTTCGCGGTCCTGGTCTTCGCACCGCAGGGCAACGTGGTGACCGGCGTGGCGCTCGTGACGGCGGGCTTCGCGCTGATCGCCACCGGCTCCGGGTTCGCCGAGACCCTGACCAACGGCGCGATCATGGCGGCGGCACCTCCCCAGCGCGCGGGCGCGGCCTCGGCGATCTCCGAGACCGCCTACGAGCTGGGCGCGGCGCTGGGCGTCGCGCTGCTGGGCAGTGTGCTGACCGCGTCCTACCGGGCGAACCTGACCGCCGTGGAGGGCGTGCCCTCGGGGGCCGTGGACGCCGCCCGGGAGACCCTGGGCGGGGCCGCGAACGCCGCCGCCGAGGTGGGCGGCACCGCGGGCGACGCGCTGATGCTCGCCGCGCGGACGGCGTTCACCGACGGCATGCACCTGACCAGCGTCATCGCCGTGGTGATCGTCCTGTCGGCCGCCGCGCAGGCGTGGGTGCTGCTGCGCGGTCGGGGCAACCCCGCGGTGGAGCCGGTGGAGGGGCCCGCCGAGGGAGCCGTGGAGGAGGCGGTCGAGGCCGTGGGCACCGCCGGGACCGCGGGGGCCACGGTGGCCGCCGAGCCCGCGGGCGCCGAGGAGGCCGGAGGGACCACGGGTGCCGGGCAGGAGCCCGCTCCGGTGGCAGCCGACCCCGCGGCCGGTGACACCCAGGCCGCGCCGGAGCGGAACCGCTCCGACGGTTAGCACGCGAGGGTCCGGGCCCCGGAAGGCGACGCCTTCCGGGGCCCGGCGCGTGTCCGCCCCTTCCGGGGTCACACCCCTGGAGCCGAGACGCGGAGTTCTGTAGGGTCCCCGCATGAGAACGCGGTTCGGCCGCCCCGACGTCTCCCGTTACGCGGACCGGTTCGACCTGCCCGAAGCGGGCCGGGGACCGTCCGTCACCTTCCTGGGCGTGACCACCCTCCTCCTGAGGGACGGGACCTCGGCCGTCATGACCGACGGGTTCTTCTCCCGGCCCCCACTGGCTGCGGTGGGCATGCGGCGCATCGCCCCGGACCCCGCACGCGTGGACGCCGCCCTGGCCCGCGCGGGGGTGGACTCGCTCGACGCGATCATCCCCGTGCACACCCACTTCGACCACGCCATGGACACGGCGCTGGTCGCCGCCCGCACCGGCGCACGCCTGGTGGGCGGCGCGTCCGCGGCCCGCATCGGACTCGGCGGCGGCCTGCCCGAAGCGCGGATCACGCGGGCCGCATCCGGCGACCGGATCGCGTGCGGCGCCTTCACCCTGACCCCGGTCGGATCCCGTCACTGCCCGCCCGACCGCTACCCGGGAGAGATCACCGAACCCGTCGTGCCGCCGGTGCGGGCCTCGGCCTACCGCTGCGGCGAGGCCTGGTCCCTGCTGGTGGAGCACACCGGAGGCCGCACCGCCCTGGTCCAGGGCAGCGCAGGTTTCGTCCCGGGAGCCCTGGACGGCTACGCGGCCGAGGTGGTCTACCTCGGCGTCGGCCAGCTGGGCCTGCGCGGGGAGGACTACATCCGGGCCTACTGGAGACAGACGGTCGAGGCGGTGGGCGCGCGCCGGGTCGTCCTCGTCCACTGGGACGACTTCTTCCGGCCGCTCGACAAACCCCTGCGCGCGCTGCCCTACCTCGGCGACGACCTCGACGCCACCATGGGCGTCCTCGACCGGCTCGCCGCCGAACGGGGCGTTCCGGTGCACTTCCCCTCCCTGTGGAGGCGCGAGGACCCCTGGTCAGGTCTCTGAACGGGGGCGGGGCGGTCTCGGACGCGGGAGCGGTCTCCAGGCGGCACCGGGAGTGGTCTCCGAGCCGAAGCCGGACCGGTCTCCGAGCGGACGCGGGGACGGTCTCAGGGCACGCGGAGCAGTTCGACCTCGCCGCCGTCCCAGTCCGGCGGCACCACCGCGTAGGCGTCGGCCAGCGCGGCGCCGCGCAGACTGCCCGGACGGTCGTGGCCCACCGGCCGCGCCCGGCCGCCGTCCAGGCGCACCGCGACCAGCCGGGTGTCCCGGGGGTGGGCGGTGACGGCGCCCTCCAGGACGGCTCGGGCCAGACCCGTTCCGGGGTCCGTGCGTCCGGTCATGGCGGCCAGCAGGGGGACCAGCAGGGTGGCCGCGGCGACCAGGGCCGCCCCGGGGTTGCCGGGAAGGCCCACGAACACGGTCCGGTCGGTGTGCGCGAGCAGCTGCGGGTGGCCCGGGCGGCAGGCGACCCCGTCCACCGCGACCTCGGCGCCCAGCTCCTCCAGGACCGAACGCAGGTGGTCGGCCGGTCCCCGGGACGAGGAACCGCACACCGCGACCACGTCGCCGTCCGCGCCCTCCAGCGCGTCGAGCAGCGGACGCCGCTCGTCGCCCAGGTGGCGCAGGGACGCGATCCGGCCGCCCGCGCGCTCGACGACCCCGGGCAGCGCCGGACCGATGGCGTCGCGCACGCTGCCGTCGCCGGGCAGCCCCGATGTGGTGATCTCCTCACCGGTGACCAGGACCGAGACCCGGGGGCGCAGCACCGGCAGGGTGTCGTGGCCCAGGCTGGCGGCCAGACCCAGCGAGGCGGGGCCGAGCACCGCTCCCCGTTCGAGCACGGTCTCGCCGGGGGCGGTCTCCTCCCCCGCCCAGCGCACGTGGCGGCCCGCCTGCGCGGGTCCGTCCACCGTCCCGTCCCGGACGGCGGCCAGCTCGTAGGGCACGACGCACTCCGTGTCCTTGGGCACACGGGCGCCGGTGGCGATCTCGACGGCCTCGCCCGGGCGCAGGCCCACGGGCGCCTCCGCCGCTCCGGCCAGCTGCCTGCCGACCAGCCGCCAGGGCCCCGGGCCCGACACCGCGAAGCCGTCCATGGCCGAGGCGTCGAAGGCGGGCAGGCCCGTCAACGCGTGCACGTCCGCGGCGAGGACGGCGCCCAGGGCGTCCTCCAGGGGGAGCTCTCGCGGAGCCGGGGGCCTGACGCCGCCCAGGAGCCGGGCGGCCTCCCGCGCCCGCGGCCACGACCGGTGCCCGCCGTGTCCCCCGGTGCCGCCGCCCGCGCCCATATCCGTCTCCCCTCGTCACGCCGGTGTCCTCCATTGTCCACCCGGGCGCATGACGCGGACGTTAACGTCCGCTCCGACGGCCCCGGCGCGTCCTCCGACCGCACGGCCGCCTACCCGCGCCGAGAGCGCCGAACCGGCCCCTCCCAGCGCCGATTTGCCGTCTGCCGACTTTCCGCTAGAGTTCTTACCAGCAGCACGGCGGGGCCCACGGGCCGGACGCCAGGCAGCAAGCGGACGTGGCTCAGCTGGTAGAGCATCACCTTGCCAAGGTGAGGGTCGCGGGTTCGAATCCCGTCGTCCGCTCGGAGGAGACGCGAGGTGCCCCGGCGCCTTACGTGCAACTCGGTGGAGTGGCCGAGAGGCGAGGCAGCGGCCTGCAAAGCCGTCTACACGGGTTCGAATCCCGTCTCCACCTCCCCATCGCTACACGCGGGCGGTTAGCTCAGTTGGTTAGAGCGCTACCTTGACACGGTAGAGGTCACAGGTTCGAATCCTGTATCGCCCACCAGCATCACCGCAGGTCAGAGGGTTTATCTGACATGTGAGTGAAGACCGGTCAGCCCAGACTGGGAGATATCTGGGAGATCGTCTTCGAAGCGGGTTCCTCTCGGAGCCCGCTTTCGCTGTTTCCACGGTAGTGCTCTTCGAGCGTCGGCGCCACGGTGAAGAGCCACTCGCGTTCCCGGGCCGTGAGAGCCGTCACGCTCCCCCGCCACCGGTTCTCCAGCACGCTGAGTACACGCCGCCTCATCTGCGGGGTCACGTGCTCGTAGACCCGGGCCATCCCCGGCACCCTGTGCCCCAACCTGGCCGCGCGGGCCACCTCCGGGATCTCGTCCTCGGCCAGCCACGTGCGGTGGGTGTGACGGCCCTCGTTGAACGTGAACCCCGGCAGCAGCGGGCGCCGCCACCGGGCCTCGCCGCTGCGGGGGTCGCCGTCCCAGGCCGGACGCCAGAACCGGGCCCGGAAGTTGCCCCGCCGCAGCAGACCGCCCCGGGGCCCGCTGAAGAGGTGATCCTCGACGCAGTCCTCGATCAGCTCCGTGTAGAGGGCGTCCAGGAACGGCGGGAGCTGGATCCACCGCTTACCCGCCGGGGTCTTGGGGCTTGGGGCCCTCTCCAGCCTCCCGCCGACCTCGCGCAGCGGTGTGCGCACCGGGACGGCGTGGTTGATCTCGTCGTAGTCGTGCGGCCTCAGAGCGACCAGTTCCGACCAGCGGGCGCCGGTGTAGCCGTTCATCAGCGCCAGCACGAACCCCGCCCGGCAGAAGGTCTCGTGCAGCCGCAGGGCCGCGCGCAGGAACTGGGCCGGGGTGGCCACCTGGCGTTCGGCCTCGTACTCGCCGCTGGTCACCCGGACGCCGCGGGCGGGGTTGGCGGGGATCCTGCGGGCCTTGACCGCGACTTCCAGCAGCCGGGAGAAGTAGGCGAAGATCGAGGCCACCGAGGGCTCGGCCAGTTCCTCGTGCAGGTCCCTCACCCAGCGTTCGATCTCCAGGTAGTCGTTGAAGACCGCGCCCAGGGGCCAGTCCTCCCACTGGGGCAGGATGTGGCGGTCCAGGTAGGAGCGGTACTTGGCCCGGGTGTTGCCCGCCAGCCGGGCGGCGTCGAAGACCTCCTCGGCGAAGGCGCCGAAGCGGACCTCGGCTTGGGCGGGGTCGATCCAGGTGTGGCGGCGGATGTCGGTCTCCTGGTCGCGGCCCCAGGCCAGGGCCGCTTCCTTGGTCGCGAACCCTGACTCCGAGGTCCAGGCGCCGTTGGGTTTCTTGTACTTCACGCGCCAGGTCCTGCCCCGGCGTTCTGCGTACGCCATGCGTACTCCCCTTCTCGGGTGTTTCAGATGGTGCGACGAGAGCGTGAGGGGCCGGTGACGGGGTCGCGGTGGCCGTCGCGGATGATCTGTTCCAGGTCGCTGGAGCTGAAGCGCAGGTGCTTGCCGATGAAGGTGCAGGGCACCTGGCGCGCGGAGGCGCGCTTGCGCAGCCAGGACTCGGGGACCTTGAGCAGCGCGGCGGCCTCCGCAGGAGTGAAGACCTCCAGCCCCGGTCGGCCGCGCTCGTCGCAACCCGCACGGTAGTGGCGTTTCCCCTGGCGGGAAACGCTTTCGCGGTAGCGCTCTACGTCTTGCCGTTCGGTGTCACTGCCCTGGCGCGGCATGCCGCCTGGTGTGGAGGCGTCCCGGTTCACCGGCGACCCTCCCCGCCCGACTCCGTGCCGGTGAGAGGGGCTTCAGCGAGCAGGTGCCGCACGGCAGCGCACGCCTGCTGCGGCACCACCCCGTTGCCGAGCGCCTGAAGCTGGGCTGCGCGCGGCAGGGCGAGGGCGGGATCGGTGGCCCATCCTTCGGGCAGGCCCATCATCCACTCGACCAGTGCGGCGCTCAGCCGGGGCTGTCCCCGGGTGCCGAGTTCGGTGGGCGGGGGTGCCGCTCTGCCGAGCACCTTCTCCCACCGTTGGATGGCGGGTTCGTATTCACCCCATGCGTACGCGAACGGCACCGCCTCGGTTTCGGGATGGGGACGCTGGTGTGGGTAGCGATGGCCGCGGAGGGCAGTGTGCGGTGCCCACGTGAATCCCTCTGCCGAGGGCTTCCTTTGGTGCCATCGGTAGCCAGGGGTGTGGGCAGCAGACGCTCGGGGGTGCGGCTCGTGGTGTGCGCAGTGCGGGTGCGTGCGTGCGCGGGGGTGTGAGGCGGGTGGCACAGCACATCGCCGACCCGCACCTGCCGCTTCTGTCGGGTGCGCTGATGGGGATCGGAGGAGCCTCGGTGGCCGTCGCTGGCGCACGGAGTGGGCAACAACGAAAACGCGTTCGCGGCGGTGGCACGCGCCGATGTCGCAGGCGCGTACGCAACACCAGCTCGCGTCATACCCCGCGCGGGCCAGGTCCGCGAGTACGCGGTCGAGTCCTCGGCCTTTCCAGCGCAGGACGGCCACGTTTTCCAGTACGAGCAGGCGGGGTCGTAGGTGGCGAACGGCGTCCATGACGTGGTGCCAGACACCAGAGCGTGTTCCTTTCTCGATTCCGGCGCCGCGGCCGGCTGCGCTGACGTCCTGGCAGGGGAACCCTGCGGTGAGCACCTGGGGAGTCTCCAACGACGCCCAATGCACCGTTGCCAAGTTTCCGAGGTTGGGGGCGTCGGGGAGCCGGTGCGTGAGCAACCGGGTGATGTGGGGGTCGTTGTCGGCTGTCCAGAGCAGCCGGGCGTTACCGTTCAGCGCCGCGGCCACGCCCATGTCGAGCCCGGCGTAGCCGGTGCACAGGGAACCGATCGTCACCGTGGTGGGGTCAGGGGCGGCGAGCTGGTTCGGCGGCAGGGTCGCGATCATCGGATGCCGCCTCCATCCGCTGCGCCGCCGGTGGCAGGGCCGTGGCATGCCCACGGCACGCACCCGTCCGGTGCGGCATCGGTATCGGCGCTCAGGTCGACCTGGTCCAGGGGTATCCGGGAGGGGTGCAGGAAGAAGGTGGTGCCGGGCGGCATGCCGTGCGTTGCCGCCTGGGGGCGGCCGTGCCGGACCAGGGTGTCCACCGCGACCGCGTCAGCGAACACGCCCGGCTCCGTTCGCCTCAAACGTGCCCAAGACCGGTTGGAGCGGTGGGGGCATGCCGCACAGGACAAGTCCGGGTTCGGGTCCAGACCGTGGTGGAACAGCAGTGCGCGGCAGTCCTGCGCACTCCAGCCGAGGTCGGCCAAGGGCCGGTACAAGCGCACGAACGAGGGACCGGCGACAGGCCCGGGACGAGCGTGGTCAGCGCCCGTTCCTGTCGCGCACTGGGCCACGATGCCGTCGGGGATCGGGGTGGGGCGGGGGTAGCCGAGCAGGCGGCGGATGCGCTGGGTCAGGGCCATCGCGGTGCTGCGTGCGCATCCTTCGGGAAGCCGCCCCGGGGTCCCGTCGGGGTGGAGGGTGAACAGGGGGAGCAGCGGCACGGAGCCGCGGGGGTTGAGGGTGTGGTGGGTGATCGGCGCGGTCTTGACCGGTTCCCAGCCCATGGCGGCTTCGGAGGCGATACCGCGCAGGCGGTTCAGAGCGCGGTATCCGGCGGCCGGGTACCACCCGGTGTCGGGGACGAGCACCGCGTCGAAGGAAGGCAGCGCCCGGTGGGCGGCCAGGAGGAGCAGGGCGGCGGCTCCGGGGCTGCCGTCCAGCAGCAACAGCCGCAATCGCGGTCGTGGGGTGGGTGTTCTCATCGCGTGGTCGGCCCGTATCGAACGCCTCTACCCGTCAAGAGGACCGAGGGACCTGATTTCGCTCACGTGGCGGCAGACGATGCGTACGCAAAGCACTCGCGGTTTCGACACTGTCCTTGTGTCGCGGGTAGCGACGTGGGCGAAGTAGATACGGACGTGCCTTATCAGCCTCCGAAGAGCTCACCCGACGCAGGAGCACAGACTTCCGCACCCCTTGTGCCAGAGCCCATCTTCGTGTCCGTCAACACCCTTGTTGGGTGCGGCGGAGATGTCAGTGCCGCCAATCCGTTTTTGATACAAAGGGTGGCCGATTCCGCCAAGTATCCACACCTCGCCTTTGACTGGCTACGGTCACACCATGACCGCCCACCCCTCACTCCCTCAACCGCCTTGGCGCAAACGCCTCAAAGAACGACTCGCCCGGCACCGCCATGGACTGTCCTGGACCGCGGTCACCGTCGGCGGGCTCGGAACAGCCATGGCGTTGTGGCCCCTGGCCACAACGCTCTGGGACCTGCTCGGCCTCACGACGGACCAGAGCTGGCGCGCGACCACACTGGGGCTATGCGCTCTGCTACTACTGAGTTTTTCGTTAGTTGTGTGGGGTTGGAGGGTGGATCTCCAGCCCGGTGTGAGCCAGGAAGGCCCATGGGAGTCGGTCCTCTTCGCAGACACGGTTGATGCCTTGCTCCGCCGCGTCGGCGACATCGGCCAGGTGGTCACCGGCCACGTTGGCCAACTCCCGGGTCTTGATCGCTGACCACAGCATCTCCACGGGGTTGAGTTCGGGGGCATAGGCGGGCAGCCGTTCCAGAGTCAGCCAGTCCTGCTCAGCGACCCAGGTACGCATGGCCCGGCTCCAGTGCGCGGAAAGCCCGTCCCAGACCAGCACGACCTGTTCACCTTCGTAGAAGGTC
>NZ_KB906870.1:0-133811 GCF_000381685.1 Nocardiopsis sp. CNS-639
GCAGGGCCGGGGCCAGATCGCGCACGTGGCGGTTGTACTCCGACTGGCCGGGCAGGCGGGGGAACAGGTGCCCGATCCGGGCGGGGGCGGCGCGCATCCAGCGGCGTTCGCAGTCATGGCGCAGCAGGGCCTGGGCCACCGCGACACAGACGAGTTCGGCGTCGGTGAGCAGCCGGTTCGGGCCGCGTTTGACCGGTTGTTCACGCGAAGGCAGGACGTGGTCGTCCAGATGGACGTAGAGTGCGGTCAGAAGGGCGTCAAGGTCATTGGTCACACTCTGATCCTCGACGCCCTTCGCCATGGGCGCAGGGGTTCCGAGAAACCCCCATCAACGATCTGAGGCGATGTCAGCTCGGGCGCGTTCGTCCCAGGTGGGTTCGTAGGGCATGCGCTGCGTTCGGCGCGTCTTGGGGTAGTGCAGGATCGCGCCTTGGGCATCGACGCCGACCTGGCGTAGCCGGTAGCAGTAGTGGATGGCTTGGGCCTCGTCGGCGGCTGTGGCGCGTGAGGAGGACTTGATCTCGTGGACCCACAAGTCGCCGTCCAGGTCGTCCAGGCGTGCCGAGCCCAGATCGATGGGATGGGCTCGGCGGTAGGAGGTCTCGTGGACCGCCTCACCGAGTTGGACGGTGGCGCTGGTGGCTTCGGGGCGAAAACCTCGGGCGTACAGCCACAGCTGGCGGGGACAGTGGTAGAGGTACTTCACGTGTACCCCGCCCACGTCTTCGGCGCTGATCACACGAGCACCCCCGGCTGGTAGGAGCCCGTGCTGGACGCTGACTTAATCGCGGTCAGTCCACGGTCGTCTTCGTACTCGGCGTCGATGATGAGCACCTTGAGCTTGTGGTCCCAGGTGCCGAGGAAGCGTGCGTAGTGCGGGAGCGGGATCAGGTACTGCGAGGCCAGCAACCTGCCCGTCCCCCGCTCCTCGCCTGGAGACTTTTCGAGGAGTGCGTCTTCGTAGTCCTGTCGGTCCTCAGCGAGGATGCCGTCCACACCGTCGAACATCTCGTCGAAAGCCTCAGAGAGCTGGGATGTGTCGTTCAGAGGCTGCTCAAAGCCCAGGAAACGGTCCTGGAAGACTTGGATGGAGTCATCCACCTGGGTACGCCACTCATCACCCCAGGAGCTTGCGTAGATCTCGTTGAGCCATGCGGTGAACAGGCGCTCGTCCAGCTCCTGGCCGTCGTCGCGAGCCAGAATGTCCCAGCTCAACCGGGTGGGCTCGGCCGGATAGACCTTGTCGGCGAACTCCGGCCCGCTCCTGCCGCGCGGGGCGTAGTGGGGTTGGTGCACGATGACCGGCGCCGGTCGTTCCAGAGCACCGACGCGGTTGACACGTCCGAAGCGCTGCAGGAGCGCTTCCAGGGGCGCGGCGGAGGTGTGCAGGACGTCGAAGTCCACGTCCAGTGACACCTCGACCACCTGGGTGGCCACCAGCAGCCCGGGGCGGCGGGGCGTGACCTTGGTGCCAAAGCGCTCTCTGATCGCCTTTTCGATCCTGGTCCGGTCGCCGGTCTTGAAACGGGAGTGCAGCAGGAGCGCCGCTCCCTCGCCGTGGAGCTCCTCGGCCAGGGGTGCGAGTTGGCCATAGAGGTTCCAGGCGTCGGCGACGTTGTTGGCAATCACGGCCACGCTCTGTCCCGCGCGCAACGCGTCGCTGATCTGCTCCACGCTCGTGGGGTCGGTCAGGTGTTCCTCGCGCAGGTGCAGACGGTGGCGGCGCGGCCAGGCGTAGTCGGCATCAGGCTCCACCAACTCCACCCGGTGGTTTTCGCCAAGGGTCTCCCGGATGGTGTCCAGGAGCCGGTCGGGCAGGGTCGCGGAGAGGACACCGATGCGTCCGCCGAGGTCGGCCCACTGGCGCATCATGGCCAGGATCATGCCGAGGCGCCGGGGTTCGTAGGCGTGGAGTTCGTCGAAGACGAACACCGAGTTGGCGCTGTCGATGAGGGTGGAGGAGTGCGCTGTGCCCCCCAGAGCTCCGCGCAGGAGCTGGTAGGGGGTGGTGATGCGCACGAGTTCCCGGAACAGGCGACTGGCGTTGGCCTGGGCGACAGCTCGGGAGGCCCGTTGGCGTTCCTGTTGGGGGCCGCTCTGCTGGTGGGCACCGCCGTGATCGTCGCAGGAAGCGGTGGACAGGTAGAAGCTCGCCGCACGGGAGTGGACCACGCCGACCTGATCTTGGCCCAGGTCATCGCGCAGGCGTGTGGCCATGGCGTTGATCGAGGCAAGGTAGGGCAGCGAGTAGAACAGGCGGGGTGTGCCTCCTGTGTCGTCGGCCAGGCCGCGGGTGTGGGTGTTGGACCACAGCAGGGCGGCTTCGGTCTTGCCCTGTCCGGTGGGGGCGCGTAGGACCATGTGTGTGGTGGTGGCCTCGGCCCGTTTCTGGTGCGGGTAGGTGCTGTTGCCCTTGCTGGCCAGTTCCAGGCGCAACCGTCTGGGGTAGTCGGTGCCGACCAGGGGGTGGGCGGTGAGCAACGGGCTGTGGGCGGAGGCCACGTGGTCGGCCAGGGTCACGGCCCCTTGGAGCAGGGCGGCGGTCAGCCCGGCCTTCTCGTCAGGGCTTTCTCCGCGGTCCCACTCCTTGAGAATCTCCTCCAGTAGCCGGTGGGTGGCCTGAGCCAAGTCGGCCTGGGTAAGGGGCGCGGGTGCGGGCGCCGAGACGCGTGCGGCCAACCAGGTGGCCAGGGCGTTGGCGGAGGCGGTGTCCACGGGTCCGAAGCTGTCCTGCACCTGCTGTGGGTTGGTCAGGGTGCGCTGTTCACCGCGGATGGACCCCTCGCCTCCGGCCAGGGGGCGGTGGTGGGTGAGCACCCCGAGACCGACCCAGATGCGTTCCTCTTCCGGTAGGTGGGCGAGGACGTGGTCGACGAAGGCGAGCGAGTAGATCTCGTGCCTCCTCCCCCACGGTTGGGCGGGCGCGGGGTTTCCCACCATGGCCTGGAACCCGTTCGGGATTTTCCCGGCATCGTGGAACAAACACGCCAGACGGGCCCAAGCCCAGAACCTCTCGTCGACCCCGGGCAGGGTGCCGACGCGGGCGCGCAGCAGATCCAGGGCCCGGGCGGTGGCCTGTAGGTGGGTGGTCAGGGCCTCCCCTGGCTGGGGAGGTCGGATGCGCTTGTCGGGGCTCTTGGCCCAGATGTGCGGCAGCTCGGCCCGTTCCTCAGCAGCGGCCTCGGGATGCACAGCTCGCAGGGGCACGACCGCTTGACCGCTGTCGGTGCGCAGGGGCGAGTCGACCAGCGCGGTACTGCCCTTGGGCGCGTACCGGTAGGTGCCCCACTGGATCCGGGAGCGGTCGGGGCTGATCGCGTGCGGCATCCGCACCTGCATCCCCGAAGTGGACGTCTCCACGGGCAGCAGTGCGTGCCCCTGGGTTCCTGTCCCCGGGTGCAGGGTGACGCGACGGGTGCGGGCCGAGGCCAGGTCCTGGCTGCGCCCCAGGCGCAGCGGCCACACCGGGCGGCGTAGAGCCCGCTCCCACAGGTCCAGGTGGTTGAGCACCCACACCGTGAGCGTCGTGTCAGCGAGGAACTCGTGGTCCTTGGGGGTGGCGTCCCGTTTCTTGCCTTCGGCGTCGAGGGGGTGGAAGGTCTCCAGGTCCACTCCCTTGCCCCGAGCGGTGAAGGACATGGCCATGCGGGTGTCTGCGGGCATGCGGCCCCAGCCGCCCACCGCCGCGGCCAACAGGCCCGCGACGGTGGACGGCGGAGGGCAGGGCAGGGTGACCTGCACACCCGAGTACAGAGGGTTGCGGAACGAGACCACCGGGGCGGTGACCGTGATCTCCAGGGCGGTGGTCATACGGCCGGGTCCTCGAACCAGGAGTCGCGCTGACCGGCCTCGATCTCCTTGGCCAGGGCTCCCAGGACGGTGCGCGGGTGATCAATGACCACCCGACCGGCCGTGATGTGCTCGGCCAGGTCGTCACGGACCTGTTCGCGCTGGGCGCCGAGGAACCCGGGCGCCCAGCCGATGTGAACGGGCCCGTCCAACTCATCGGCCCAGGCCTGCATTTCCTCGGAGAAGACCGCCACGTCGAAGAACACGCCCTGCGGCCCGGTGGCCAGCACACGGGTGAAAGGGTTGTTGCCTCCCTTCAGGGGGGCCAGCAGCACGAAGGAAGGCGCCCGGTCGCCGTAGTGCAGGGCGCGGCTGGCCCCACCCTGGACCTGAGCCAGGGTGCGCAGCAGCACCGCGGCCCGGCGTCGGCGCTCCTCGATCGGCAGACGCAGCGACCCGACGCCGCGCAGCACGTACTCGGCGGCACCGGCGGTGACGGCTTCCTGAGCGGCGGCCGAGGACAGGGCCTTACGCAGCCCTCCCCCGTCCTGTTCGAAGGTGCCCACGCGCGGCAGGTCCAACAGCACGTCACCGGCCATCTCCGCGGTGTAGTGCTCGTGTTCGTGGATGACAGGGTCGGCGTCGGCCGGGAAGCCGCGGCTCATCGTGCCGAAGTCGGAGCTGATGCGCTTGGACGCCAGCGAGACCAGGGTGCCGGTGGCCAGAACGGTGTCGCGCTGGTAGTTGCCCTGCTTGGTCGCGACCATGTAACCGAACAGGTCGTCGTCCAAGTGCAGATCCGGACGTCCCGCGGTGTAGGCCTGCTGCTTCTTGCCGGTGCCGGACCGGGTGACCGGTGAGCGCTTCTCGGTCGCGGGCAGGGAGTCGCGCCACCACCGGCGCAGCGCCTGCGCGGAGATGTAGGGGACGCGTTCCCCGCGCCCGGCGGTCAAGTACTTGACCGTGGCCACGTTGTTCTCGCCCCGACCGTTGTTGGGGGCGCCGGCGGTGATGTCCAGGGCGATCTTGCCCACCAGGTAGGTCATCGGTTGTTCTCCGCATCCGGGTCAGCGTCGGGAATGAGGTCGTCGGTGGACACGTCGTCGTGGTCGTGTCCGCGCCATGCGGGCTTGAGTTCGTGCAGGTGGTTGAGTACGCCGATGAACAGCAGGTCCCGATGGAGGAAGACCCGGTCCTCGGCGTCAAAGAGCAGCCGCCACTGACGCTCGGTGATGAAGGGCTCAGCTTCCTGGGTGCGCAGCGTGCGGTCGACGGATGCACGCTGCAACCAGGCACGCAGGGTGACGAGCTTCCTACGTGCCTGGAGGAACTTCTTCAGTTCCTTGTCGTCCTCGGTGTTGAGGACCTGAGCGATGCGTGCGGCGAGTTGGTTGATCTGGTCCAAGTCGGTGGAGGACACCTGGAGCACCTTCGTGGCGTAGGAGGAGCATGTGGCGAATAGCAGCGGCGTCTGAGCGCAGATACCGTCCTTGCCCAGGGCGCGTTCGCGCAGGAAGTGGGCAACGGTGGGAATCACCCTTTCGGGCAGGTCGAACAGGTTGCGGGCGAGCATGGACCGGCCGGGCACCTTCTCCCAGCGGTGGGTGCGGCCCAGCCATCCCAGCGGCAGGCGGGGCAGATCGCGGATCCACTCGGTGGCGGGCTGGTCCATGGCGTGCACCGCCAAGTCCTGCTCCTTGTTGCTGTTGGTGAAGACCATCAGCTCCACACCGTCGGTCACCGTCTCCTCGTAGCCGCGCAGGCCGCTCAGCGCGGCGAGCTGGCGGGCGTAGGAGGGGCGTTCGCCCGCAGGAGCACCGGCTACGGCTTGGCGTCGGGTCTGGTCGACCTGGAACTTGGTGAGCGCACGGAGCAGGTTGTCGTCCCAGCTGTGCAGTGCGGTGGCCCGCCCGCCACCGATCGCGCACCCATAGGGCAGGGCGTAGAAGCTCAGCAGACAGCCGCGGCACAGGGCCATCCCCTCATGGGTGGGGATGGTGGTGTTGCGGTAGGAGGAGCTCTCCAGCAGTGGAACGTCGACCTTGCCGTAGAACCCGCAGGCCGGGTGGTCGCACAGCACGCATCGGGCGTCCAGGACGGTGTCGGCCTCGGGCAGGTTGCGCCACTGGGCGAGCTTGTCCTTGAGGTCCTGGCCCAGAAGGGACTTGCGGTTGGTGGTGTTGATGGGGCAGTTGGGCCAGAACAGGTAGCTGGTTCCCAGCCAGAACCCGCCGGGTTCCTTGCTCGTCGCGATGGAGGTGGTTCGGCCCAGGTCGCGGGTCATGTTCGCGTTCGCGGCGCGCAGGTTTTCCTCGGTCAGCTCCACAGGGTGGGTGAGCTGCTTCAGTCGTACCGGGCCCCGGTGCACGAGGGAGGACAGGGCGAACGCGCCGACCCGCTGGAGCGGGTGCGCGGTCAACCGCACGCTGAGTCCGGTGGTCGTGGTGCTCACGCGATCACCCATCCGAAACCTGCGGAGTTGGCCTGGCCCAGGCCCCAACTCCAGATACACCGCAAGGTTTCCGGAGCGCCGTGAACCTCGGCTTCCACTGCGGCCCCGGGCTTGTAGCCCTTGCCCACAGCGAAGCTGCGTTTGGGCCCCACCCAGGTGATGGCCTGCACGCTGACGTCGGGGTCAGTCCCCACCGTCAACGCCTTACGGCGCAAGTTGGACTCGAAGTAGGCGGGAAACTCCGGTTCGGTCGGCAGCACCCAGGCCTGCCGGGTGGTGCGCTGCCCGTGTTCGTCGTGCCCGGAACCCTTCATCACCACGGGGGTGGAGGTTCTGAACACGGCCTTGCCGGAGGCGAAATCCGGTGGGGGAACGACATCGATCGCGTCCACTCGCAGTGCCGTACCGCCCCAGTCCACGACCGCTTGTCCGGCGAGCCCTTTGGCCAGTCCTTCGACGACCTGGGGCAAGGGACTGCCGAACTCCAGGGCACCGGCCCCGCCCGTCGCGTACTGACCGCGTTTGCGCCGTGCGGAGGGAAACGTGGGAGCACTGTGCCCGAAGGGGCTCATCCCTGTCTCCCCCCAACCGTGTTCGTGCAGCCGAGCGCCGACCTCAGGGGCTCCTTGGGCGAGCAGTTCGTAGATCAGACCGCGGCCCGGGCGAAGTACGTTTTCCCAGCCCAGGGACGTGGCAGTCGTACGGACCGCTACTCGAAGACGCATAAGTCACCTCCTCGCTCTTCTTGGTGTGACGGTGGATCACATTAGGAAGCAGTCACGACAGAAGAGCGACGAGATCTCCAAAGTGGCCGACCACGGCCAAAAATTCTGTTTCCAGGACACCGAGAGAACCACTCTGCTAGGCAAGGGAAATCCACTCATCGAAAACAAGTTCGAAATTGTGGCTCTCGTAGGCAAAAAGGAACTATGAGGACTTTTAGTTAATAAAGAGGA
This sequence comes from Nocardiopsis sp. CNS-639, assembly GCF_000381685.1. Classification (NCBI taxonomy): domain Bacteria; kingdom Bacillati; phylum Actinomycetota; class Actinomycetes; order Streptosporangiales; family Nocardiopsidaceae; genus Nocardiopsis; species Nocardiopsis sp. CNS-639. The sequence continues at coordinate 7,198 of NZ_KB906870.1, forward strand.
CGGGTACCGCGATCACCGCGGTCATCCCGACGGGTACATGTCGCTACCCCTCGCAGGAGCAATGACGACGACCCGCCGCGCCTGGCCGGGGAGGAACCCCGACGTTGCTACCTCTCGCAGGGACGTTGAGGACTGTGGTCGGGTCGGGTACCAGGCGCCCGGACTCGGGTTGTTACCCCTCGCAGGGGCAATGAGAACCCCGCCGTCGGTGGGCTCTCCGCACTCCTCCCCGTGTTGCTACCCCTCGCAGAGGCGATGAGGACCCCAAGGCAAGTGGGCGGAGGCCGCGGAGGAGTTGTTGCTACCCCTCGCAGGGGCGATGACCCGGGGTTCACGACGGAACGCGATCTCCAGCGCGCCTTGCTACCCCTCGCAGGGGCAATGAGGACCCCTGGACAGCTCCCGCCCGGTGGTCGACGTGCTCCCGTTGCTACCCCTCGCAGGGGCGATGAGGAACGCCTTGATCTGGTCCCAGTGGGAGATGATGATGCGTTGCTACCCCTTGCAGGGGCGATGAGGACACGCGGTGGTCCACGTGGCCGCGCGCTCCGCTCCCTGTTGCTACCCCTCGCAGGGGCGATGAGGACGACGGCTCTCGGCTCACTCATGTAAAACTTTTTACAGTTGCTACCCCTCGCAGGGGCGATGAGGACCGGTCAGGCACGGGTGCCCGCACGGGCAGACCGCCGCGTTGCTACCCCTCGCAGGGGCGATGAGGACCTTGTTCACCTCCTGGAGGTGGGGCGGCAGGTGCTGTTGCTACCCCTCGCAGGGGCGATGAGGACCAGCAGCACAACGCCCTGCGCGCCGCCATGTCCGCGTTGCTACCCCTCGCAGGGGCGATGAGGACGCGACGGCGACGGCAGCGGTGTTGGTGGCGTCAAGGCGTTGCTACCCCTCGCAGGGGCGATGAGGACGACCCGGCCAGCGTGACGGGTCGGCGGTCTACATGTTGCTACCCCTCGCAGGGGCGATGAGGACGCCACGGGCGTCCAGGGCGGTGCACCCCGGGTGAAGTTGCTACCCCTCGCAGGGGCGATGAGGACTTCAGAGTCGTTGACCGTGGCCGTCAGCAGTCCGCGTTGCTACCCCTCGCAGGGGCGATGAGGACGGGTCGAGGGGCAGCTTGCCCTGGTGATCCAGCGCGCGTTGCTACCCCTCGCAGGGGCGATGAGGACTACGGACACCACAACGCCACCTGGCCCGCCTACTCGTTGCTACCCCTCGCAGGGGCGATGAGGACTAGGGGGGCACCCCCACCCGCGCAGGTCAGCAGCGTTGCTACCCCTCGCAGGGGCGATGAGGACGGCCTCCCCGGCGAAGTCGCCGATCTTGGACGGGGGTTGCTACCCCTCGCAGGGGCGATGAGGACTAGTACATCACCGCGCGCACGTGGGGCCCGGAGGGGTTGCTACCCCTCGCAGGGGCGATGAGGACAAGGGCCGCCGGGTCTACGAGATCCGGGTGGCCGGGTTGCTACCCCTCGCAGGGGCGATGAGGACTCCCAGCGCTTCGCCCAGACCCTGCGCAACGCCGCGTTGCTACCCCTCGCAGGGGCGATGAGGACGGTCAGGCCGCCAACCTGGGCCAGTGCGGGGTTCGTTGCTACCCCTCGCAGGGGCGATGAGGACGCAGGCGGGGACGCCGCAGATGTTCCAGCGCCTCTAGTTGCTACCCCTCGCAGGGGCGATGAGGACCCGACAGTAAAGCCGCAGGTCGAACAGCCCGCGACTCAGCCAAAGTAGGGCCGTTTTTCAGCAGACCTCCGGTAGTGCAGCCGACCCCGGCGAGTCGCTGAAAACAGGTCCTTCCCCGCACGTCCCACCTCCAGCGGTCCCACCACCCGCACCGAGACCGCGAGCGCACCAACCATCATTGAATGATGGCTGAGCCATCACTCAGCCATCATTCGAACGTGCGCGGGCGTACTCGTACGTACTCCGTCGTACTACTCGGCCGCGTGACCCGAGGACGCATCATCCGAGGTCACGACACCGATCGGACAGCTGGCACCGGTTCCGCCGATGCCGCAGTACCCGTTAGGATTCTTCTGCAAGTACTGCTGGTGGTAGTCCTCGGCGAAGTAGAACTCCCGCAGCGGAGCGATCTCGGTGGTGATCGGCCCGTAGCCCGCACGGGTGAGCACCGGCTGGAACGCGTCGCGGCTGGCCTCGGCCGCGATCCGCTGGGCGTCGTCGTGGTACAGGATCGCCGACCGGTACTGGGTGCCCACGTCGTTGCCCTGGCGCATGCCCTGGGTCGGGTCGTGGCCCTCCCAGAACACCTTGAGGATCTCCGCGTACGAGATGCGCTCGGGGTCGAACACCACGCGCACCGCCTCGGTGTGACCGGTCAGGCCCGAGCACACCTCCTCGTAGGTCGGGTTGGGCGTGTAGCCGCCCGCGTAGCCCACCGCGGTCGTGATGATCCCCCGCTCCGGGCCCAGGCGCCAGAACACGCGCTCGGCGCCCCAGAAGCAGCCCATCGCCACGTCGGCGATCTGGCTGCCCTCCGGGTAGGGCGGGGTGAGGCTGGTGCCCAGCACCGTGTGCCCGAAGGGCACGTCCATCGGGGTGTCCCGACCGGGCAGGGCGCGTGCTGGATCGACCATGGTCGTCTTTCTCCCGAACATGTTTTCCAGGGTATCCACGGGCCCGGCCCGGCGCACGGGCGCGATCGAACCTGTGGACGGACGCGGTCGGCGGCCGTCGCCGACGCGCCCGCCGACACGGGACGCGTCCCCGCGTCCCCTGCCCAGTCCGTCGCGTCCCCTGTCGGTCCTTCCCCAGTCCCTTACCGGTCTTCCGCGGCCCCTCCCGCCGTCCGGCCCGCGGCCCGGAGGCGGCGCGCGCCCGCTTCCGCGATGAAGACACTCCGGACAATTCGTCCTACCATTGCTGACGTGCCGGAATCCAAGCGTGGCGTCGTCCTCGGGGCGACCGCATTCCTCCTCTGGGGCGTGGCGGCCCTGTACTGGCCGCTCCTCTCCTCCTCCGAACCCAGCGAGATCCTCGCCCACCGCATGGTGTGGGCCCTGCTCGCGATGTGCGTCGTCATCCTGGTCACCCGCCGGGGCTGGTCCTGGTTCCCCTCGGTGCTGCGCAGTCCCCGCCGCCTGCTGCCGGTGGCCGCCGCGGCGGTGCTGATCTCCGTCAACTGGTGGGGGTTCATCTACGCGGTCTCCATCGAGCAGACGCTCCAGGCCTCGCTCGCGTACTTCATCAACCCGCTGATGTCGGTGTGTCTGGGGGTGCTGCTGTTCTCCGAGCGGCTGCGGGCCCTCCAGTGGGCGGCGGTCGGCCTGGGCGTCCTGGCCGTGGCCGTGATGACCGTCGCCTACGGCGTGACCCCCTGGCTGGCGCTGCTCATGGCCGCCACCTTCGCCGCCTACGGCGCGGTGAAGAAGTACGTGGACCTGGACGGCGTGCGGAGCCTGACCGTCGAGACCATGGTGATGTTCCTGCCCGCGCTGGGCTTCGTGGTCCACCTGGAGGCCACCGGCGCGGGAACCGTGTTCTCCGTGTCCCCGGGCCACACCGCCCTGCTGGTCGGCAGCGGTTTCGTGACCGCCCTGCCGCTGCTGCTGTTCGGCGTGGCCGCGCGCCAGGTCCCCCTGAGCGTCATCGGCATCCTCCAGTACATCGCCCCGGTCATCATGTTCTTCGTCGGCTGGCTGGTGCAGGGCGAGGAGATGCCGCCCGCACGCTGGCTGGGCTTCGCGCTGGTGTGGCTGGCGCTGTGCGCGTTCGTCGTCGACCAGGTCCGCGACGCCCGTTCCCGGCCCCGGTCACGCGCCTCCTCCCGGGGCGGGGAACAGGTCGCGGAGCAGGCCGGGGAAGAGGTCGGGGAACAGGACCGGACACCCGACGAACAGCGGCGGCGCGAACTCGGACAGCCCGGGGATGCGCTCCCCGGGGGACCCGCCCGGCCCGAATCCGCGGACTGATCCGGTCTTCCCCGGTTCCGGAAAACCCAAACTACCCTCTGTGACTCTGTGCTAACGTCGGGTCGCGGGTCGGGGGCAGTCCCCGGCTCGGACCAGGCCGCACGTCCCGGAGGGCCCTCCCATGCCTCGCACCAGCCGAACGGCACGCGCCACGCGCGCCGTGTCGGCCGTGTGCCCCGAGGCGCCCTCCCTGCTCCTGCTGCCGCTGGTGGTCGGGGCTCTGCTGGTCGGCCTGTGGCTGCTCGGCGCGGCCCCCGCAGCCGCCGACTCCGGCGCTGACACCGGCGGCTCCCGGTCCCTGCTCGACGGGGGTCCGCTCACCGGCGGTCGGCTGTCGGACGGCTTCTCCGGTGCCTCCGGGAACCCCGACCGCGCCTCCTCGGCGCGCACCGCACCGCACCACGGCCTCCGGGACCGCGTCTCCTCCGGCCGGGCGGCCCTGGACGCCTCCTCCCTCGGGTTGGAGGGCTCCGGACGCCTCGGCGAGGTCGTCCCCGAGGGCGTCGGCCAGGTGGCCGAGCCGGTCGCCTCCACCCTCGGCACGGTGCAGCAGCACCTCGAACACGGGGCCGGGCGCACCGCCGCCGAGACCGCCGCCGTCCTGCCCGAGGCCGCGTGGCCGGTCGCCGGGATGGGCGAGGGCGCACGGAGCCTGGTCCGCGGACTCGACCGCGACGGCCACGCCGACGCGGGGCTCCTCTCCCCCGTGCTCCCCGCGGCCCACGACCCCGCCCCGGAGCGGGACGCGGACGACTCCGCGCACGAGGCGCGCGAGAGGGCCGAGGACGAGGACACCGCTCCCGGGTCCGCGCACGGCAGCGTCTACGGGCACGGCGCGATCATCCCGGCCGACACCGGCGGGGCCTCCGCCGGTGCGGACCGCGGCGAGCGCTCGGACACCGCGGCCCCGGCCCCCGGTTCCTCCGCCCACCAGCTCACGGCCGGTTCGACCGCGCCCGCCGGGGGCGGCGCCCCCGTCCCCGCCGTCGCGGGCTACCTCACCGCGGCGCCCGTCACCGCGCCCTCCGCCGACGCCGTCCTGCTCGCCGCCCGGGCCCTGTTCACGGTGCCCGGCGGCCCCAGCGACGACCCCACGGTCTCCCCCGACTAGGACGCGTCCCCTCCCGCGCGGACGCACACTCCCGCGCACGGACCCGTCCCAGCCAGGCCCTCTGCGCGCCCTCTGGGAGCTGACCTGAGTCCCGTGCCCCGTTCACGGAATTCACGCCAGCCGGTGGTCCGCCCCGGCTCCGGCCGGACGCGCCCCACGCGTTCGGTCCCCGTATCCACTGATCCAGAGCACAACTTCCGAAGGGAAACCCATGACGCAGGTCAAGCGCATATCAGCCAGGGCCGTCCTCCTCGCCGCCGGAACGGCGGGCTTCGTCGCCCTCGGCGCCGGAATCGCCGGCGCCGAGTCCCTCTCCTCGCCCGTCCACGAGATCGCACCCCTCGTCGAGCGCGCCCTGGTCGAGGGCGTCGCCCCCACCATGAACAGCGTGGCGCCCGAGGGCGTCGGGCCGATCGCCGGCAGTGCCCTGAGCGAGCTCCAGGAGACCGCGCACAACCCCGAGAAGCCCGCTCCCGACCTGGCCGCCCCGCTGCCCGAGGGCCAGGACATCCGGACCCCGCTGGGCGAGGTGCCCAACCCGACCTCCGAGCTGGCCGACACCGTCTCCGGGGTCCAGGACGCCACCGGTCTGGACGGCGACCCCCACGACACCATCGGCCACGACGCCGGGCGGGCCCTGGAGCACGGCGGCCACCGTGCGGGCGAGGCCGTGGAGGAGACCGCGGTCACGGTGCTGCCGCACACCCTGGAGTCGGTCTACGGGCTGCGCGAGCAGGTGGACCTGCCCCGGGTCGGCCAGGTCGCCCAGCTGCCGGACACCTCCCGGCTCCGCGACGTCGCCCAGCTGCCCGACACCTCCGACCTGTCCTCGGTGACCGGCGGCAACAGCCTGGCGCTGGACGGCGCCGAGGCGCCCGCCCTGGAGAACGCCCTGGGTCTGGGCGGCTCCCCCACCGTGCGCCAGAGCGCGGCCGCGCCCCCCGTCCCGAACATGTGGGACATCGCCTACATCTTCGGCGTGGAGACGCCTGGCAGTGTCCAGGACCTCATGGAGGCCACCCCCCTGACCGAGGACAACAACATCAGCCTCGGCGAGGAGGAGGTGCTCGGCATGATCGGCCAGCGCAACCTCGACCAGCCCCTCACCACCGTCCACCAGTCGGCGCCCGCGGCGCCCGGCCTGGGCGACCTGGCCGACGCCCTCGCGAGCGGTGCCGAGAGCGGCGACCTCAGGGCCGCCGAACTCCAGCCCCTGAACGTGGAGGGTCCCCTGGCCGAGACCGAGGTTCCCCGCCTCTCCGGCACCGGTGTGCCCGTGGTCGACGACGCGGTGGACTCCGTCGTGCCGCAGCTCGCCGACGCCGGGGTGCCGACGATCGCCGAGGGCGTGGACACCCGGACCGCCGAGGCCCTGGTGGCGGAGCTGAGCCGCGGCACCGACCTGCTGAACGACGTGGACACCAGTGACCTGCTGTCCGTCGAGGGCGGCACCGTCCCGCAGGAGACCCCCGCGGGCATGACGCAGCACCCGACCTTCATGGACCTGCCCGGTTCCGAGGCCCTGCCCGTCGTGAGCTAGCCCGCGGCCCCGCACAGCCGGCGGGCGCGACGGCTCTCCCCCGCCGCGTCCGCCGGTCCCGGGGCGGTCCGCCGGGCACCTGAACGGAATCCCACCGCGACACCGGCGCGACCTCCCCGCACGGCGGGACCGAGAGACACGGCGACGGCGCCGCCCCACCGGGCGGCGCCGTCGTCGGTCCTTCGGCCCCTCGGCCGCCGGGGCGTCAGCCCGAGCGCTCGACCACGTAGTCGCACAGCGCCTCGAAGGCGCCCCTGGCCGGGCTCTCGGGCAGGGTCGCCAGCTCCGCGCGCGCCTTGTCGGCCCAGCCGCGCAGCGTGGCCTCGGCCTCGGCCATCGCCGGGTGCACCCGCAGCAGCGCCAGCGCCTCCTCGGCCTCCTCGTCGTCCAGCGGACGGCCCAGCAGCGACTTGAGCCGCTCGTCCGCCGCGTCCTGGGAGCGCAGCGCGTAGAACATCGGCAGGGTCAGCACGCCCTCGCGCAGGTCGGTCCCCGGGGTCTTGCCCGAGTCGGTGCTCTCGCTCGCCACGTCCAGCAGGTCGTCGGCCAGCTGGAAGGCCATCCCCAGCGCGTCGCACGCCCGCGTGACCGTCCCGATCGTCTCGGGGTCGACCTTGCCGAACATGCCGCCGAACTCCGCCGACGACGCGATCAGGGAGGCCGTCTTGTCGCTGATCACCCGCAGGTAGTGGTCCAGCGGGTCCGTGCCCTCCTGGGGACCGGAGGTCTCCAGGATCTGCCCCTGCACCAGGCGCCCGAACGTGGTCGCCTGGAGCCGGACCGCCTCGGTGCCCAGGTCGGCGAGCATCTCCGAGGCGCGGGCGAACACGTAGTCGCCGGTCAGGATGGCGACGCTGTTGCCCCAGCGCTGGTTGGCGCTGGGCTCGCCGCGCCGCAGCTCGGCCTCGTCCATGACGTCGTCGTGGTAGAGCGTGGCCACGTGGGTGAGCTCCACCACGGCCGCGGCCGGGATGAGGTCGGGCACGGACGGGTCGCCGAAGTGGGCGGCCAGCAGCACCAGGGTCGCGCGGAAGCGCTTGCCCCCGGCGGCCAGCAGGTGGGACGCCGCCTCGGTCAGCAGGGGGTCGCTCGACGCGACCGACTCCCGCAGCAGGTCCTCGACCTTCTCCAGGTTGTCCTGGACCTCCCGGGCAAGGGCATCGTCGACTCTCGGCAGAGCGAGAAACCCGCTCGGGACAGCACCGCTCACCGTACAGCTCCACCTGTCGAACGGCACGGAGGTGACCCCGGGTGAGGGGGCCACCGCGTGCTCAGCACATGAACATGATCCGACTTGCCACGGTATCCGACCCGGAATGAACAGCCAAAGCCACACCCGGGTACGGAACCGGCAGGTGACGAATCCCAGGTCAGACCCGGTAATTGGTCACTCTGCCGGTCACTCGCGGTCAGCGCCCGCGTCCGTCCGGGAACCGCGGCCCGTACCCGCCGGTCACCGCGCGTTCACGGCCACCGGTCACTCCGTGCCCCCGGCCTGCGTCGACGCCTGTTCGACCATCACCGAGGTCGGGGCCTGGTCGGCGTCGGCCGGGGGCAGCAGGTTGTCGAGCACCGCCCCCGGGTACACGCCGAGCAGCAGCGTCGCCGCCACCCCGATCGCGATGACCCCGCCCGTGGCCGCGCCCGCGCGCACCACCGTGGGGCCCTCGCCCTCCGGGTCCCGGAAGAACATCACCACGATGATCCGCACGTAGAAGAACGCGGTCACCGCGCTGCTCAGCACACCGACCACGACCAGCGGGACGGCACCGGCGGCCACCGCCGCCTCGAATACCGCGAACTTGCCGATGAAGCCGCTCGTGAGCGGGATCCCGGCGAACGCCAGCAGGAACAGCGCCAGCGCCCCGGCCAGCACCGGCGAGCGGCGGCCCAGCCCCGCCCACCGGTCCAGGTCGCCCAGCTCCTGGCCGCCGTCCTTGGTCCGCACCAGCGTCACCACCGCGAACGCGCCCAGCGTGGTGAACCCGTAGGCCGCCAGGTAGAACATGGCGCCCGCGAGCCCGTCCGTGCTGCCCGCCACGACGGCGGTCAGGATGAACCCGGCGTGCACCACCGACGAGTAGGCCAGCAGCCGCTTGACGTCGCGCTGGGTCACCGCGATGACCGCGGCCACGACCATCGTCAGGACGGCCACCGCCCACAGCATCGGCTCCCAGGTCTGGGCCGAGCCGCCGAAGGGCACGAAGAACACCCGCAGCAGGGCGCCGAACGCGGCGACCAGCGTGCAGGAGGCCATCAGCGCCGTGATCGGGGTCGGCGCGCCCTGGTACACGTCCGGCTTCCAGTTGTGGAAGGGCACCGCGCCGACCTTGAACAGCAGGCCGACCGCCACCAGGCCGATGCCCATGAGCAGCAGCGGCTCGCCGTCTCCGCCCTGGAAGACGTCCGCGCCGCCCGCCTCCACGGCCGCGCGGATCTCACCGAAGTTCACCGAGCCCGCGTAGCCGTAGACCATGGCGGCGCCGAACAGGAAGAACGCCGAGGAGAACGCGCCCAGCAGGAAGTACTTGACCGCCGCCTCCTGCGAGAACAGGCGGCGGCGCCGGGCCAGCCCGCACAACAGGTACAGCGGCAGGCTCATGACCTCCAGCGCGATGAACATCGTCAGGAAGTCGTTCGAGGCCGGAAACATCAGCATCCCCAGCACCGCGAACATCACCAGCGGGTACACCTCGGTGTGCTGGGAGCCCGCCAGGATGTGCGCGCGCTCCTCCTCGCTCCCGGGCACCGTCGCCGCCTGCGCGGCGAACGCGTCGCGCCCGTCCCGGCGCTCGGAGATCAGCAGCAGGCTCACCAGCGCGAGCACGGTGATGGTGCCCTGGAAGAAGATCACCGTCCGGTCCACCGCCAGCGCCCCGGCGCCGACCGTCACCCCCGGCGCGTCCTCGGGCAGCGAGCCCACCTGGAGCACCAGCAGGACGAACGCGGCCAGCAGCGCGAGCGCCGCGAGCCCGATCTGGATGGCGCGGCGCCGCCCCTGGGGGACGAACGCCTCGAAGAGCACGCCCAGAACACCGGCGGCGAACACCGTGAGCAGCGGCGCGAGCAGCCACCAGTCCATCTGCGGCGCCGCCTCGGTGATGACGGGAAGGTCCATGTGGGGGATCACTCCGCGTCTCCTTCCTCTTCCTGGGCGCCCGCGGCGCCCCCGGTCCCGCTGTCAGGGCCCGCGCCGACCTCCACGGTGCGCTCCACCGCGGGGTTGATCACGTCCAGCACCGGCTGCGGGTAGAGCCCGAGCAGGAGGATGAGCGCGAGCAGCGGGGCCACCGCCCACGTCTCCCGCGCGGACAGGTCGCGCAGGCCGGTCAGGTCCTCGCGGGTGGGTCCGTTCATGGTGCGCTGGTACATCCACAGGATGTAGAGCGCGGCCAGGACCACGCCGACCGCCGCGACGATCGCGGGGGCCGGGCTGAACGCGTACACGCCGACGAACACCAGGAACTCGCTGACGAACGGCGCCAGTCCCGGCAGCGCCAGACCGGCCAGGCCCGTCACCAGGAACACCCCGGCCAGCTTGGGCGCGATCCGCTGCACGCCGCCGTAGTCGCTGATGAGCGCGGAGCCGCGGCGGGCGATCAGGAAGCCCACGACCAGGAACAGCGCGCCGGTCGCGAACCCGTGGTTGACCATGTACAGGGCGGCCCCGGCCTGCCCCTGCGCGGTCAGGGCGAAGATGCCCAGGGTGATGAAGCCGAAGTGGGAGACCGACGTGTAGGCCACCAGGCGCATCATGTCGTTCTGCCCGATGGCCAGGATCGCGCCGTAGATGATGCTCACCAGGCTCAGCGCCACCACCGGCCACACGAACCAGGACACGGCCGCCGGGAACAGCTCCAGGCAGTAGCGCAGCATCCCGTAGGTGCCGACCTTGTCCAGCACGCCCACCAGCAGCACGGCGGTGCCCGGGCGCGAGGCGCCCGCCGCCGAGGGCAGCCAGGTGTGCACGGGCCACATCGGCGCCTTGATCGCGAAGGCGATGAAGAAGCCGAGGAACAGCCAGCGGGCCGTGGCCGGGTCCACGGCGGCCAGGGCGCTGCCCTCGCCGACCAGGTCGCTCCACAGGAAGGTGCCGCCGACGACGTACACGCCGATCACCGCGACCAGCATGACCAGGCCGCCGGCGAGGCTGTAGAGCAGGAACTTGACCGCGGCCCTGGACCGGTCGTCGCCGCGCCCGTAGCGCCCGATCATGAAGTAGACCGGGATGAGCATGGCCTCGAAGAACACGTAGAACAGGAAGACGTCGGTGGCGGCGAAGACGCCGATCATCATCGCTTCCAGGACCAGGATGAGCGCGAAGTATCCGCGCCCCCCGTCCTCCCGGTCGTCGTGCTCGCGCCAGGCGGCCAGGACCACCAGCGGCACCAGCACGGCCGACATCAGGACCAGCGCCAGAGCGATGCCGTCCACGCCCACGGCGTAGCTGACGCCGAAGCGCGGGATCCAGGGGTAGACCTCCTCGAACTGGAGGGCCCCCGCCCGGGAGGTGTCGAATTGCAGGGCCATGGCCCCGAGCACGAGCAGGGTGGCGAGCGAGAAGCCCAGCGTGATCCGCTTGGCGGTCTCGGCCGGGGCCCCGCCCTTGGCCGCGGAGGCGGGCCGCACGGCCGTCGCCGTGGCGGTGGCGCCCGCGGAGGAGGCGGTGGCGGACGAGGCGGCCGAGGCCGCGGCCGTCCGCTCCGTGGCGGCCTTGGCGGTGCGCGGCAGCGCCCAGACCAGGACCGCGCCGACCGCGGGGAGCGCGATCGCGATGGTGAGCCAGGGGATCATGTCAGAACCTCACAGCCAGCGTCGCGGCGACGATGACGGCGCCGAAGAGCATGGTGAGCGCGTACGTGCGGGCGAACCCGGTCTGGACCCGGCCCAGCCCGCTGGAGGAGTCGCGCACCCCGGCGCCGAGCCCGTTGACCGCCCCGTCGATGACCTTGTCCTCGATGACGAGCAGGGCCCGGGTGAGCTGCTGGCCGGGCCGCATGAGCAGGCCCTCGTTGATCTCGTTGCCGTACAGCTCGCGGCTGGCGGCGACGGTGACGAGGTTGCCCTCGGGCGCGGTGCGCTCCACGGGCTTGCGCAGGTAGACCGCCCAGGCGGCGGCCACGCCCAGGACCATGACGCCCAGGGCGGCCAGTCCGTAGGGCGCGGTGAACGCGTGCACGACGTCGAAGTGGTGCGGGTGGGCCCCGGTGGCCGGGGTCAGGAAGCCCGCGAACCGGTCGCCGAGCGTGAGGAAGGCGCCCAGCGCGACCGACCCGACGGCCAGCACCACCATGGGGGCGGTCATGCTGACCGGCGACTCGTGCGGGTGCACGCCCTCGTCCCACCGCTTCTTGCCGAGGAAGGTCATGAAGACCATCCGCGACATGTAGAAGGCGGTGAGCCCCGCGCCGACGATGACGGCGGTCCCGAGCACCATGCCCTGGGTGCCGCCCACGCCGAAGGCCGCGGAGATGATGCTCTCCTTGGTCCACCAGCCCGACAGCAGCGGGAAGCCGATGATGGCCAGGTAGCCGAGGCCGAAGGTGACGAAGGTGACCGGCATGACCCGGGCCAGGCCGCCGTAGCGGCGCATGTCCACGCCGTCGTTCATGGCGTGCATGACCGATCCGGCGCCCAGGAACAGCCCGGCCTTGAAGAAGCCGTGCGTGACCAGGTGGGCGATGGCGGCCACGTAGCCGACCGGGCCGAGCCCGGCGGCCAGGACCATCATGCCGATCTGGCTCATCGTGGACCCGGCCAGGGACTTCTTGATGTCGTCCTTGGCCGAGGCGATGATCCCGCCCGCCAGCATGGTCGCGGCGCCCACGACGGTGACCACGGTCTGGGCGACCGGGGCGCCCTCGAAGATGGGTCCGGCGCGCACGATGAGGTACACGCCCGCGGTGACCATGGTGGCCGCGTGGATGAGCGCGGACACCGGGGTCGGGCCCTCCATGGCGTCGAGCAGCCACGCCTGGAGCGGCAGCTGCGCGGACTTGCCGCAGGCGCCCAGGAGCAGCAGCAGCCCGATGGCGAGCAGCACGCCGTCGCTCGCGCCCGGGACGGCTGCGAACACGTCGCTGAAGCTGACCGCGCCCAGCACCGCGAACATGATCATGATCGCGATGAGCAGGCCCATGTCGCCGACGCGGTTGATGAGGAACGCCTTCTTGGCGGCCACCGCGGCGGAGGGCTTGTACTGCCAGAACCCGATGAGCAGGTAGGACGCCAGGCCCACGCCCTCCCAGCCGAGGAAGAGCAGCACGAAGTTGTCCGCGAGCACCAGCACGAGCATGGCGGCCACGAACAGGTTGAGGTAGGCGAAGAAGCGCCGCCTGCCCGGGTCCTCGGCCATGTAGCCGATGGAGTAGATGTGGATGAGCGACCCCACGAAGGTGATCAGCAGGACGAAGCTGATCGAGAGGGGGTCGACGAGCAGGTCCACCCCGGCGGAGAACTCCCCGACGGAGAACCACTCGTAGACGGGGACGGAGACGCTGCGGGCGTCGGCCGCCCTGCCGAGCAGGTCGAACAGGACGAGCAGCGCCCAGGCGAAGGAGGCGACCGGCAGGGCCGTGGCCAGCCAGTGCCCCCACTTGTCGGTGCGCCTGCCGCCGAGCAGCAGGATCGCCGCGCCCGCGAGCGGCAGGGCGATGAGCAGCCATGCGCCCGACAGCACCGCGCTGTCGGCCGCGGTCGCCACCGCGGGTTCGGCGGCGAGGTACGCGTGAGATGTCACAGCCACGTCGCCTTCTAGTGCTTGAGCAGGTTGGCGTCATCCAGCGACGCCGACCTGCGGGTTCGGAAGATCTGCATGATGATCGCGAGGCCCACGACCACCTCGGCGGCGGCGACGACCATCACGAAGAAGGCGATGACCTGCCCCTCGATGTCCCCGTGCATCCGGGCGAACGCGACGAACGCCAGGTTGCAGGCGTTGAGCATCAGCTCCACGCACATGAAGACGATGATCGCGTTGCGCCGGACCAGGACGCCGACGGCGCCGATGGTGAACAGCAGCGCCGCGAGGACGATGTAGTTCATCGGGTCCACGAGGACTCGACCTCCTGCCCGTTGCCGTTGCCGTTGCGCGGCCCGTCCGCGTCGTCGGGGCCGTCGGGGCCCACGGCCCCGCCGCCGCCCTCGTCGGCGTCGTCCTCGGCCCTCGTTCCGTTCCCCACCCGGTTCCCGGGCCTCTCCGCGGCGGGCCGGGCCCGGTCGTCGGCGACCGGCTCGGCCGTCTTGGAGTCGGCCGAGTCCGAGGCCCCGCCGGGCAGCGGGGCCTGGGCCGCACGCACGGTCTCGGGCACCCGGGACTGGTACTCGGGGGCGCGGGCGGCCAGGACGGGGTTGAGCGAGAGCTGGGAGACCGTGCCGTCCGGCAGCAGCGCGGGCATGTCGATCGCGTTGTGCCGGGCATAGGTGCCCGGTCCCGGCAGCGGGGTCGGGTGGTCGCCGCGGATGCGGTCCTCGGCGATCTCCCGCTGGGTGCGGCGCTTCTTGGTGCGGGCGGTGTGCGCCAGGACCATCGCGCCCAGGACCGCGGTGATGAGCAGCGCGCCGGTGGCCTCGAAGGCGACCACGTAGCGCAGCAGCAGCTCGCCCGCGATCCACGGGATGGTGCCTCCGGCCGCCGCGGCGCCCTCGGTGAGGCCGACCGGGTCGCCCACGGCGATGCGGGTGATGCCCGTGGTCAGGGCGCCGACGAAGCACAGGGCGACGACGGCCGTCATGAGGCGCTGTCCGCTGAGCGTCTCCACCAGGGAGTCGGCCGAGCTGACGCCGATGAGCATCAGCACGAACAGGAACAGCATGAGGACGGCGCCGGTGTAGACGACGATCTGCACGACCATGAGGAAGGGCGCCGCGTTGATGCCGTAGAAGATCGCCAGGCCGACCATGGTCAGCGCCATGGACATCGCCGAGTGCACGGCCTTGCGGGAGAAGACCACGCCCAGGGCGCCGAGGAGGACCACGGCGCCCAAGATCCAGAACGCGGTCGCCTCGCCGCCGCCGATCGGCGCGGCCAGGTGCAGCGGCTGGTCGGACGGCGGGGCGGCGTGGACGCTGGTGAGCGGGTTCAACGGACCGCCTCCGGGGTCTCGGGCGCCTCGTGCCCGTCCTGCGAGCCGTGCTGGCCGCGCCCGGTGGCGTAGTAGTCCTGCTCGGTCTCGCCCAGGCGCATGGGGTGGGGCGGCTGCTCCATGCCCTCGCGCAGCGGGGCCAGCAGCTGCTCCTTGGTCCAGATCAGGCTCTGCCTGCTGTCGTCGGCCAGCTCGTACTCGTTGGTCATCGTCAGGGCGCGCGTGGGACAGGCCTCCACGCACAGCCCGCACAGGATGCACCGCAGGTAGTTGATCTGGTAGACCCGGCCGTAGCGCTCGCCGGGCGAGTACCTGTCGTCGTCGGTGTTGTCACCGGCCTCCACGTAGATGGCGTCGGCCGGGCAGGCCCAGGCGCACAGTTCGCACCCGATGCACTTCTCCAGGCCGTCGGCCCACCTGTTCAGCTGGTGCCGTCCGTGGAAGCGCGGCGCCGTGGGGCGCTTGACCTCCGGGTACTCGACGGTCGGCACCTTCTTGAACATCGTGTGGAAGGTGACACCGAAACCCTTGACGGGGTTGAGCCACTCAAGCACCGGTAACCTCCTCACCCTTCTTGTTGCGGTCGGCGGCGGCCGGGGCCGTCCGCGGCGGTTCGGCGAGCACGCTGCTGCCGTAGTGCGGTGCGGCGCTCGGCGGAACCGGGAAGCCGCCGAAGGCGGGTTCCCGGTGCGCCCGGCGGGCGTTCTCCGCGCGCTGGCGGGCCTCCTCGGCGCGCTCGCGGCGCACGTGGCGCAGCCAGGCGGCGAAGGCGGCCACGGTCGCGGCGGTGAAGGCGGCGATCACCACGCCGACGACCAGCGGGGAGGCGCCGTCCAGGACGAGCATCCGCACGACGGCGACGGCGGTGATCCACACCAGCTGGATCGGGATGAGCACCTTCCAGCCCAGCTTCATGAGCTGGTCGTAGCGCACCCGGGGCAGGCTGCCGCGCGCCCAGATGAACAGGAACATCACGCAGACGAACTTGAGCAGCCACCACAGGGCGGGCCACCAGCCCTCGTTGGCGCCCGGCAGGATCGCCGCGATCCCGGGCGGGGCGAGCCAGCCGCCGAGGAAGAGCGTGACGGACACGGCGGCGACCGTGCACATGTTCACGTACTCCGCGAGGAAGAACATCGTGAACTTCATGGACCCGTACTCGGTCATGAAGCCGCCGACGATCTCGCCCTCGCCCTCGGCCAGGTCGAAGGGCAGCCGGTTGGTCTCGCCGACCATCGTCACCAGGTAGATGAGGAAGGACGGCAGGAGCAGCACGGCGAACCACAGTCCGCGCTGGGACTCGACGATCCCCGAGGTGGTCAGGGTCCCGGACATGATGAAGACCGCGACGAAGGACAGGCCCATCGCGATCTCGTAGCTGATCACCTGCGCGGAGGCGCGCAGGCCGCCGAGCAGGGCGTAGGGCGACTGGGAGGCCCAGCCGCCGAGCACGAACCCGTAGACCCCCAGCGCGGCGGTGGCCAGGACCACCAGGGCCGCGACGGGCAGGTCGGTGAGCTGGAGCGGGGTGATGACCCCGAACAGGTTCACCTCGGGCCCGATCGGGATGACCGAGAAGGCGATGAAGGCGGGCACGGCCGCGATCATCGGCGCGGCGATGTAGACGAACCGGTCCACCCCGCGCGGGATCAGGTCCTCCTTGAGGGAGAGCTTGATGCCGTCGAAGAGCGACTGGAACAGGCCGAAGGGGCCCATCCGGTTGGGTCCGTGGCGCTGCTGCATCCGGCCCATGACCTTGCGGTCGGCCATGATCATCATCAGCACGCAGATCATGAGGAAGACGAAGATCGCCAGCGCCTTGATGGTGGTGATCCACCAGGGGTCGCCGCCGAAGGCGCTCAGCGTCTCCTCTGAGGCCAGGTGGGCGGTCACGCCCGGACCGAGAGCGGCGGGGGTCACTGCTGCCTCCCGTGGGTGCTGGCGGACCCGTTGCTACCGGTTCCGGTGGTGGTGGACGCGGACAGCAGGACGGTCTGCCCCGCGCCGCCGCCCAGGTCGCGGGGAACGTCGCACCCGTCGGCGTTGGCCGGGAGCCAGACGACGCGGTCGGCGATGTCGGTGACGATGACCGGCACGGTCACCGATCCGCGGGCTCCGGTGACGTGCAGGGTTCCGCCGTCGGGGACGCCGATCTCCTCGGCCGTGGCCGGGGACAGGTAGGCGCGCGCCTGCCGGGCGGTCCCGGCGAGGTAGGGCTCGCCGTCCTCCATGCGGCCGGTGCCGAGCAGCTGCCGCCAGGTGGACAGCAGTGCCTGGCCGGGTTCGGGCCGCACGACCTCGACGGGCCGCACGCGGGGTCCGTCCGCGCGCTCGCCGGTCCACAGGCCCAGCTCCATCAGCTCGCCGTAGGCGGACGCGGCGTCGGGCAGGCCCAGGTGCACGTCCATCTGGTCGGCGATCGCGGAGAGCACCCGCAGGTCGGACAGCGCGCCGGGCACCCTGAGCGCGTCGCCGAAGGGCCGGTGGCGGCCCTCCCAGTTGACGAAGGTGCCGGACTTCTCGGCGACGGCGGCCACCGGCAGCACCACGTCGGCGCGGTCGGTGACGTCGCTGGCGCGCAGTTCGAGGCTGACGACGAACGGCACCCGGGCCAGGGCCGCGCGGGCGGCGTCGGGGTCGGGCAGGTCGTCCAGCTCCACCCCGGCGACGACCAGGGCGTCCAGCTCCCCGGCGGCGGCCGCCGCGAGGATGGCGGCGGTGTCGCGGCCGGGGGTCTCGGGCAGGGAGCCCACGTTCCAGACCTGGGCGACCTCGGCGCGGGCGGAGGGGTCGGCGACCGGTCGGCCTCCGGGCAGCAGGCCCGGCAGCGCTCCGGCGTCCACGGCCCCGCGCTCCCCGGCGCGGCGCGGCACCCACACCAGGCGGGCGCCGGTCCGCTCGGCCAGGGCCGCGGCGGCGGTCAGGGCGCCGGGCACGGCGGCCAGGCGCTCGCCCGCCATGATGACCGCGCCCTCCTGGTTCAGGGCCGCGACGACGTCGGGGTCGTCGGTGTCCAGGGCGTTGAGGACGCGGGCCTCGTCGCCGGGGACGGCCCGGACCAGGGTCCCGTGGGTCTTGGTCAGGCCCAGGCTGGCGTGGGAGCCGACCGAGTAGACCTTGAGGCCGCGCTTGCGCACTCCCTTGCGCAGCCGCAGGAAGACCAGGGGCGACTCGTCCTCGGGCTCGAACCCGGCCAGCAGGACCGCGGGCGCCTTCTCCAGGGCGGTGAAGTCCACGCCGACCGGGGTCCCGGCCACGTGGGCGGCCAGGAAGTCGGCCTCCTCGGGCGAGTGCGCGCGGGCGCGGGCGTCCACGTCGTTGGTGCGCAGGGCCACGCGGGCGAACTTGGCGTAGGCGTAGGCGTCCTCGTAGGTGAGGCGGCCCCCGGTCAGGACGCCGACCCGGCCGCGGGCGGCGGCCAGGCCCTGGGCGGCGACGCCGACCGCCTCGGACCAGGAGGCGAACTCCAGGGCCCGGGACTCCCCGTCGCGCACCAGCGGGCGGGACAGGCGGTCGGACTGGGTGGTGTAGCTGAACGCCCACCGGCCCTTGTCGCAGTTCCACTCCTCGTTGACCTGCGGGTCGTCCCCGGCCAGGCGGCGCATGACCTTGCCGCGCCGGTGGTCGGTGCGCTGGGCGCACCCGTCGGCGCAGTGCTCGCACACGCTGGGCGTGGACACCAGGTCGAAGGGGCGCGACCGGAACCGGTAGGCGGAGCCGGTGAGCGCGCCGACCGGGCAGATCTGCACGGTGTTGCCGGAGAAGTAGGACTGGAAGGGCTCGCCCTCGGCGATGCCGACCTGCTCGTCGGCGCCGCGCTCCATCAGCTCGATGAGCGGGTCGCCCGCGATCTGCGCGGCGAAGCGGGTGCAGCGGGCGCACTGCACGCAGCGCTCCCGGTCCAGCAGCACCTCGGTGGACAGCGCGATCGGCTTGGGGAAGGTCCGCTTGACGTCGACGAAGCGGGTCTCGCCCTGCCCGGTGGACATGGCCTGGTTCTGGAGGGGGCACTCGCCGCCCTTGTCGCAGACCGGGCAGTCCAGCGGGTGGTTGATGAGCAGGAACTCCATGATCCCGCGCTGGGCCTTCTCCGCCACCGGGGAGGTCAGGTGGGTGTTGACCACCATCCCCTCCATGACGGTGATGGTGCAGGAGGCCTGCGGCTTGGGCATGCCGCGCCCGTTGCCCATGTCGGGGATCTCGACCAGGCACTGGCGGCAGGCCCCGACCGGGTCCAGCAGCGGGTGGTCGCAGAACCTCGGGATCTGGATGCCGAGGAGTTCGGCGGCCCGGATCAGGAGGGTCCCCTTGGGCACCTGGACCTGGAACCCGTCGATGGTGACGGTGACGAGGTCCTCGGGCGGCGGTGCGGGCGCGGCTCCGCCGGAGGAGTTGGAGGTGACGGTCACTGCTGTCCTCCCGTCGTGGTCGGCCGGTCGCCCCAGAGGGTGGCCCGGGAGTGGTCGAAGGGGCAGCCGCCCCGTTCCACGTGGTCGATGTACTCCTGGCGGAAGTGCTTGATCGAGGAGGTCACCGGGCTGGTCGCGCCGTCGCCGAGGGCGCAGAAGGAGCGGCCGAGCAGGTTGTCGCAGATGTCCAGGAGCTTGTCGAGGTCGGCCTCGGTGCCCTGCCCGTTCTCCAGCCGGTCCAGGACCTGGACCATCCAGAAGTTGCCCTCGCGGCAGGGCGTGCACTTGCCGCAGGACTCGTGGGCGTAGAAGGCGATCCAGCGGCCGACGGCCTTCACCACGCAGGTCGTCTCGTCGAAGATCTGGAGGGCGCGGGTGCCGAGCATGGACCCGGCGGCGCCCACCGACTCGAAGTCGAGCGGGGTGTCCAGGTGCTCCTCGGTGAAGATCGGCGTGGAGGAGCCGCCGGGCGTCCAGAACTTGAGCCGGTGCCCGGGCCGCATCCCGCCCGACATGTCGAGCAGCTCGCGCAGGGTCACGCCCAGCGGGGCCTCGTACTGGCCGGGGTTGGCCACGTGCCCGGACAGGGAGAAGAAGCCGAACCCGGCGGACTTCTCGGTGCCCATGGACGTGAACCAGTCGGCGCCGTTGGCCACGATGCTCGGCACGCTGGCGATGGACTCGACGTTGTTGACCACGGTCGGCGAGGCGTAGAGCCCGGCGACCGCGGGGAAGGGCGGCTTGAGCCGGGGCTGGCCCCGGTAGCCCTCCAGTGAGTCCAGCAGCGCGGTCTCCTCGCCGCAGATGTAGGCGCCCGCCCCGGCGTGGACGACGACGTCGAGGTCGAAGCCGGTGCCCAGGACGTCCCTGCCGAGCAGTCCGGCCTCGTAGGCCTCGGCGACGGCCCGGCGCAGGCGCCGGATGACGTGCAGGACCTCGCCGCGCACGTAGATGAAGGCCTGGCTGGACTTGATCGCGTACGCGGCGATCGCCACCCCCTCCACCAGCACGTGCGGGTTGGCGAGCATGAGCGGGATGTCCTTGCAGGTGCCCGGCTCGGACTCGTCGGCGTTGACGACGAGGTAGCGCGGGTTGGGGTTGTCCGCGGGCAGGAAGCCCCACTTCATCCCGGTGGGGAACCCGGCGCCGCCGCGGCCGCGCAGGCCGGACTTCTTGACCAGGTCCACGATGGCGTCGGGCTCCATGGCCAGCGCCTTGCGCAGCGCGCCGTAGCCGCCGGTGGCCCGGTAGCCCTCCAGGGTGAAGGAGTCGGGGCGGTCCCAGTCGCGCGACAGGATCGGGGTCAGGGTGGTCACTTGGCGTCCTCCTCACCCTGTTCGCGGGGCGGAAGGTTGTCGGGGTCCGGAGCGGTCCAGCCGCGTTCCCTGGCCAGCCTGAGTCCGGCCAGGGAGGGCGCGGCGGCCTGGACGCCCTCGCCCGCGCGCCCGTCCTCGAACCCGGCCAGCACGCGGGAGGCCTGCTTCCAGGTGCACAGGCTGGCGGGGCCGCGCGTGGGCGCGACGTCCCTGCCCAGGCGCAGGTCGTCCACGAGCCGCTTGGCCGTGTCGGGGGTCTGGTTGTCGAAGAACTCCCAGTTGACCATCACGACCGGCGCGAAGTCGCAGGCCGCGTTGCACTCGACGTGCTCCAGCGTGACCTTGCCGTCCTCGGTGGTCTCGTTGTTGCCGACCCCCAGGTGGTCCTTGAGGGTCTGGAAGATCTCGTCGCCGCCCATCACCGCGCACAGGGTGTTGGTGCACACGCCCACCTGGTAGTCGCCGCCGGGGCGGCGGCGGTACATGGTGTAGAACGTGGCGACCGCGTTGACCTCGGCGAGGGTGATGCCGAGCTGGTCGGCGCAGAAGCGCATCCCGGCCTTGCTGACGTGCCCCTCCTCGGCCTGCACCAGGTGCAGCAGCGGCAGCAGCGCCGAGCGCGGCCGCGGGTAGCGGCCGATGATCTCCTTGGCCTCGGGCTCCAGCCGAGCGGTGACCTCGGCGGTGAAGGCCTCGCGGGGCTCGGCCGTCACCGCGGTCTCGGTGGTCTCGTGCTCGCTCACCGGTCCACGCCTCCCATCACCGGGTCGATACTGGCCACGGCGGCGATGACGTCCGCCACCGTTCCCCCCTCGCACATGGCCGCGACGGCCTGCAGGTGGGTGAACGAGGGGTCGCGGAAGTGCACGCGGTGGGGGCGGGTGCTCCCGTCGCTGACCGCGTAGCAGCCGAGTTCGCCCTTGGCGCTCTCGACGGCCGCGTAGGCCTGGCCCGCGGGGACCCGGAAGCCCTCGGTGACCAGCTTGAAGTGGTGGATGAGCGCCTCCATGGAGCCGCTCATGATGTGCGCGATGTGGTCGGGCGAGTTGCCCAGGCCGTCGGGCCCCAGCGCCAGCTTGGCGGGCCAGCCGATCTTGGCGTCCTGGATCATCACCGGGCCGGGCTGGAGCTTGTCCAGGCACTGCTCGACGATCTTCAGGCTCTCCTCCATCTCGGCCATGCGCACCCGGTAGCGGGCGTAGACGTCGCCGCCGTCGGAGACGGGGACGTCGAACTCGTAGCCCTCGTAGCCGCAGTAGGGCTTGGCCTTGCGCAGGTCCCAGGCCAGGCCGGAGGCCCGCAGCAGCGGGCCGGTGACGCCGAGCGCCATGCAGCCGGGCAGGTTGAGGTGGGCCACGTCCTGGGTGCGGGCGAGGTAGATGGGGTTCTCGTCCAGGAGCTTGCGCATGACGGTGATGCGCTTGGGCATCTCCTTGAGCAGCTCGCGGACCTTGCCGGCCGCGCCGGGCGGCAGGTCCTGGGCCACGCCGCCGGGGCGGATGTAGGCGTGGTTCATCCTCAGGCCGGTGACCAGCTCGAAGATGTCCAGGATCATCTCGCGCTCACGGAAGCCGTTGGTCATGACCGTGGTCGCGCCCAGCTCCATGCCGAAGGTCGCCATCGCCACGAAGTGCGAGGCCATCCGGTTGAGCTCCATCATCATCACGCGGATGACGTTGGCCCGCTCGGGGACGCGGTCCTCGATGCCGAGCAGCTTCTCGACCGCCAGGCAGTACGCCGCCTCGTTGAACAGCGGCGTCAGGTAGTCCATGCGGGTCACGAACGTGGTGCCCTGCGTCCACGTCCGGTACTCCATGTTCTTCTCGATACCGGTGTGCAGGTAGCCGATACCGACGCGCGCCTCGGTGCAGGTCTCACCGTCGAGGGTGAGGATGAGCCGCAGGACGCCGTGCGTGGAGGGGTGCTGGGGTCCCATGTTGACGACGAGGCGTTCGGCGCTGGTGGCCTGCGCCTTCTCGATGACGTCGTCCCAGTCCCCGCCGGAGGCGTCGATGTAGTCCTCGGTGATGGTCATGCCGGGCCTCCCTCTGTGACGGAGTGCGTGGGGTTGGCGGGGCTCACTTGTAGGACCTCCGCTCGTCCGGCGGGGGCACGGTGGCTCCCCTGTACTCGACCGGGATGCCGCCCAGCGGGTAGTCCTTGCGCTGGGGGTGGCCGTGCCAGTCGTCGGGCATCTGGATGCGGGTCAGCGCCGGGTGGCCGTCGAAGACGATCCCGAAGAAGTCCCAGGCCTCGCGCTCGTGCCAGTCGTTGGTCGGGTAGACCGACACGATCGAGGGCACGTGCGGGTCGGCGTCGGGGCAGGTGGTGGCGACGCGGATCTCGCTGTTGTGGGTGATCGACCGGAAGTGGTAGACCGCGTGCAGCTCCCGTCCGGCGTCGTCGGGGAAGTGCACGCCCGTCACGCCCAGGCACAGCTCGTAGCGCAGGGCGGGCTCGTCGCGCAGCAGGCGGGCCAGCCTCGGCAGCGCCTCGCGGCGGGTGTGGAAGGTCAGTTCGCCGCGGGCCACCTCGACCCGCTCGACCGCTCCGGCGTCCTCTCCCAGGGCGGCCTCCAGGTCGTCGGCCACCCGGTCGAAGTCGGCGGTGCGCGCGTCCTCGGGGTCGGTGTAGGGGCGCTGGCTGCGCGCGGGAGCGCTCCCCCGCACCTGGAGGCGGCCGAAGCCGGAGGTGTCGCCGGTGGTCGTGGCGCCGAACATCCCGGTGCGCCGGACCGGCGCGGCCAACCGCTCGCGGCCCAGCTTGTCGGGGAGGTTGGCCGCTTCCTCGTCGCGTTCGCGTTCGTTGTCGGTACTCATGTCAGTCCTTGCTCACCAGCGGCAGCGAACGGCGGAGCATCCGCTCCTCGTTCTCGGTGATCTCCTGCTCCCGGTGGGCGCCGAGCTTGGTGTTCTGCACCTTGTCGTGCAGCTTGAGCACGGCGTCCAGGAGCATCTCCGGCCGCGGCGGGCAGCCGGGCAGGTACATGTCCACGGGGACGACGTGGTCCACGCCCTGGACGATCGCGTAGTTGTTGAACATGCCGCCGCTGGAGGCGCACACGCCCATCGCGATGACCCACTTGGGCTCGGGCATCTGGTCGTAGATCTGGCGCAGGACGGGGGCCATCTTCTGGCTCACCCGCCCGGCCACGATCATCAGGTCGGCCTGGCGCGGGGTGGCGCCGAACTTCTCCATGCCGAACCGCGCCAGGTCGTAGTGCGGGCCGCCGACGGACATCATCTCGATGGCGCAGCAGGCCAGGCCGAACGTGGCGGGCCACATGGAACTCTTGCGGGCCAGGCCCACGACCTGCTCGACGGTCGTGAGCATGATGCCGCTGGGCAGTTTCTCCTCGAGTCCCATCAGACGTTCTCCTCCTCCGGGCTGGGCTGCTGGGTGTGCTCTGCGGTCGGCGCGGTCAGTCCCATTCGAGGCCTCCCCGACGCCACTCGTAGGCGTAGGCGATGGAGACGTTCACCAGGAAGAGGACGATCGCGACCAGTCCGAACCAGCCCAGGGCGTCGAAGTGCACGGCCCAGGGGATGAGGAAGATGATCTCGATGTCGAAGACGATGAACATCATGGCCGTCATGTAGTACTTGACGGTGAACCGGCCGCCGCCCGCGGGCTGCGGCGTGGGCTCGATGCCGCACTCGTAGGCCTGCATCTTGGCGCGGTTGTAGCGCTTGGGACCCAGGACCGCACCGGCGACCATCGACACCACGACGAACGCGGCGCCGATCCCGCCGAGCACGAAGATCGGTGTGTACAGCTCCACGCTCACCCTCCTCCTGGCTGCTGGGCACGCCCGCGCGGCGTGCCGGGAGCGCTTGTGATTGCTTTCACTTGTGCGGGCTCATCTCCGGTCGTCCCGTGTGTCCTGTTGTGGAGCCGGGCTCGACCGCCCGGTGGGTTGTGTGTCACGGCTGGGTCGGCGCCCCGTGTCCCGGGGGACCTCGGCGCCGCGGCGCCCGGCTGTCGGCGCTCGTGCGGCTCCGGTCCTCCCCAGGGGGCGGCGCCCCCGTCCGCGCGGGTCCGGGCGCGGGCGCCCGGACCCGCACGTCAGGCCGCGGGGGCGATGCGGGACAGGCCGTTGATGACCCTGTCCATGGCGTCTCCCTGCGTGGGCTCGGTGAGGTTGGCCAGCATCTTCAGCACGAACTTCATGAGGGTGCGCTGGCGCAGGCCGTACTTGGTCGCGTACTTCATGAACTCGGGCTGGCCGATGACCTTCACGAAGTAGCGGCCGAGCGTGTAGTAGCCGCCGTAGGTGTCGGCGAGCACGTCCGGGTAGCGCAGCAGGGCCCGCTCGCGGGTCTGCTGGGTGGGTCTGCCGTGCGCCTGCACGATCACGTCGGCGGCGATGTTCCCGGCCTCCATGGCGTAGGCGATGCCCTCGCCGTTGAAGGGGTTGACCATGCCGCCCGCGTCGCCGACGAGCATGAGGCCGCGGGAGTAGTGCGGCACCCGGTTGAAGCCCATGGGCAGTGCGGCGCCGCGGATGGCGCCCTTCTGGTTGTCCTCGGTGAAGCCCCACTCCTCGGGCATGGACTCGGTCCAGCGGCGCAGGAGCTTGCGGTAGTCCATGTCCTGGAAGGAGGAGGTGGAGTTGAGGATGCCCAGGCCGACGTTGCTGGTGCCGTCACCGACGCCGAAGACCCAGCCGTAGCCGGGCAGGAGGACGTCCTTGTCGCCGCTGCGGTCCCACAGCTCCAGCCAGGACTCCAGGTAGTCGTCCTCGTGGCGGGGGCTCTCGAAGTAGGTGCGCACGGCCACGCCCATGGGCCGGTCGTCGCGCTTGCGGATGCCCATGGCCACGGACAGCCGGGAGGAGTTGCCGTCGGCGGCCACGACCAGCGGCGCCCGGAAGGTGACGGGCTCGCGGTCGGCGTTCTTGGCCCGGACGCCGACGATGCGGTTGCTGCGCTCGTCCATGAGGGGGCCGGTGACGGTGGTGCGCTCCAGGAGCTTGGCCCCGGCGGCCACCGCGCGGTTGACCACGATCTGGTCGAAGTCGTAACGGGTGCGCACGAGGCCGAAACCCGGGTAGGCGGCCAGGTCGGGCCAGGGCAGTTCCAGGCGGACGCCCGCGCCGATGATGCGCAGGCCGTGGTTCTTCATCCACCCCGGGTCGTCGAAGGTGACACCCATGGCGGTGAGCTGCTTCACCGCGCGGGGGGTGAGTCCGTCTCCGCAGACCTTCTCCCTGGGGAAGGAGGTCTTCTCCAGGAGCAGGACGTCCAGTCCTGCCTGGGCAAGGTAGTAGGCGGTGGTGGAGCCGGAGGGACCTGCGCCGACCACGATCACGTCGGCGTCGTACTCGGTCCGCTCCCGGCCTCGGGGAGAGGAGGTGGCTGTCTCGCTCACGGGTGGGTCCTCGACTGCTCGCGCGGATGCACCGTGGCGGGTCTGCCTGCGGGATGGACCCGCTCACGGGGGGAGTTGTATGGGTGCTGTGGGGAGTCCGTTATGTCCGACATAGAGGCATGTGTCCTATACCTCCTAGACTTGTGAAGCACTTCACAAGCCCTTTTCGGCAGTCTAGACCCTCCCGCAGTCGGAGGCGAGTCCCCGGGGGGTATTCAGACGGCCTGCTATCAAAGGGGATATAGGCCCCAGAAGGCTTCACACGCCCCGAACAACGTCACGCTCCGCGAGAGCCCCAGTTCAGAATGGTGACCACTGTCCCAGGCGCCACACGGGCAACACGAAAATCCCGAGGAGCGGGGTGCTCCTCGGGATTACGAAATTTTTATGCCTGATGTGCCCCAACCGCGCGGGGTCCGCGGGGCGCCCTCCGGGCGGGACCGCGGGACTCGCGGGGACGGGCCCCGGGGGGATTCGGTGGCGCGGTCGGGGGACGGCCCTCCCGGCGCGGTCCCGCCGCCGGAGACGACCTCGGCCGCGAACATGGAGCCAGGGGCGGGATCAGCTCGAGCGCGATACCCCTGGCGCTTCCGACACCCCTGGCGTCACACCCGAAACGTTCCGGACCGTGCCGCTACTTGTCGCGGAAGCCGCGGTGCAGCGCGACGATCCCCGTCGACAGGTTGCGCCAGGCCACCCGCGACCAGCCCGCGTCCTGGAGGCGGCGCGCCAGCTCGGGCTGCTTGGGCCAGGCCATGATCGACTCGGACAGGTAGTCGTAGGACTCGCCGCTGCCGGACACCATGCCCGCGATCTTGGGCAGCGCGCCCATGAGGTAGGTGGAGTAGAGCCGGTCCACGAACTCGACCGGGATGTGGCTGAACTCGCAGATGACCATCCGCCCGCCGACCTTGGTGACCCGCCGCAGCTCGCGCAGCGCCTGGTCCACGTCGTTGACGTTGCGCAGGCCGAAGGAGATCGTGACCGCGTCGAAGGTCTCGTCGGCGAAGGGCAGGTGCAGGGCGTCGCCCGCCACGAAGGTCACGCCGCCCCGGGAGGCCCCCCCGCGCCGCCGCACGCCGGCGCGGAGCATGCCGAGGGAGAAGTCGCAGGCCACCACGCGGGCGCCCTTCCTGACGAAGGACTCCGAGGAGGTGCCCGTCCCCGCCGCCAGGTCCAGGACGAGTTCGCCGCTGTAGGCGTCGACCGCGTTGACCGCGGCCTTGCGCCAGATGCGGTCCTGGCCCAGCGAGATGACGTCGTTGACGAGGTCGTACCTGTCGGCGATGCCGTCGAACATCGCCGCGACGTCCTGGGGCTTCTTGTCGAGTTTGGCGCGGGTCATGGGCACAAGACTAAGGGTGCGGCCCGAGCGCCCCGACCCCGCGGGTCCGTACGGGGCGGACTCCCTGGCGCGAAGCGGACAACCCCTGGGCAGACGGACTGTCCGCGCGCAAGAATGGGGTGTGCGCGAGGTTTCCCGAACCACCGAGGGCCTTCGGACGTCACAAGGAACGGACACGGTCCGGCCGAGAGGGGGAGTACATGAAGTTCGACCTGGTGGAGCCGAGCGACGAACAGGCCGTCCTCGACGAGGATCCGCCCGAGGCCCCCGGTGGGGACGCCGCCCGCGGCGTCCACCCCAGGCTCGTCGTGGCCTCCGCGCGGATGCGCTCCCGGCTCCGGGACGACCTCGCCGCCCTGCACGCGTCCCTGGGCATGCTCAACGAGCAGATCCAGACCGTCCAGCGCCGGGAGGAACCCGCGTCCGCGGACGCGGCGCCGCCCGCCAACTTCCGCGCGGGCGCCTTCTCGCGCCCCAGCGACTCCTGAAGCCCCCGAGAGCTCCGAGAGCCCCTGAGAGGAGAGTGTCCGCATGTCCGGGTGGAACATCCAGCCCGCCGACGTGGGCGCCGTGCTGACCAGCGTCGCCGGATACATCGGCGAGGAGGGCGGCAGCGACGGCCTCGTCGGCGCCATGACCTCCGCCGAGAACCTGATCACGGCCATCAACGAGGAGGCGAACAGCACGCCCGTCAGCGTCGCGCTGGGCGAGTTCGCCGAGCACAACTTCGGGCTCATGGGCGACATGGCCGGACTGACCGTGAGCGCCGTGACCGGGGCCAGCGAGGCCACCACGCACTACTTCAACGGCAACTTGGACATGGCCGCCGAGGCGCAGGAGAACGCGGGCGTGATCCCCGAGCCCGAGCCTCCCTCGACACACGGGCGCAACACACCCGTGTAGCGGGTCGCGCTCCGGCCGCGGCGCTTCCCCCGCCCGGCCCCTCCCCCGACCCCGATCCCCCGTCCCTCCTTCCCGCGGTCCCCCGGCCCCGAGGACCCCCGACGCGTTCTTCCCTCAGCTCCCAGACGGAGGCACCCCCGTGACCGAGATGTGCACGCCCACGGGCGGCCTGATCAACCCCGCGGCCTTCCCCATTCCGACCGCCAGTCCCGCCACGCTGGAGAGGCAGGCGGGGGACCTGCGCCGCGAGGGGGCCAACGTCGCCGGAATCGGCGGCGACATCAAGAGCGCCTGGGCGGGACTGTCCTCGTGCTACTCCGCGCCCGAGGCCGAAACCCTGTACGCGGTGGTGGACCCGGTCGCCACCGACGGCGACAAGGTGGAGACCTCCTTCGACAAGGCCGCGAGCGCGCTGGAGACCTTCGCCGAGGCCGTCCGGGACATCAAGGGCAAGTGGGCCACGCTCAAGACCGACTCCTACGCCTTCCTCAACTCCATCGAGGGCGACGACGACTGGCGCGAGGCCGACGGGTTCATCGACAGCCTCCTGGGGCGCGAGAGCGAGAAGGTCGAGGAGCACCAGGCGCTGCTCGACCGCGCGGACGCGCTGCGGCGCGAGTACGAGGAGGCCGAGCGGGCCTGCGCCAACGCGATCAACGCCGACATCCCCGACCGCACCAACTTCGTCGCGGGCGACGGCGACGGGGAGTCCGCGCCGGGCGAGTTCGAGCACGGCTACGACGGCTACCTCGGCGACGTCGCCATGGCCTGGGGCGGTCCGATGGAGACCGACCACGGCTGGTGGGTGGACGCGGGTTCGGCGGTGGGCGACTTCTTCGTGGGGATCGCGGAGGACGTCGGCGGGATCACCGGGATGTACAGCTCCGAGGGCTGGTTCGAGATGTCCTGGGGCGACGCCATGTGGGAGTACCACGAGGGCAACCTCCAGTCACTGGCGTCACTGGCGGGCATGTACGACTCCGAGAGCGACAGCTGGGGCTGGTCGGGCTGGGACACCGTCGGCAACGCCTGGAAGGACGCCGCGCACGCGGTGGTGCCCTGGGAGGAGTGGAGCGAGCGGCCCGGCTACGTCATCGGGACCGCCCTGCTCAACATCGGCGCGACCGTGGGCGGCGCCGCCCTGACCGCGACCGGCGTGGGCGCGGTCGTGGGCGTGCCGCTGATGGCCTGGCGCGGTTCGGCCATGCTCAACCGGATGGGCGGGGACGGGCCGAGCGTCCCGGACGTGGACGTGCCGGACATGAGCCGGATCAACCTGAGCCTGCCCCGGTTCGGCAACGTCTCCCTGGCGGATCTCAGGATCGACCTGGGCCAGCTCCGGGAGGGCGCTTTCAGCACCTCTCGGCTGTCGGAGATGCAGAACCTGCTGAGCAGGTTCACCGGCGGAGGCTTCTTCGGCGGCGGGGACAACCCGGGCGGCAACGGCTCCGGCGGGGACGGGAACGGGAACGGCTCCGAGGGCTCCAACAGCCAGCGCGTCGCCAACCACCACGGCGACGAGGAGGGCGGCCCGGCCGACACCCGGCCCGCCGTGGACCCGACCACGCGTGAACTCGACGACAGCCGGGAACTCCTGGAGCTGTTGACTTCGCGTCCGGACTCCGCCGAGCTGGGCGACCTCGGGCGCAGGGTCCTCGGTGGGGAGGGCGGCGACAGCGACGCCCCCCGGCCGAACCGTTCCGGGCAGTCCGACCTGGAGGAGCTGGGCCTGGACCCGTCCCTGGAGGCGGTGTTCAGCGACATGAACGCGCACGCCTCGGACTACCCGGCGTGGGAGGCCAGGCAGTCCCCGGACGGCCCGGAGTCGGGGAGGGTTCCCGCCCTCGTCGGCGGCGGGAACAACGACACGTTCGAGGGCAGCCAGGACGTCCCCAACCCGCCGTCGTACGACCGGGTGGACCTCACCGGCACCGGTGGCGACGGTCCCCACCGCTTCCCGGACGACCACCGCGACGCGGACTTCGGCGACGACGGCCCGCAGATGCGGGACCGCACGCCCACGGTCACCAACAGCACCGGCGGCAACGGCAGTGACCCGCTGGACACCGGTGGGAACTCGCATCGCGGCACGGACGTCCTGGACGGGTCCGGCGACGGCGGTGGCAACACGCACAGCACGGGCGGCAGCGGTCGGGGCCCCGGCGACACGCGGCCGGGCAGTGCCGGAGGCGACATCCTCGGCGGCCGGGGCGGCCAGAACGACGGCCCGGAGAACACCCCGATCAGGAACCAGCCCGACCTGCGACCGGAGAGCACCGACCCCGGGGTCCGGGAACTCCTCCCCAGGGACGGCCTGCGCTTCGGCGAGATCAGGGACGACAACGGCAATGTCAGCAACCGCGTTCTGGAGCCGAACAGCAGGTACAGGCTCTACGAACCGGGCAGCGACCTCCACACGGACTACGTCACCGACGCCGATGGGAACATCAGGGAGATCCGGACCGAGTCCAAGGGCTGGAACTCCGAGCATCCGGAGTACCTCAACCCCAGGCCGGACATGATCTTCAACGTGGACGGCTACACCTACAGGACCGACGAGTACGGCCGGACGGTCTCCGTCGAGGGAACGCTGCACAAGGAACCGAACGTCCGCAACGAAAACGAACAGTCCAAGGTCAACAGCCAGGGCTCGGACTACTACGAACAGCTGAACCAGAAGATCCGCGATGACTTCGAAACGGCGAACGGCCGTCCGCCGGAAGCGGGTGAGGTCCCCCAGTACCAGGACATCCAGTGGGACGGCGGCCACCTGATCGGGTACGCGGAGTTCTTCGGTATCGGCGAGCGCCTGAACATGGTCCCGATGCGGTTCGACGTGAACCAGAACAGGACCGAGACCGCTCTGGATGACATCCCCGAAGAAGTACGGGGCGGCATCGAGGGAAGTTACCGGAACATCGAGCGCTCCTGGCGTGGAATCATGCGCGACAAGGGCTCCTGGCATGGATTCACCAACCCCAAATTCAATGACGGGAGCTGGGACGCCGCCCTCGCACTGAATCCGAATAACCCCAAGATCGAAGTCAAGATAAATCTTATATACGACCCCAACCTTCCACCGGTGTATGACAAGTCCGGGAAGCGCCACCTGCCTCCACCGAGCAGAATCGAGGCCTCCTGGCACCTCAATGGCGTTGACATGGGAGTCCAGCGGTACAATAACGTTCCACCCTTCAAGAAGTAATATAAGGAGGCAGGCACATGGTGAGTCCTCACTTCAAAAGGGGGCACATGGACCCCGAGGCGCAGCAGAAGGTCCTCACGCAGATCGGTGGACGCATCCTCGATGAAGCCCCCGAAGGATGGACGCGAATCGTCTACACGGAAAAGGCGGTTATCGATCATTCGACCGGCTTGATCATCGTCGAGTTCGGGGACGGGACGACCCGTCGGAAATCCCCTCCATCCGGCATGGGCATGATGATCGACGACCTCAGGGCGGGGATGTACCAGGAGGGCAAGGGCACCTGGTTCTCCTTCGAGTACGTCATCACCCCGCCCGGCAGGTTCAACGTCACCTACAACTACGACGAGGACCCCGGCATCACCTTCCCCACCGCCTTCGGCTTCACCAACGACCTGGTCTACTTCCCGCGCGACGAGGAGTACATGACCGACTGGCTCCGCGAGAAGCTCCGGGAAGAGGCCGAGGGCCGCGCGATGGAGTGACCGGCTCGGGGACCGGTGATCAGCGTGCGGTCCCGTGTCCGCGTCCGCGTACTGACGTGCTCGGCGAGCACGGGTGGCGCATCAGGCGGGTCGAGGATCACGCGCACCGCGCGACCGCCTCCGCGGAGCGCATGGAGGACGAAACCCTCATGGACGACCTGATGCAGGTGCAGCACTGCGCGACGCTCTTCGGCGTTCTCCGGCCGGAGGCGATGTCGCCCCGTGCGAGCCGGGATCTGATCAGGAAGGCCGAGGAAGAACCCGATGGCGAGGCGTGAACCCCACTGGCGCAAGAGCAGCTACAGCGGCGGATCGGGAAGCTGCGTCGAGGTAGCCGAGGGGCAGACGGTCCTGATCCGCGACACCCGGAACCGTGGACTCGGCCACCTCGTCCACACCCCGGGGCCTGGACCGCGTTCCTGGTCTGCACCTCCCCCACAAACTCCTAAAAAAGGGACATAACAACGGCCGACCAGCATTCTGGTCGGCCGTTTTCTCATTTGCCCCAACATTACTCCCCAGTATTTTGGCATTCCACTCCCACCACCCCTTATCCTCTCTCTCGAACACACAACTCAAATGACCCCGCGACGGATGTCACCGTCCGGGGCCGTGGCCAGCAACTTCAAGACCTTTAACCAAAGGAACTGCTAGCATGCGCCAGTTTAGCGCTGCCCTTCTCAGCCGTGCCCTCGGCCCGCTGATCGCCTTCCTCTCCGTCCCCTGCGGACGCCACTCCACGGTGGCCGGTCGCCGCCGACGCCGATCCACCCGCGTCCGCCGCTACGTCCCCGAGGCCCCGCCCGTCTCCGCTCCCGAGCCCGCCATGCCGAGGCTGGCTCCCGCCAGCGAGGTCATCCCGGCCGAGGACGTGGCCCTGGTCCGCCCCTACTTCGCCGCCCACGAGCGCCTGACCGCCTCCGCCGCGCCCCGCGTTCCCGCGCCCCGCAGCGCCGAACCCGCTCCGGAGACGGACGAGGTCCGGCGTGCGTTCGCCCTCGTCCAGGAACGCGCCGCCGCGCTTGTCCAGCAGTGGCGGGACGACCCCGGCGGCGACCTGCTCGGCGAACCCGCGCCCCGCTTCGGCGTCGTGCGCCCCGTCTGGCCCGCCGATCCCACCACACCCGCCAAACCCGCCCGCTACGCCGAGTGGGGCGAACTGGCCTCCCTCATCCGGGTCTGGGACGAGTAGCGACAGGGGGTTCCGGCATGACCGCCTCCGGCCTCGACTCCGCCGTCCGCCGCGCCCACGTCCACTGGGAGCACCGCGTCTACCCCGGTTCGCTGTCCCGGCTCTCCGAGGTCCGCGCCGACCTGGCCCGCGACCTGTCCGGCTTCGATCCCGACCTGGTGGACACTCTCACGCTGGTCACCAGCGAGCTGTTCGCCAACTGCTGCAAGTACACCGATTCGGGCCGCTCCGGCGGCGAGGTCCTGCGCGCGCTGTCGATGCCCGATGCGGCCACCCTGCGTGTGGGCCTGTCCGACTGCGGCGGCGGGGGCGGTGTTCCGGCCGTCCCGCACCAGCGCACGGCTGACGAGTGGGACTGGGCCGAGGGCCAGCGCGGCCTGCTCCTGGTCGAGAACCTGTCCGCCTCCTGGGGCCACTACCGCCTCGCGCCCTGGGCCGACCTCGGCACCCACGTATGGGCCGCCTTCCCCGTGGACCCGGACGCGGTGCCGCCCGGCCTGCGCCCCTTCGTGTTCACCCGCTGACCCCGCTGCGCCGGAGGCGGGAATCCGGCGCGTACCGCGGCCGCATAAACACGCTGTAGTGCGCGAATACTCCAGCGGCGATCCCTCATGTGGCACCCCTCTTCACCCGTTTAGGATGAAGAGGATCAGCCCGAAGCGGCCGGAATCCCCACCGTCCCACGCACCCGAATCACGATCCCCCGAGTACGACAGTCCTGCCGGAACCGACCGCGTATCCGCTGCTCACACCGCCCGGAGCCGGGGGCGGGGCCGGGCTGGCGGCACCAGGAGGGAAGCCAGGACGACCGCCCCTGCCCCGCCACGAAGCACTAATTCCACCCATACCGGTAATTCAATGCCTACAGCCGCATTCCTCTTTTATCGCGCTTTCGAAACGCGCCTGCGCAGCGGCCACGGACGAAGGAAAGGTGAACGATGAACGGCCAGATCGAGCTGGCGGATCACTTCGAACGCTCCCGTAGACATCTGCGCGGAGTCGCCTTCCGCATGCTCGGGTCGGCCGCCGAGGCGGACGACGCCCTCCAGGAGACGTGGATCCGGGCGTGCCGGGGGGACTTCGGCGAGGTCTCCAACATGACGGGGTGGCTGACCACGATCGTCGGACGCGTCTGCCTCGACATGCTGCGCTCGCGCAGGAGCCGCCGCGAGGAGTTCATGGACGTCAGCGACATCGAGCCGCTGCTCGCCCACGACCGGGGCCCGGACCCCGAGGGCGAGGCGGTGCTGGCCGACTCCGTGGGCCTGGCCCTGCTCGTCGTGCTGGACAGGCTCAGCCCCGCCGAGCGCGTCGCCTTCGTCCTGCACGACCTGTTCGCCGTCCCCTTCGCCGAGATCGCCGAGATCGTCGAGCGCACCCCGACCGCGGCCAAGAAGATGGCGAGCCGGGCGCGGCAGAGGGTGCAGGGCACCACGAGCGTCCCCGAACCGGACCTCACACGGCGGCGCGAGGTCGTGGACGCCTTCCTCGACGCCTCGCGCGCGGGAGACCTGGACGGCCTGCTGAAGGTCCTGGCCCCCGACGTCGTGCGGCGGGCGGACCCGCAGGCCCTCCGGCTGCGCGAGCCCGCGGTGCTGCGCGGTGCGCGCCAGGTCGCCGGGGAGACCGCCAACAACGTCCGCAGGACCCGTTTCGCCCGTCCCGCGCTCGTCAACGGCATGCCCGGGGCCGTCGTCGCCCCCGGCGGTCGGCTCCTGTTCGTGCTGGAGATCACCGTCCGCGACGACCGCGTCAGCGGGATCGAGATCATCGGCGCCCCGGAACGCCTGCGGGAGCTGGAGATCTCCGTGGCCGACCCGGCGTAGCGGTGACCCAGCGCACACCAGCCGCGACGTCCGCCGCCCGTCCGCCGGGCCCGGCGGACGGGCGGCCGCGGCGGTGTCGGCGCTGCTCGCGACGTCTTTCCCGAACCGTCCGACGATCCCCGTCCCCTCCCTCCGGTCACTTTCCCCCGTCGCTCTCCGTCATAGGGGTAGGAGCACTCAGCGACGACATCCACGGGGGACGAGTCGCGTGCCCCACCGCATCCGCACACGGACCCCGCGCCCGGAGCCGCGCGGGACACGACGGCCACGCGCCGAACGGGGGAAGAACGATGACGTCTTTGCTGCACCTGGACTCCAGCCACTCGGACCACTCGGTGAGCAGGTACCTCACCGGCCTGTTCGCCAGGGAGTGGCGACGGCTGCACGGGGACGGGGGGTACCGCTACCGGGACCTGGCCGCCGAACCGGTGCCGCTGGTCACCGCCACCTACTGCTCCTTCGCCCAGCGGGTGGAGAGGCGGGGCACCCTGCCGCTGACGGCGGTGACGGCCATGGCCGAGTCGCCGTCCGAGGAGCGGGAGTGGGCGGGGACCCTGCCCCTGATCGAGGAGGTCCTGGACGCGGACACCCTGCTGATCGGCCTCCCGATGTACAACTACACGGTCCCGGCCTCGCTCAAGGCGTGGATCGACAGGATCACCTTCCCCGGGGCCTTCAAGGACTCCCGCACCGGTGAGTCGCTGCTGCGCGACGCCCGGGCCGTGGTGGTCGCCGCGCGCGGAGGGGGCTACGGGCCGGGTTCGCCCAAGGAGGCGTTCGACTTCCAGACGCCCTACATGCGCATGTACCTGGAGGGCCTGGGCATCGCCGGCGAGAACGTGCACGTCGTCCACGCCGAGATGACCAGGGCCTCGGACGTCCCCGAGCTGGCGGAGTTCCAGGACATGGCCGCGCGCTCCCTGGCGGAGGCGGAGGAGCGGGTGACCCGCCTGCCCGCGCTGCTGGCGCCGCGCGAGCCCGCGGTGCGCTGACACGGGGCGGCGCCCGGTCGGCGGACCGAGCCGACCGGGCGCCGCCGCCGTCAGGCGGTCACCACCGAGGGGTTGCCCTTGAGCATGAAGCCCTCGTAGTCGGCCGCGGCCACGTCACCGAGCTTCTGGCGGTAGTTGCCGAGCCCCGCGAAGTAGAACAGGACCCGCTTCTTCTTGCCCGGGATGTTCGCCCCGAAGATCCAGGAGTTGACCTTGGGGAACAGGGAGTGGTCGGCGATCTGCGTGCACAGCTCGGTCCAGCCCTCCTCCGCCTCCGGGGTCGGCTCGATGGAGGTCAGGTCGCGCTCCTCCATCATCCGGACCAGGTCGGTGATCCACTCGACCTGGGTCTCGATGGCCGTGGGCAGGTTGCTGAAGACGCTGTTGGGGCCGTAGACCATGAACATGTTGGGGAAGCCCGAGACGTTGACCCCGAGGTAGCTGGCGGGCGTGTCCCCCCAGTGCTCCTCGATGGTCACGCCGCCCCGGCCGCGGATCTCCATCTGCCGGTAGCTGCCCTCGACGGCCTCGAAACCGGTCGCGAAGACGACGATGTCCAGCTCGTGCTCCACCCCGTCCTCGGTCACGATCCCCGTGGGCGTGAACTCCCGGATCGGGGTCTCCTTGAGGCTCACCAGGCTGACGTTGTCCCGGTTGTAGGACTCGTAGTAGTCCTCGTTGCAGACCGGGCGCTTGGCGTAGTAGTCGGTCGGCTGGAGCTTGCGGGCGGTCTCCGGGTCCTTGACGATCTCCCGGATCTTGGACCGGATGAAGTCGGCCGCCGCCTCGTTGGCCTCGGGGTCGAAGATGATGTCGGAGAAGGTGCCGAACATGAAGCGGAAGCCGTTGCCCCGGTCCCAGTTCT
This sequence comes from Nocardiopsis sp. CNS-639, assembly GCF_000381685.1. NCBI lineage: Bacteria > Bacillati > Actinomycetota > Actinomycetes > Streptosporangiales > Nocardiopsidaceae > Nocardiopsis > Nocardiopsis sp. CNS-639. The sequence continues at coordinate 43,787 of NZ_KB906870.1, forward strand.
CCTGGAAGACGCGTCGGCGCTCCTCCTCGGAGACGCTCATCGCGGCGATCTCGCTCTCCTCGAAGCCGCACGCCACGCGGGACTTCTTGGCCTGCTCCCAGACCTGGTCGTAGCGGCCGCGCAGGTCGGTGAAGTAGGCCTCGTCCACCTCGGCGTTGCCCGAGGGCACGTTGTACTGGGGGGTCCGCTGGAACACGGTGAGCTGCCCGGCCACCTTCGAGGCCGCGCAGATGAACTGGGTTCCGGTGGAGCCGGTGCCGATGACGCCGACCCTCTTGCCCTCGATGTCGAGGTCGTCGGGCCAGGAGCCGGTGTGGACCAGGCGGCCCCGGAAGCTGTCGCGGCCCTTGAAGTCGGGGAAGTGGGAGGTGGACAGCGGTCCGAGGGCGGTCACCACGTAGCGGGCGGTGAGGGTCTGGCCGTCACTGGTGGTCGCGGTCCACAGGGCGGCGGCCTCGTCGTAGACCAGCGTCTCGACGCCGGTGTTGAGCTGGATGTCCCTGGCGAGGTCGTGCCGCTCCACGACCGCCTCCAGGTAGCCCAGGATCTCCGCCTGGGACAGGTAGCGCTTCTTCCAGGTCCACTCCCGCAGCAGGTCGCGGTCGAAGGAGTACTGGTAGATGAAGCCCTCGCTGTCGGACATGGCGCCGGGGTAGCGGTTCCAGTACCAAGTGCCCCCGACCCCGCCCGCCTTGTCGAAGGCCCGGACGGACAGACCCAGTTCGTTGCGGAGCTTGTGCAGCGCGTAGATGCCGGCGAACCCGGCACCGACGACGATCGCGTCGAGATCGGTGTTCTTCGCGTTGGTCACGGGACAGTTCCTCACGATTGTGTAGGGGAAGGGATGGTGTTCGAGCGGGGGTGGGTTCCGGGCCCCCGGCGGGGTAGGGCCGGGGGCCCGGGGACGCCGGGCCGGGGCAGGGGGCCCGTGTCGTCGGTGGGGACGCCGGGGCTGGGGCAGGGGCCCGCGTCGTCGGGGAGGGGCGGCGGTGGACGCCGTGGGGCGGGTCGGGGACGGCTCAGGGCTGGAGCCGCACGACCTCCCAGCCGTGCGGGGTGCGGTCGTAGCGCAGCCTGCGGTGCAGCCGTTCGCGGTCGGCGGCCCAGAACTCGACCGTGTCCGGTTCGAGGCGGTAGCCGACGAACCGCTCGGGTCTGGGCAGGGAGTGGCCGCCCTCCTCCGCCAGTCGCCGGGCCCGTTCGAGGAGGCCCGGCACGTCGTCGAGGGGCTCGCTCTGCCGGGACGCCGTCGTCATCGGGTAGAGCTGCGGCGGCCGGGCGGCCCAGAGCCGGTCCGACTCCGCCTCGGGCAGCGTCTCCACCGGCCCGGAGACGATCACCTGCTGGGCGGTCTCGCGCCAGTACAACAGCCCGGAGGCCCAGCCGGTGGCCGCGATCTCCCTGCCCTTCTGACTGCTGCTGTGGGTGGTGAAGACCAGGCCCCGGTCCGACACGTCGATGACGGCGACCATCCGGTTGGAGGCACGGCCCTTGGCGTCCGCCGTGGCCAGCGCCAGGGACAGCGGCTCCCGCACCTTCCTCTGCTTGGCCGCGTCGACCCACCGCCCGACCAGCCCCATGGGGGCGGCCGGAGGCGTCTCGTACTCGGGGAAGCCCTCTTCCATCTCACCGGTCAGGGTCTCGAACCTGCTGCTCACGCGTGCTCCCGCGACTGTCTAGACGTAGATGGTCCCGCTGGCGACGGTGACGCCGCTGCCCTTGACCCGGACCTCGGTGACGTGATCGCCGTTGCCCCTGGCACGGGCCCGCATCAGGGAGTGCCGCCCGATCTCCACGCCCTGGTGGATGTCGATCCACTGGCCGTACTGGGCGTGGCCGTGGCGGGCGACGTGGATGGCGAGCGGTCCCGCGGCGGACCCGGTCGCCGCGTCCTCGACCACCCCGTAGGCGGGGGAGAACATGCGGCTCCGCCAGTGCGTCCCGTAACCGGCGAAGCAGTTGGTCGCCATGTCGGGGAAGGCGGCCAGGGCACGGTGGTCGGGGTTGACCTCGGACAGCGCCGGGATGCTCCGCAGGCCGACGAAGACGTGCCGGGGGCCGTTGGTGTAGATCTCGACGGGGGTCTCCGGTTCGGGCACCCCGAGGGCGGCGAGCAGCTCCTCGACGCGGTCGAACGGCTCCCAGGTCGGGATCGGCTGCTCCATCGCGGCGGCGACCACCCTGCCGTCGGCGCGTTCGAGGTCGAAGTCCACGATCCCCATGGCCGTCTCCAGCCGGAGCCGGTCCTTCTCGGCGGAGTCGCCGAGGGCGACCGCCGTGCCGAGGAGGGGGTGCCCCGCGAAGGGCAGCTCGTTGACCGGGGTGAAGATGCGGATGTGCGCGTCGCCGCCCTGTTTGGGGGGCAGCACGAACGTCACCTCCGACAGGTTCATCTCCCGGGCGATGCTCTGCATGCGCGGGGCCGAGAGGTCCTCGGCCCCGAAGAAGACCGCGACGGGGTTGCCCGCCAGGGGCTTGTCGGTGAACGCGTCGACGACGACGTAGGAGTGCGCCCTTTCCAGGAGCGCCGGACTGCCGTTCATGCGCTCAACGTCCTTCCTATGAACGAGCCGAGGATGTGCGGGCCGTTCTGGGTGAGAACGGACTCGGCGTGGAACTGGAGGGAGGAGAAGCGCGGGCCCCGCAGGGCGTGCACCTCCCCCGAGGCGGGGTCGCGGCAGACCTCCACCGCGCCGACGCCGTCCACCTCGACCGTGTCCGCCTCCGACCAGGCCGCGAAGGTGTTGTAGAAGCCCACGCGCTGGCGGTCGCCGAAGAGGTCGACCTCCTTCTGCACGCCCTGGTTGGGCGAGGGGCGCCGCCGGATCGGGAACCCGAGCTCGGCGCTGAGGATCTGGTGGCTCAGGCAGACGGCCAGGAAGGGCCTGCGTTCGGCGAGCAGCGCCCGCGCCGCCTCCCGCATGTTGGCCATCTTCGGGTGCGCGGGGTCGCGCGGGTCGCCCGGACCGGGGCCGAGCACGACGAAGTCGTAGCCGTCGAAGGAGGGGACGTCGTCGTGGCGCACGACCGTGACGGACATGCCCATGTCGCGGCACTGGTGGTCGAGCATCGACGTGAAGGTGTCCTCCGCGTCGACGATCAGCGTCCGGCACCCGGCCAGCCCGGGGAACTCCGCGCCGCGCCGGTGGCCCTCGCCCAGCAGCCAGAAGTCGGCGATGTTGGCGTTGCGCCTGACCAGCGCGTCGCGGATGTCGGGATGGGTGTCCAGGCCCCCGGCCCCGCGGCTCTCCACCGCCGCGAGGAGCCCGGCGGCCTTGGCGTGGGTCTCCGCCACCTCCGACACCGGGTCGGAGTGGCGGACGAGGGTGGAGCCGACGCCGATGGCCATCCTGCCGCGGTCGTCGATGTCGGCGGTGCGGATGAGGATCGACGAGTCCAGGGTCCGCTCGCCGGAGGCGTCGCTTCCGACGAGGGCGAGCACGCCGCTGTAGTAGCCGCGTCCGCCCGTCTCGTAGTTCTGGATGACGCGGCAGGCGTTCTCCAGCGGGCTGCCGGTGACGGTCGGGGCGAACATCGTCTCCCGGAGGATGTCGCGGACGTCGCGACGGGTCTCCCCCTCGATGAAGTACTCGGTGTGCGCGAGCCGCGCCATCTGCTTGAGGTGGGGTCCCGACACGTGCACGCCCGGCTCGCAGATGCGCGTCATCATCTTGAGCTCCTCGTCCAGGACCATGTAGAGCTCGTCCGACTCCTTCTGGTTGGCGAGGAAGTCCATGACCTCGGGCAGCGAGGGGCCCGAGGGGGGATAGCGGTAGGTGCCGCTGATGGGGTTCATGGTGGCGAGCCCCCGCCGGAGGGTGACGTGGCGCTCGGGGGTGGCGCCGACGAAGGTCCGGTCGCCGGTGTGGACGACGAAGGTCCAGTAGGCGCCCACCTCGACCCGGAGCAGCCGGCGGAAGACGGCCAGGGCCTTGCGCGGGGTGTACTCCCCGATGTCGGCGACGAAGGAGCGCCTGATCACGAAGTTCGCGCCCTCGCCCTCGCCGATCACCTCCTTGACCACCCTGCGGACGGTCTCGGCGTAGTCCCCGTCGTCGACGTCGAAGCGGCCGCCGGACAGGGCGACGGGCAGGTCGGGGATGAGGTCCAGGGCCTCGGAGACCGGCAGCGTCTCCTGGTCGGCCACCGTCATGACGAGCAGGGGCGCCTCGTCGTCGTTGCAGCCGAAGCCGCGCTCGGTGATCTGCCGGTAGGGGATGAGGGCCAGCACGTCGTGGTGCTCCGCGCCCCCGCCCCTCCCCGTCAGGTCGGGCAGGGGGATGTCGGCGGTCTCCGGGACGGCGGACACCTCGCCGGTCAGCACGTCCACGCGGCCGGGTCCGTCGCCGCCGGAGCGCACGAGCAGGGCGAAGGGGGGCGGCCGCTCCGTCCCCAGGACGGTGCGCAGGAGTCCGTCCCCGCCCGCCGCGGCCCGGGGCGCCGTGTCCGGCGCGTTCACGCGAACACCTCCTTGGCCGGCAGCACGACCGCGCAGCGCTCGGCGGCGTACCGGACGGCCATGCGGTGGTAGTCGGCGTTGAAGTCGGCGACGGCGTCGGCGACCAGGAAGGTCTGGATGTCGTTGGTGTAGGCCTCGACCGCCGTCATCAGGACCCCGACGTGCGCGTACACGCCGCAGACCACGAGCTGGTCGCGCCCGGCGGCCCGCATCCGCTCCAGCAGGTCCGACTTGTGGAACGCGCTGTACCTGAGCTTGGTGAACATCCAGTCGTCGGGTGAGGGGGCCAGTTCGTCCACCACGAGCCTGTCCTCGGGGGACCTGCGCATGCCGGGGCCCCAGAAGTCCTTGAGGAGGCCGCGCTGTTCGTCGCTCATGCTGCCCGGCTGGGCCGTGTAGCCCACGGGGACGCCGAGCCGGGCGCCGCGCTCGCGCAGGAGGGCGATGTTGCCGACCAGCTCGTCGCGCACCTGTTCGGGGAAGGGTTTGAGGAAGAAGCGCTGCATGTCGTGGACGAGGAGGACAGCGCGGGAGGGGTCGGGCACCCACTGGGCGGTGTTCTCGGGGAGGTCACCAGCGGCCGGGAGCGCGTAGGGCTCGATGACGGGGATACCGGGCATGTTCGTCCTTTCCGATCGGTTCCTACGGGTCAGTCGCTCCAGGCGGAGATCACCGAGACCGCCTGCCAGAGGGTGAGGCGGGGGTCGCAGAAGGTCGTGTAGCGCTCGCCGACCCGCGGGAACCCGCTCGGGTCGGTCACGCACTCGGTCACGTCGTCGGGGGTGGTCTCCAGGTGCAGGCCTCCGGGGACTCCCCCCGCCGACTCGACCGCGCGGACGAAGCCGCGGACCTCCTTCCTGAGGTCCTCCACGACCCGGGTCTTGTGGCCCTCCGGGGTCCGGACCGTGTTGCCGTGCATCGGGTCGCACAGCCAGATCACGGGGTGGCCCGCCTCGGCCACGGCCTCCACGAGCGGCGGCAGCCGGTCGGCGACCCGGTCGGCCCCCATCCGGGCGATCAGTGTCAGGCGGCCCGGCTCGCGCCGGGGGTCCAGCCGCTCGCAGAGGGCGAGCAGTTCGTCCTCGGCCACGGCCGGTCCGACCTTGCAGGCCACCGGGTTGGCGACCTCGGCCAGCAGGGTGACGTGCGCTCCCTCGATCTGGCGGGTGCGCTCACCGATCCAGGGCCAGTGGGTGGAGCCGAGCACCGGCTTGTCCGTCTTGTCGGTCTGCCGGAGCATCGGCACCTCGTAGTCCAGGACCAGTGCCTCGTGGCTCGTCCACACCGGCGGGTCGCTGGCGGGTCGGGTGAAGGAGCCGCGCCAGCCGAGGTGCTCCATCACGTCGCCCGCGGCCATGTAACCGGTGAGCAGGCGCAGCGGGTCGGCCTTCCTGCTCTCGGGCGTCGGATCGGGGCCGTTGACCAGGTGGCCGCGGAACACCGGCAGCACCAGTTCGCCGACCTTCTCCGTGGGGCTGGAGCGGGGTTTGGCGAACTGCCCGCCGATGCGGCCCGCCCGCAGGACGGGCTTGTGGGTGATCATCCTGAGGGCGCCGGCCAGCATGTCGAGCAGGGCGGCCTTGCTGCTGACGTGCCTCGCACTGGACTCCTCCGGGTCCTCGGCGCAGTCCCCGGCCTGGACGACCAGGGACCGGCCGAGGGCCACGTCGGCCAGGAGCGAGCGCAGGGCCAGCACGTCCTCGGCCCTGACGAGGGCGGGCCGGGAGGACAGCACGTCGGCCACCCTCCGGACCTGGGAGGTGTCGCTCCAGTCGGGCTGTTGCAGGGCGGTTCTGGACTCGATGTCGGGCATCACGTTGTCCACGCGTCTCCATTGATCGGTTCTGTGTGCGTGCCTGAATCGCCAGCCCGAGTGGAATCCGAACCAGCCCTCGGGGTCAGGTCGGGATTCCCTCACGCCTGATCGTGGGAACGGGGATACCCAGAGCGCGGAGCTGGTCGAAGGGGTTCATGAACTCCCTCTGCTGCGCGATCTTCCCCTCCTCGAAACGGAAGGAGTGCAGGAAGTGGTTCGTGTAGTGACCCTCGGGGTAACCCTTGAAACGGATGGCTCCCTCGCCGTCGCATTCCACCCAGAAGAAGTTGGGGTCCTGCGTCTCGAAGATCTGGATATTGGTCCAGACCCAGTCGGGGAAGCATTTCAGCGACCAGACCGCGTGTTCGGCGAGACGATTCCGGCCACGGATGACGATAGGCTCTCCGGTGTCATTGGTCCAGAGCCCTCCGACGCCTTCTTCGGTGAAGAGGAGGTGGCGCTTCAGCCGATCCTGCCCCCTCGTGTTCATATATGTTTCCACCACGTCACGGTTGTGTTTCCGGATCGCGGCCTCGTCACCGTCCGCAGGAAACTCAAAGTTTTCGGGCATGGCAAACAACCTGGCCTTTCCTTTTCTGTGTTGAATACTGTCCGAAGGGAAGTCCTGGGGGACGCCGGACGGGTCCTCAGTCCGGGTCGGAGTCCTCGCCGGGCACCATGTAGGCGAGTTCCCGCAGCTCCTGGGAGCGCTGGAGGACGATGGCGCGGACGAGGGGCAGCCAGTGCTCGGGGATCGTCCTGATGATCTCCTCCCACTGCGCGCGTCCGACCTCGGTGATCGTCAGCATGCGCAGCAGGGTCCGACCGGCTTCGGTGGCGCGCAGGGAGGGGTCCCGGGCGAGCTTGCGGACCGCCGCCGCGGTCTCGCCCACCGCCGTGGACTCGGTGACCCGGGGCCTGCCGTCCGGCTCCCGGACCGCGACCGACACGGGGGCGCGCTCCCCGCCGTTGCGGCGGAAGCGCTCCGGAATGGGATCCTGGCCCTGGTCGACGCGCTTGCGGACGTCCCGGACCGTGCCCACCGACAGCCCGCTCTTCCTGGACACCTCACGCAGCGAGATCTCGGGGTTCTCGGCGAGGATGGCCGCGGCGCTGCGCCGGCCCTCGACGCTGCTGAGCGGTCTGGCCCTTCCGTCCATGCCCACCCTGCTCTCCGCGACGGAGCCCCCCTCGCCCGCCTCCCGGCGCAGCCTGGCCACCGTCTTGGCGTTCAGCCCGGCCCTCCTCGCGATGGACCGGTCGGACCAGTGCGGGTGGGACAGGATGATGCGCTGGGCGGAGGTCCTGCGTTCGCTCAGGGTCAGCGGAAGCCCGTGCCCCACGTTGAGCTGCACCGCGAGGACGAAGGCGTCCTCGTCGCTGCCGTCGAAGAAACGGGCCCTGATCTCGGTCTTCCCCCTCATCCGCGCGGCGCGGATCCTGTGCACCCCGTCGATCACGCGCATGGTGCGGCGGTGGACGAGGATGGGTTCGACGGCGCTCCCCATTTCCGCGATCACACGGGCGTGGGCCGGGTCCTCCATCTTCTCGCGCGGGGAAATGGAAGGGGCGAGGTCCGCGATCGGAACAATTCCCTGGGGCAGATCCCTGAGTATGTCAGCCACATCGGCGAGCAGGTCCCCGTCATTTCTCTGACCCTCCCCCAGTCCAGGGGCGGATGGCATGGTTTGGGCAGGCACAGTGAAATTTCCCTTCGTGAAGGGCATGCGAGCAGGGTGGACTCTCCAGAGGGGATCGCAACCGGATTCAGACTAGATTGAGACCCGCAGCAGCGCCAGCGCGAAGCTGTCCGCAAGCGGACAGCGGGGAAAACACGGGGCGGGGGCGGACGGCCCGGAAACCCCCAGGTGAAAGCATCCGGACCGCGGCTGGGACAGGGGAAACCGGCCGCCTCCCGTGCCCCGGCGACGGCGGGAAGGAATGCGTTCGGGCCCTTGTGAACTGGGGCGACGGTGTCAAGCACGGGCAGGAACGCGTGCACGGGCACGGGCCGCGCGGACAATCCCAGAAACACGACCCGCTTCTTGCCTTTTCTCCGGATGAACGCTCCGCGTGACCGTTCGTGACACGGCGCGACTCCCCGGAAATGGCGTACTTCTCCGGACCCCGTCCCCTTTCGGGGGGCCGACGGACGGTGGCCCCCGCGCGGCCGGGCGCCCGTGCGCCTTCCCCTCCCGCCGTCCGGTCACCTTCCCCTCCCGCCGTCCGGTCACCTTCTCCTCCCGCCGTCCGTCATGGAGGTGAAGGGCGTCAGCGGACCGGGTGAGGAGAGGAGTGGGTTCATGACCGTCGCGGGGGCGCGGTTGGAGGGGCGGGGTCCGCACGGAGCCGGGCGCGGGCGCGCACCGGGCCGTCGGCCGGACTCCCCAGCGGGGGCGGGGAGGAGCGGGAGCCGGTGCGGGACCGGTGGAGGGGCGCGCGGCGGTGTGCGGCCGTCGCGTGAGTCCTCCGTCCGCCTGCACTACGGTTCCTCCGGCTGCGGACGCAGCCGTCCCGTCGGTCCCGAGAGGAAGCCCATGCTCACCCACCCCCGGCTCTCCGTGCTCTACACCAGCGACCAGCAGAGGACCCTGGACTTCCTGACGGAGGCGCTCGGTTTCCGGCTGGAGGTCGACACCGTCCACCAGGGCGGCCAGCGCTGGGTGGAGGTTCACCTTCCGGGGTCGCAGACCAGCGTGGCGCTCGCCCAGGTCGACTCCGGACTTCTGGAGGAGATGCGGTCGCGGGTCGGCCGCATGGCCCAGGGGTGGTTCAACTGCGACGATCTCGACGCCGTGTGCGAGAACCTGCGCGGACAGGGAGTCGAAATTCTGACGGAGCCTCAGGACACCGCGTGGAGAAAGGGGAACCGGTGGGCCCAGGTCTCCGGTTGGGACGGCAACGTCTACGGCCTCATCGAAGGCGGCAGGTGACCTTGAGGAGCACCCGCTGACAGGGGTTCGGGAATCATCCGTCCAGGCAAACGGAATCCCTGCATCCCCACCTCGCCAGAAAGGACGGGAACGAAGCGGGAAGCGACAGACCCAAGGACAACCGAGCATTATCCGCAGTTGCACGGCCGGGACTCACCCAGGAGCGCTTGAACAGAACTCTGCGCGCGCCCGGGTGATCCCTTGCGGCCGTTGTCCGCCATTTCACCGAAAGGCCCCGTCCGGCGCGTCGAATCCTTTCGACCCGCCTGTCGGAATACCCGTACGGGCCGGGGGCGACGCCGCGTCCGGGCGGGTGGACCGGGGCCGGCCCGCGGAGGCCGGCGCCCGCTCCCCGGCGGCGCCCCAGCCGCCGCCACCAGGAAGTTCGCAGGCGGAAGCGCCGTCCGAGAGGAGTAGGAGTCCCGGGGAGGGGCGCCACCGAGGACCATGCGAGAGGGGGACCGGAAGCGGAGAGGACGTCGGCCGGAAAGGTTAGACCGCCGCACCAGGCCACGGAGCGGAGCCGCGGAACAGGGCCACCGAACCACGGAACCGCGCCCCGCCCGGGGTGAATGACCGGCAGACACCCATACGGACTTCTCCCCGGGTGGCAGAGAAAGCGACAGGGCCAGCCGGCCCCACGCCGCAAAACGGAAGACGAACCGTACCCGAAGAACAGGCGCACACCCGGGCAGCGCGCATTGAAGAGCGCTGCCGATCCGACCGGGTCGCCTGTTTATTTGGCGTATCAAAAATTGATTACCCCTTTCTTCAGAAAACCTACGAACAACCTTTGTTTCGGCATACCGGTTCTGCTAGCCTCCGTTTCATGAGTGAAACCGTTATTCGCGCAAACGACGGCCTCGCCGTCCTCGTCAACGTCTTCGAGGTGGAGAAGGAGAAGCAGCAGCAGCTCGTCGACGTCCTCAACGAGGGCACCGAGAAGGTCATGAAGAACCGCCCCGGGTTCGTGTCAGTGAACATCCTGGCCAGCCTGGACGGGACCAAGGTCATCAACCTGGCCCAGTGGAACAGCCCGGCGGACATCCAGGCGACCATGGCCGACCCCGAGGCCCAGGCCTACGGCAAGAAGGCCGCCGCGCTGGCCACCCCGGCGCCCGGCGTGTACTCGGTGGTCTCGACCCACCACGCCTGACAAAGGATCACAGGTCCTTCCTCCCCATCCTCCCTTGCACGAGCGGGCGGGGGTCCGGGGCCGGACGTGCGCGACCGGGAAGTCGGCGCACCGTCCGCCCGGGCCTCCGCCCGTCTCGTGTGCAGCCTCCCGGCTGACTCCCTTGGGTGATCGGTCCCCGCCGTGATAGCTCCTCTGATGCACCGGGACCCCGGGCCCATCGACCGCACCACCCGACGGGCGCGCGTGTGCCCGCAGACAACGCGACCACCAGGTCGCAGGAAGCACGGAGGGCCGCCATGACCTCAGCCGATGGTGCCGACATCGTGATCGTCGGCGCTGGGATCGGAGGGCTGGCCACAGCCCTCGCCCTGCACTCCCACGGAATCAGCGCCACCGTTCTGGAAACCGCCGAGGAGATCCGTCCGCTCGGGGTCGGCATCAACGTCCAGCCCGCGGCGATCGCCGAGCTGACCGCCCTCGGCCTCGGTGACGCGCTCGCCGCGACGGGCATCCCCACCAGGGAACACCTCTACCTCGACCACAGGGGCACCACCCTCTGGAACGAACCCCGCGGCGTGGCGGCGGGCAACGAGTACCCGCAGTACTCGATCCACCGCGGTGAACTCCAACTGCTCCTGCTGGAGGCCGTCCGCGAGCGTCTGGGCCCCGGCGCGGTCCGCACCGGCCTGCGCCTCGACTCCTTCGAGCAGACCGCGACGGGCGTGCGCGCCCTGGCCCGCGACCAGTCCGGCGGAGCCGCGGAGGTCACGGGGGCGGCGCTGGTCGGCGCGGACGGGCTGCACTCGCGCGTCCGCGCGCAGCTCCACCCCGACCGCACCGCCCTGTCCGGCGGAGGCGTCCACATGTGGCGGGGCCTGACCGAGCTGGACGGCTTCCTGGACGGGCGCACCATGATCGTCGCCAACGACGAGCACTCCGCCAGGCTCGTCGCGTACCCGATCTCGGCCCGCCACGCGGCGCGCGGCCGCGCACTGCTCAACTGGGTGTGCCTGGTGCCCTCCCCCGGTCTGTCCGTCGAGGCGGACTGGGACGACAACGGGCGCATCGAGGAACTCGCCCCGCACTACGCGCACTGGGACTTCGGCTGGCTCGACGTCCCCGGCGTGCTCGCCCGCAGCGAGCGGATCCTCCAGTACCCCATGGTGGACCGGGACCCCCTGGAGCACTGGGGCGAGGGCCGCACGACCCTGCTCGGGGACGCGGCCCACCTGATGTACCCCATCGGGGCCAACGGCGCGTCCCAGGCCGTCCTCGACGCCGCGGCCCTCGCCGCCGAGTTGGGGACCGGCGGCGACGTGGAGGCGGCGCTGCGGCGCTACGAGGACGTGCGGCTCCCCGCGACCAACGAGATCGTCCGGGCCAACCGCAGGATGGACCGCTCGGAGCGCTCGATGGCGGGGCGGACGGACCAGGAGAAGAGCGCCCTGCTGGAGGCGGTCACCGACGACTACCGTGAGGCGGTCGAGCGGCGGCTGGACAACGGGGGTCTGGACACCTCGGGCGCCCGCGCCCGCTGAGTCCCCGGGGACCGCGGGGCCCGGCTGTGCGAGCACCACGGCCGGGCCCCTCGTCGTCCGGCCCCGCCCCGGGCACGGGCCGCCCCCGGCACGGCCGCGCACACTCCCTCCGGCCCCGCCGGTTACACCGATCCGGAACCACGCTCGGCATGTGTCACTCTCCGTAGTTTTTGTGCGACCCTCTGAGAGGGTGCGGACACCCTCCGACCGGCTCCTCCGGTCGGCCCGCACGCATGGACCCGCACGACCGAGGGAGAGTCCTTCCGTGAAACCCAGCCGCCCGCTGCTCGCCCTGACGATGGGCACGCTGCTCCTACTCCCCGCCGGGGCCGCGGCCGCGGCGCCCGCCTCCCCCGCCGCAGAGGCCGACCACGCGCGCGTGGTCAGCGAACAGCCCGTGCAGTGGACGCCGCACGTCCTGGACGGCGCGGTCAAGGACATCCTGCGCGTCGGCGACACCGTCCTCGTCGCCGGAAGCTTCACGCGGGTCAGCCAGACCGAGGGGGGCCGCGCCCACGACCTGCCCCACCTGTTCGCGTTCGAGCACGGCACCGGTCGGATCCTCCGCGGGTTCGAACCGGAGGTGGACGGCACCGTCACCACGCTGGCCCCCGGGCCCGACGGGACGGTGATCGCGGGCGGGGACTTCGGCTCGGTGGACGGCGAGCCCGCCGACGGGCTGGCCCGGTTGTCGGTGGACGACGGCGACCCGGTGCCGGAGTTCGGCGCCGCCGTCGACGGGGGCCGCGTCCAGCGCATCGCCAGCGACGGCGAGCACCTGTACGTGGGCGGCAGCTTCTCGGGGGTGAACGGCGTGGAACAGCCCACGCTGGTCCGCCTCGACTCCGGGTCCGGCGAGGTGGACACCGGCTTCACGCCCGACGTGTCCGACGCGCGCCAGGGAGTGCTGAAGGTCCAGGAACTGGCGCTGAGCCCGGACGGGCGGCGGCTGGTCGTCAACGGCTCCTTCACCAGGATCGACGGCCACGAGCGGCACCAGATCGCCATGATGGACACCGCGAGCGGCTCGGTCACCCCCTGGTCCACGTCCGCCTACGAGGCGGCCTGCGACTACGAGGAGCTGCACACCTACATGCGGCGGATGGCCTTCTCCCCGGACGGCTCCTACTTCGCGGTGGTGACGGCGGGCGGCCCGTACGTCAGGCCGGGCCTGTGCAAGTCCGTCGCGCGCTTCGAGAACACCGACACCCCGGGTTCGGAGCCCACCTGGAGCAACAAGACCGGCGGCGACTCGCTGTACTCGGTGGAGATCACGTCGGCGGCGGTGTACGTGGGCGGGCACCAGCGCTGGATGGACAACCCCGAGGGCGCGCTCAACCCGGGGCCCGGCTCGGTGGCGCGCGAGGGCATCGCGGCCGTGGACCCCGAGTCCGGCAAGGCCCTGCCGTGGAACCCCGGCCGGGCACGCGGCCACGGCGTGGAGGCGATGCTGGCCACCTCCGACGGGCTGTACGTGGGCAGCGACACCGAGCGCCTCGCCGACGAGTACCACGCCCGGCTGGGGATGTTCCCGCTCTCCTGAAGCCGGGGCCTCAGGACACGGGGGCGTCCCTGCGGCGCCCCCGGCGTCCCCCGGGCACCGGCGTGTCCACCCCCTTGAGCAGCTGGTGGACGCGCTGGTGGGAGAGGTCCACGACGTCGGCCATGGCCCGCTGGGTGACTCCCTCCCTCCGCATGGTCTCCAGGACCCGGGCGCGGGCGCGGTCGCGCTCGATCTGGGACCGCCGGAACTCCTCCTCCGCCACGAGGTACTGGACGACGTCCTCGGTCACGTCCTCGCCGCCGAACTCGTAGCGCCAGGTGATCGCGAAGTCCTCCGGTGCCGACCTCGTCAGGTCGGCGATGAACTCCGGCACCTCGTCCTTGATCTCGGAGAAGTGCAGGTAGTCGGCCACTCCCGCGACGTTCTCCGGCAGACCGTCGATGGTGACGGCCCAGAGGTCGTCGTCTCGGATGACGGTCACGGTGTAATCAGTCATGACTTCTCCATCCACTTCTCTCCGAACAGGTGCTTCAGGCTGTCCTCGACACCTTTCAACACAGTCCGGCTCAGCTCCTTGGGATGGTCCGTCAGACCGAAGTAGCCCAGTTCCTCCCCCTCGGCGCTGACGACGACGCAGTGCTGGTGGGATCGCATTCCTCGCCAGTGCAGTTCTTCGACACGCAAGCCGTTCTTGCGCGCCATTCGGCGCACCAGGGCGAGCAGGACCCGCGCCTTCATCCGCTTGTTGACCATGAGTCAAAAGCTAGGTCGGTTGCTACTCAAGCGCCCAGGAAACTAGACATACGGGCCACGAGCTCCTGGGTTCCGGGTCGCCGTAACCGTCCCAAGGTTTCTTGGCCAACAACCCTTGGGCCCCTAACCGTGACCGCGTGAACCGCTCCGCCCCGCGACAGTGAGACCCCTCCCCGGGCCCGGGCCGCATCCCTGCCCCTTTCGCCCAAGCGGCGACCCTCGACGCCCGCTCCGCACGGGCTGTCCCACCGGGAGGAGGTCCGCGCGCTCTTCGACCGCCACACGCGCGAGACCGGAGCCTCCGGCAGCCGACCGGTGCACGCCGCCTTTCCCGACTCGGAGGACCGGGGCCCGAACGCGGAGGACGCCAAGGGGAACAGCGGAGCGACGGGGACGTGAGGAGCGTCGGCGGGCTGGCCACCGCCACGGCCGAGGCGTGCGGGAGCGCGGCGCCCGGTCAGGACTCCCTGGCGGCGGTCGGCGCGTCCTCGCCCGGCTTCGCCCCGGCCCCGGCCTCCTCGGCACGGGCGTCGGCCGCGGCCGGGGCCGCCTCCTGCTCCGGGGCCTCCGGCGCCTCCTGGAAGCCGTCCTCGCGGGCGGAGGCGGCCGACAGGCGCGCGGACAGGCTGTCCGCCTTGCGGCGCTCCATCCGCTCCACCGCGCTCGCGGAGACCTTGTCGCGCATCCCGGACAACAGGACGTAGGAGGCCAGTCCGCTGACCAGCCAGGCCAGGATGAGGGCGATCCACGCACGGGCGCCGAAAAGGTAGACCACTCCGAAGGCCGCCGCGAACAGCCCCAGGCGGGCGGCGGTATAGGTCAGCAAGCTACGCATCCAAAAGCCTCACAACAGACGATTACCTGGACTAGATTGGTCGCTACGCCCATCGGCGGCGCGGAACGCCCGGTCAACACCTGTGTCCGGACGTTCCCGCACCCCACACGGGTCGGGCCGACGGCCTCCCACAGGTCCTTATCTCCAGGTTAAGGGCGTGCCCGCTGCGACGGGCATCGGGTCGGTGTGTCGCTTGCGGCACAGGGGAACGGGACATAGGCGAACACGATTCGCATAGTCATGGGATGTTTCCAATCCCGACAGCAGGGTCCGAACATCACGTTCCGGTCACATATCCGGTACTCCTCCCCCCAACACCGCAATTTCTCCGAAAACTAGGGAGGAAACGGTCCAACTCGTGCACACTAGGGGATCAAACGCCCGCCGCCCCCACAGTCCGAGGCGGGCACGATTGGGGGAATGTGAAGGTGGAACGAGCAAGCGAACGCCTGTTGACCCCCGGGGAAGTGGCCTCACTCTTCCGGGTTGATCCCAAGACCGTAACGCGCTGGGCCGCCTCCGGGCGGATCAGCAGCATCCGGACCCCGGGAGGGCACCGCCGCTTCCGCGAGTCGGAGGTGCGCGCCCTCCTGCTCGGGGAGCCGAGCGAGAGCACGCCCTGAGGCCGAGTGCCCCGAGACAGCCCATCCGGCGGGAGCCAGAGCTCCAGGAGCCACAGGGCCCTCCGACCGCCCCGTCGGCCGGCCAACCGCCCCGCGGACTCCCCCTGCCCTCCGGCCCGGTGTCCCGACCGTGAGGAGTCGACTGCAAGAGTTAGGCTGGAACCATGGTGTGGCTTGGTGGCCTGATCACGCTCGTATCGATCGTTCTGTGGGTGTACGCGTTCTTCGACGCGCTCACCACCCCTTCCTCTGAGGTGCGCACTCTGCCGAAGGTGCTGTGGGTGTTCGTCATCGTGCTGTTCGTGCCCGTCGGCGCCATCCTGTGGCTCCTCCTCGGCCGCCCGCGCCAGGCGGCCCCAGCCCGCGGGAGCGCGCCCTCCCCGACACAGGCCACGGCCTCGGCCGACGACCTCGACCCGTCCGACTTCACCAAGCCCTCGGGCAGCCCGCACCCGCTCGGACCGGACGACGACCCCGAGTTCCTGCGACGACTCAACCGGCGGATCGATCCGGAGGACTGACCCGGACACGACCGACCCGGACCGGTACACGACGACGGTGGGGGCCGCCCGACAGGACGCGGCCCCCACCGCTGTGTTCCACCCTTCCCGCCGCCCGCGCCCGACGCAAGCACATCCGGTGCGGAGCCGGGTACGGGGTCCGGCGCAGCACCGCACGGACGGGCCGGACACCGATGTCACATCCCCGCATCGGGGCCGTCCGCTCCGGAACCCGCTCTTCGCGTTCGGCGTCCATACCCGTGCACACCACCGGACACTGAGGAGGTCGCAGTGCGGCAGATCGGACGTCGTCGAGTCGTCACCGGAACAGCGCTGGGGGCGGCTTCCCTTCTCCTGTCCACCGGCTGTTCGTTCGAGTTCAGCATCGGCGGCCCCGACGCGGTCAGCGCCGAACAGGTCGCCGAGCAGTCGAGCGAGATGCTGGCCGAGGAGGTGGGTCAGACCCCCGACGGCTTCACCTGCCCTGAGGACCTCCCCGCGGAGGTGGGCGCCGAGATCCGCTGTGAGCTCACCGCCGACGGCCAGACCCTCGGAGTGACCATCACGACCACCTCGGTCGACGGCGACGACGTCCAGTGGGACATCGTGGTCGACGACCAGCCCCTGTAACCGCGAGGCCCGCCCGGACGGGGCCGGGCGGGCCCGGCTCCCGGGGTACGCGACCGCTCCGGGAGCGCCGGACTCAGAGGACCCCGGCGCCCGCCTCGCGCGGCACGCCGCGGACCGCGTGCACCGGCTCCACCCGCGTGGAGAACTGCGGCACCCAGGTCAGGTCGGTGCCCAGCGCCTGGTCGGGGTAGGCCTCGTTGTGCGCCCGCACCAGGTCCACCTCGGTGACGCGCCCGCGGCCGTCCTCCATCACCGCGTTCCCGTGCTCCACGATGTCGGTGCCGCCCCAGTTGCCGACGATCTCCCCGGCCGCGATGCCGTCGTGCAGGTCGAACAGGTTGTTCTCCGCGTACAGGTGCGACTCGAAGCCCGCGCCCAGGCTGTACTGGTACAGGTCCGTGGCCACCGTGTAGTGGTTGTTGTAGACGTGCACCTGCCCGTAGCGCACGCGGGGCGCGCGCTGGCCCAGGCTGTCGAAGTGGTTGTGGTGCCAGGTGGTGCGCAGGTACCCGCGGTCGGTGGTGCGGCCGTCGCTGTTGCCCACCAGGATGGCCTTGTCCCGGCCGTCGAAGTGGTTGTACGACACCGTCACCAGGTCGCTGGCGCGCACGATGTCCAGCAGGCCGTCGTGCACCTCGTAGCGGCGTCCGAAGTACTCCGGCAGCTCCGAGCCCGGGTTGTCGCCGTCGTCGAACGTGTTGTGGTCGATCCACACGTTCGTGGAGCCGGAGACCTCCAGGTGGTCGTACTCGGAGTTCCAGTTGCCCTCGCCCCCGTCGCCGGGGTCCCAGCCGGGGAAGCAGTCGTGCGTGTCGGACAGGGTGAGGTTGCGCAGGATGACGTTGCGCGCGCCGACCACCCGGATGCTCATCCCGGTGATCTCGGCGCCGTCCCCGGCCCCGACCACGGTCGTGTTGGAGCCGACCTCCACCCGGATCCGCTCCGCCTGGGCGTCGGCCGAGGCCTCGCGGGCCTCCTCCAGCGGGCCGCTGGGGTCCTGCCAGCCCCACACCTCGGGGTCGTAGGCGGCCAGGTAGCCCTCCAGCGTGTAGCCGTCCACGGCGTAGTCCCCGCACGACAGGGGCGTGCCGTCCGGCGCCGTGTTCGCGTCGATGAGACCCTCGACGTAGACGATCTTGGGCTCGTCCCCGCTCACCGCCTCGCGGAACTCCTGCGCCGTGGAGACGCGGAAGACGTTCTCCGGGGAGGCGCCCGCGCCTCCCGTCGTCCCGCCTCCGGCCGAGGCCCAGCCGTCGCCCTCGGGCAGGACCTGCCTGCCCACGTCGGGCGCCGCCTGGACGGGCGCGACAGCGGTCATCACCAACACCGCGCTCAGAGGGAGTGCGAGCCTGCGCATGTTTCTTCTCCTCAGGGGGGGGACTGCAAGCGGTTGCATGAACATCTCCCAGGAATCGGACCGGCGTCAACCCCTCCCACCCGGGAAAACCCCGGAAAACCAGGCACCGAGCCTCAAAGTACGCACTGGTCAACCACAACCGTTTGCCAGTAACCTCGGAGCCGTTCCCCACCGAAGGAGGCCACGGGTGGCCGTGACCATCAAGGACGTCGCCCTGGCGAGCGGGGTGCACGTCTCCACCGTCTCCCGGACCTTCTCCGCCGCACACCTGGTCAACGCCGACACCCGGACCCGCGTGCTCGCCGCCGCCAGCGCCCTGGGCTACCGGCCCAACCGCGCCGCGCGGGCCCTGTCCACCCGCCGCACCGGCAACCTGGGGCTGATCGTCGCCGACATCGCCAACCCGTTCTTCCCGCCCCTGATCAAGGCCGCGCAGGCCCACGCCCGCCGCAGCGACCACCACGTGTTCGTCGCCGACACCGACGAGCAGGCCCGGGTGGAGGAGGAGCTGATCCGCTCCATGGCCACCCAGGTGGACGGCGCGCTCCTGGTCGCGCCGCGCCTGAGCAACCGCCTGATCGCGGAGCTGAGCGCCGACGTCCCCTTCGTCGTGGTCAACCGCCAGCCCGCCGGGCTGCCCGCCGTCCTCATGGACGTGGCCTCGGGCGCCGGGCAGGCCGTGGACCACCTCGCCACCCTCGGCCACCGCGAGATCGCCCTGCTCACCGGACCGCGCGCGTCGTGGACCAACCAGCGCCTGGAGCGCGCCGCGGAGGAGGCCGCCCTGCGCCGCGGCCTGGTCCTGCACGGCGTGGGACCCAACCAGCCCACCGAGGAGGGCGGCGCGGCCGCCGCCCGGGAGGTGCTGGACCTCGGCGTCACCGCCGTCCTGGCCTACAACGACCTGGTCGCCCTCGGTCTGCTCCAGGAGCTGCGGGACCTGGGCGCGTCCGTGCCCGGCGACCTCAGCGTCGTCGGCGTCGACAACACCCACACCGCCCGGCACTGCGACCTGACCAGCATCGACATGCCCACCGCCGCGGCCGGGCGCTCCGCCATCGACCTGCTGCTGCACCGCATCAGCAGCGGGGACTCCCCCGGCACCGTCACCCTGGACACCCGCCTGGTCGTGCGGGGGTCCACCGCTCCCCCGCCCGCCTGAACACGGAGGACGCGGAGTCCCGAAGCGAACGGGGCCCCGCCGTGGCGGGGCCCCGTTCACGGGTCGGGGTCAGGCGTAGGAGTGCAGGCCGCTGAACATGTAGTTCACCGCGAAGAAGTTGAACAGGATGGTCGCGAAGCCCACCACGTTGATCCACGTGGCCTTGGGTCCGCGCCAGCCGCCGGTGGCCCGGGCGTGCAGGTAGGCCGCGTAGATCACCCAGGAGATGAACGACCAGACCTCCTTGGGGTCCCAGCCCCAGAAGCGGCCCCAGGCCTCGTCGGCCCAGATGGAACCGGCGATGATGCCGAAGGTCCACAGCGGGAAGGCGAAGAGGATGAACCGGTGGGAGATCCGGTCCAGCAGCTCGGGGCTGGGCAGGCGGCCCGCGATACCGGCCACCTGCTCGCCCAGCGCACGCTTGGCCTCGGCCCGGTGCGCCACGAGGTAGGTGACGCCGGCCGTGCCGGAGACCATGAAGGCGCCGCCCGCGATGATCGTCGCGGTCACGTGGATGGGCACCCAGTACGAGTGCAGGGCGGGGATGAGCGGGCCCGGGTCCACGTACAGCCAGCGGACGCCGATGCCCAGCAGGACGAGCACCGGGACCAGCACGAACGCGCCCAGGAAGCGCGCCTGGTACCGGTAGGAGGCGAAGAGCAGACCGCCCACCGCGACCAGGCACAGGGCCACGACGAACTCGAACATGTTGCCCCAGGGCCAGCGCCCGGCGGCCAGGCCGCGGGCGATGATCTGGGCGACGCCCATCACGAAGCCGAACGTCGTCACGCCCAGGGCGATCTTGCCCAGGACGCTCTGGGAGGCCCTGGCCTCCACCTCGGTACTGCGGACGTTGACCTTGATGCCGTCGTCGGCGCCGGACTCGGCACCGGCGTTGACCGGCATGAGCCGACCGGCCTTGAGCCTGGTGCGTTTTCCGTAGGCGGCCTCGATGGCGAAGAGGAACAGCGCAGCCGCGTACGTGACGATCATCGCGATGATCAACGAGTCACTGACTGACGTCATCACCTCGTCCACCTGTGCGGCGAGTGTGTACGTCACCGGTCACTCCCTTGTGTGGTCGACTCTGGCGGGTCGGATGGCGGATGGGGGTCGGAGCCCGGAGCGGGGTCCGGGTCGGAGTCCGGGCCGGCAGTCGGACGGCTGTCCGGTCCGGAGCCGGATTCCCCGTCGGACAGGCTCCGGAGCCGTCCGGCGAGTTCCGTGGTGAGTTCGTGGAACTCCACGTTGTTGCCGGCCGCCTCGGTCTTGCCCAGGGCAGCCAGCTCCACGTGGGTGCGGCCGTCCCCGCCCCTGGTCGCGCGCACCCACACGCGGCGCGGGCGGACGAACAGGGTGACGATCAGCCCGGCGACGGCCAGGGAGGCCGCGGTCAGCGCGGGCAGCCGGGCGCCGTCGCGGTTCATCTGGAGGCTGACGTACTCCTTGTATCCGGAGAAGGTGATCGACCCGGCGCCCTCGGGCAGCTCCCAGGTGTCCCCGATCTCCATCACGGGGGAGCTGCCCAGCTCCTCCATGCCGCCGGTGCGCAGCTGGTAGACCGACTGCGGGTCGACCAGCCCCAGGTCGCCCTGGTAGCCCTCCAGCGTGATCCGCGGGTTCCGGGCGCCCGGGAAGTTGGAGACCATCTCCCCCTCCGCCGTCTCCACCGCGCTGGGCAGGAACACCCCGACGAAGCCGAGCTGTTCGCCCCCGGTGTCGGGCACCTTGACCACGCCGTCGGAGGTGTAGGAGGCCGTGTCCCGGTGCAGGAAGGGGACCGCCTGGTCGAAGACCACGTCGCCCTCGGCGTTGCGCACCTCGAACTCCGGCGCGTACCCGTGGCCGAGCAGGTAGACCTGCACACCGGACACGCTCAGCGGGTGGTTGACCTCCAGCCGGTGCCGCTCCTGCGGCGCGTCGGGCGCCTCCCTGTAGGTGAGGTCGGCGACGTAGGACTCGGCCTGTCCGCGCAGACCGCCGTCCTCGATGAAGGAGGCCTCGAAGTCGTCCAGGTGGATGGAGAAGGGCTCCAGGGAGTCGGTGTCGGTCCAGTGCCCGGGGTAGATGGCGTCGTAGGAGGTCAGGGTGTTGGCGAACCCGTCGCCCTCCACCAGGAGCATGTTGCCGCGGTAGCCGAGGAAGGCCCCGGCGGCCAGGGCCAGCAGCAGGCCCAGCAGGGCGAAGTGGAACAGGACGTTCCCGGCCTCGCGCAGGTAGCCCGTCTCGGTGGAGAGGGAGTCGCCGTAGCGCTCGATCCGGTAGCGCCGCAGGACCTTGCGGGACTGCTCCAGCACCGTCTCGGGGTCGGCGTCGGTGGTGAACGCGGCGGCGTAGGGCATCCGGCCCAGGTTCTTGGGCGTGTGCACCGGGCGGGCCCGCACCGCGCGGGCGTGCGTCAGCGCGCGCGGGAGCACGCAGCCCGCCAGGGAGACGAACAGCAGCAGGTAGATCGCCGCGTACCAGGGCGAGGAGAACACGTCGAAGAGGTAGAACCGGTCCAGCCAGGGCGCCAGTTCGGGGTTCTCCTGGAAGTAGACGTTGACCTCGTCGACGCTCACCACGTTCTGCGGCAGGATCGAGCCCGGAATGGCCCCGACCGCCAGCAGGAACAGCAGGATCAGGGCGGTGCGCATCGAGGTCAGGGTGCGCCAGATCCAGCGCAGCCAGCCGACCGCGCCCAGGCCCTTGGGGCGCGGTCGGGCGCTCTCCCCGTCCTGGGCGGCGGTGCCGGTCCCTCGGTCGTTCGCGGTCGTACTCATCAGATCACCGTCTGGAAGTCGGCGGCCCAGCCCTGCATGGCGATGGTCAGCTGTGTCCACAGGCCGGTCACCATCGCCAGGCCGACCAGGACGAGCATGGCCCCGCCGATCACGGTGACCGTGCGGGTGCGGCGCTTGAGCCAGTCGAAGGTGCCCAGCGCGCGCCGGTAGAGGAGGGAGGCCAGGACGAACGGCAGCCCGAGGCCGACGCAGTAGGCCAGGGACAGCAGCATGCCGCGTCCGGCGCCGCCCTCGACGAAGGCGAGGGTCTGCACGGCGGCCAGGGTCGGCCCGATGCAGGGTGTCCAGCCCAGGCCGAACAGGACGCCGAGCAGCGGCGCGCCCGCCAGTCCGGCGCGCGGCAGGCGGTGGAAGCGGAACTCGCGCCCGAAGCCCGGGATGACGCCCATGAAGGCCAGGCCCAGGACGACGGTGAGGACGCCGAGCACCCGTGTGATGGGGTCGGTGTAGTCCATGAGGATCTCACCGAGCCAGCCGATGAAGCCTCCGACGGCGACGAACACCAGGGTGAACCCGGCGATGAACAGGACGCTGCCCGTGACCATGGTCCAGCGGCGGGAGGCCAGTTCGGCGTCGACGTCGGCGACGGTGGCGGTGGCGGTGCCGCCCCCCGCGGTCGAGGCGGTGCGCTCGCGCACCTGGGTGCCGCTCATCCCGGTCACGTAGGAGAGGTAGCCGGGCACGAGAGGGAGCACGCAGGGCGAGAGGAAGGAGACCAGGCCCGCGGCCAGGGCCAGCGGGATCGCGGCCAGCAGGGAGCCGGTGAGGACGGTGGTGCCGATGGGGTCCATCAGCCCTCGTCCCCGGAGCCGCCGGAGCCCTGGTCCGCCTCGGACGGCGCGTCCGAGGGCTCGGCCGAGGGGTCGGCCTCCTCCGGGGAGGCCGTCTCCCCGGCCTCCTGCTCCGCGACGCGGGGGCGCTCCTCCGGGTCGCCGAAGTCGAACTCGACCACCAGCGGGTTGAGCAGCTCGGTCAGCTGGCCGTAGGTGGTCGGGCCGATGACGCGGGCGGCGATGCGGCCCTCGGGGTCGATGACGAGCGTGCTGGGGATGGAGCGCGGGGGCACGGTGTCGCGGAAGGCCTGGGGCACCGCGCCGGGCTGGTCGTACAGGCTCGGGTAGGGGACGCCCATGCTCTCTTGGTAGGACCGCGCGGCCGTCTCGTCGTCCTTGATGTTCACGCCGAGGAAGTCCACGCCCAGGTCCGCGTACTCGGCGTGCACCTCGTCCAGGACCGGCTGCTCGGCGCGGCACGGGCCGCACCAGCTCGCCCAGACGTTGAGGACGACGATGCCGCCCTCGTAGTCGCCGAGGGAGACCTCCTCGCCGTCGAGGGTGGTGCCGGTGACCTCGGGAGCCTCGGTGCGCTCGGCGGTCTCGAAGGTGGTGGCGCTGCCGTCTCCGGAGATGAAGCGGTTTTCCTCGTCGCTGGCCTGGATCTCGTTGCCCCCGGCACAACCGGTCAGGGCGAGTACGGCGGCCAGTCCGGCCGCCGCCAGGCGCGGCACGGCACGGCTTCGGCGCGTACCGGTGCTGGTGCTGGGCATCGAGGGGACCTCGCGAACGGGGTGTGAACAGGGCGGACTACAACAACGACAAAGTGTAGTAGATGCCCTGGGACCCGTTCGGCCGCCCCGGCACAAGGGGAACCGCGGCCGGTGGGGGTGGGGGACGGCCCTGCCGCGCGCCGGACGGCGCGCGCCGGGACGGGGGTGGAGACCCCGGTGGGGGCGGTGTCCGTCAGTCACCGCCCCCGGGTGTGTCGGCTGACCGGGGGCCGGGGGACGGCCCCGGTCGGCCGGGCCCTGGATCAACCAGCCTCGACGAAAGCCTCGCGGAGGTAGTCGTGCACGGCCCGCTCGGGGACCCGGTAGGAACGCCCCACGCGAATCGCGGGGAGAACTCCCGAGTGCACCATTCGGTAAACGGTCATCTTGGACACACGCATGATCGTGGCTACCTCCGCCACGGTCAGGAACCTGACCTCTTCGAGAGGCGGCTTGCTCCCGTTCATCTTTCGACGCCCTCATTCCCGGACGTGAGCATTGTCTACCCTTGGGACCGGCGTGGTGTGCGGCGGCGACCCCGGTGTACCCGCCCCAAACCATGCCAGCGTGTCACGCTGTCACTACTGACACGTCCGTTTTCAGAGTAGAGCCGAGTTCGCCTCAGCGAAAGGCCGTTGGGCCTGTCTTCGGCGCTATGTGTTGATGGCGGGTCGGATGAGGTTTAACGGTGGGTATAAATGGTCTCCCCCTGCTCACAGGAGACCGGCCCGGGCGAGAACGTATTCGCGCAGAGGGGCGTAGTCCTCGGTCAGGTAACCGTCGTCCAAAGGCACCGTGACCAGTAGTTTCCCCTCGGCCTCGGCGAGGAAGAGGGCGGGGTCGTTGCAGTCGGCGAAACCCATCGCGGGCACTCCCGCCTCACCCGCCGCACCCGCGAACCCGTGGTCGGCGATGACCAACTGCGGCCATGCCTCACCGCGGTCCGCGAGGTCCGCGAGAATGGCACGCATGGCGAAGGGGTGGTGGCTGTGGCGGGCGAGGCGACCGTCCGTGACGATGGCGATGTCGTCCTCCCACACCACGATCCGCCGGTTCGGGGGACGCTCCGTGGTCACTTCGTAGGAATAGCCGCCGCCAGCGGTGAGGACCTGGCACCCGCGTTCGGCGAGGGCGTCCTTCCAGGCGCGGTAGGTCTCGCGGAGGTTGCGGGGGTGGCCGGTGGCGAACAGGACCCGTTCCCGGCGCTCGGCGGCCAGGGCCAGCCGGTCGGCGAAGGCCTCCAGGGCGTCGATGGTCAGGTCGGGGTCGATGGTGTCGATCCCCCACACGTACTCCTCGTCGGCCACCACGCCGCAGCGCTTGCTCATCAGCGCCAGGACCTCGGAGTAGGTCCAGTCGTGGGAGAAGGTGAGGCCGAACTGGTGGTAGGGGTCCTTCTGTACGAGCCGCCGGTAGTGCCGCAGGTTGTTCTGGCGTGGGGTGTCGACGTGCCCGGCGATTCCCGTGCGCACCAGATAGGTGATCAGTTCAGCGCGTGTCGGCGGCGTCACCTGGCGCTCCCCTTCCTCGTCTGCGCAGCGAGCGTGCGCCACGCTGGGCGGCCACCACGGCGCCTGCTCCTGTTCGCCCGGTATTCAACCTCTGTCCTACCCGCTTCGGACGCGACACGCGCGGCTCCTCCGGAATTCACGCCGGTCGACACCGGGGTGTTATGGGGGCCGTCCCGTGAGCCGCCCGGAACCCCGTGAACCCCTGCCGGCACCGGATCGGCGGCCCGAACCGCGACGACGCGGAAGGGCCGCCCCCTACAGGCTCGGGTCGATCCCGTGGCTGGGGAAGACCGCGGTCCGGGTCGCGTGGATGGCCCGGTCCACCGGGTCACCCGGGTCGTAGCCGTCCACGAAGTGGTCGAAGACGACCTCGCGCCCGTCGGTCATGTACAGCGGCGCCAGCTCCCCCGTGCGCTGGCGCACGAAGTCGC
Source organism: Nocardiopsis sp. CNS-639 (assembly GCF_000381685.1). NCBI lineage: Bacteria > Bacillati > Actinomycetota > Actinomycetes > Streptosporangiales > Nocardiopsidaceae > Nocardiopsis > Nocardiopsis sp. CNS-639. The sequence goes on from NZ_KB906870.1 coordinate 69,306, forward strand.
GCCAGCCCTGCGGGGTCTCGGTGTCGGGGTCGATGGGACGGCCCGCGGCCTCGCCCAGCAGGTGGGTCCAGGCGCGGGGGACGACGTGGACCAGCCCGTACCCGCCGCCGCCGAACAGCAGCCAGCGGCCGCCCGCCGTCTTGCGGGCCAGCTCGTGCAGCTCGGCGTAGGCGCGGCGCTGGCCGTCCACGCTCAGGGTGAGGTTGGCGAGCGGGTCCAGGGCGTGGGTGTCGCAGCCCTGCTGGGTCACCAGGATCTCGGGCTGGAACTCGTGCAGCAGCGGCGGCACGACGGCGTCGAAGGCGCGGTGCCAGCCGTTGTCGCCGGTGCCCGCGGGCAGGGCGACGTTGACCGCGTACCCCTCGGCGTCCGGGCCGCCGGTCTCGGAGGCCTGGCCGGTGCCGGGGAACAGGGTCGCCGGGGACTCGTGGAGGCTGATGGTGAGCACGCGCGGGTCGTTGTAGAAGGCGTTCTGGACGCCGTCGCCGTGGTGGACGTCCACGTCCACGTAGGCGACGCGCTTGGCCCCCTGCTCCAGCAGCCAGGCGATGGCCAGGGCGGGGTCGTTGTAGACGCAGAAGCCCCAGGCGTTGCCGCGCATGGCGTGGTGCAGGCCGCCCGCGATGTTGGCCGCGTGCGCGGTCTCCCCGCTCCACACCGCCCGCGCGGCGGCCACGGACGCGCCGGAGATGAGCGCGGCGGCGTCGTGCATGTCCTTGAAGACGGGGTTGTCGGAGGTGCCCAGCATGTGGGCGTCGTCCGGCTCCAGCGTGCGGCCCGCGCGCTTGACCGCCTCGATGTAGGCGGGGTCGTGCACGAGGGACAGGAGTTCGTCCGAGGCGGGTTCGACGTCCAGGAGTCCGACCCCCGGCGCGTCCAGCACGCCGAGTTCGCGGCTGAGCGCCATGGTCAGCTCGACGCGTATCGGCGCCATCGGGTGCTGCGGACCGAAGTCGTAGGCCGTGAGTCCGTCGTCCCATGCCACCCGAAGCGAGCAGGACGTGCGCCCTCCCATGTGGTGACCCCCGTTTCAGGTGTGCGTGCTCCGAAGCACACAGTACGCACAACCGCACGCGTGGACGAACCCCGGGGTTGGCTGCCCGGTCCGGCACGGGGGTCGGCCCCCGTGCCGGACCGCGGCGTCCGGACCCCGGCTACTCGGTGACGAAGTAGCAGGACTCGTACAGGTCGCCGCCGGAGAGGTCGACGGTGCCGTGCAGGGGTGCCGCCCCGAAGAGCGAGTCCTTCGAGGTGAGCAGCACCCGGTACTCGCCCGGTTCGAGTTCGACGCGCATGACGTCGCCGTCGTCGAAGCAGGAGTTGCCCGAGGGCGGCGAGCTGTAGACCTCGCAGTCCTCGCACGCGGGGGTGATGATCTCCTCGTGGACGGCGTCCGGCCCGACGTAGAGGAACTGCATCTCGTACGGGGTGTTGTTGGTGATCTCCAGGACGCTCTTGTCACTGCCGGAGCTGCCGGTGGGGGCGGGTGCGAAGTCGACCTCGCCGAGCGAGGTCATGGCGTCCATCCTCTCCTCGATGCGCCCGGCGCCGATGTGGGTGACCATCCGCTCGACCTCGTCGGTCTCGTGGTCGGGGTACTCCGCCTCCAGGAGGGCGACCATCTCGTCGGCGGTGTCGAGCGAGCCGCCGTCCACGCTGTCCCAGCCGCAGTTGAAGGCGGCGTCGGGGCGCTCGGTGGTGATGCGCTCGGCGATCTCGGGGACGGTCTCCCAGGCCAGGTCGGAGAACATGTCGATCTGGTCGAAGCCCGCACACCAGTTCTCGGCGGCGTACTCGGCGGTGCCGGTGTCGTAGAGCTCGGTGAGGGCGGTGGGGACCTGGCCCGCGGCCCCGGTGCCCTCGTAGTCCGCCGGGATCACGGTGTAGATCTCGTGCGCCCGCCGCATGCTCTCGCGGTACCCGTCGGTGACCTCGCCGTCGAAGTCCTCCTCGGCCGAGGCCACCAGATCGGCGGCGTAGGAGAGGTGGATGTCGGCGACCTCGCCGTCGGTGTCCTCCCAGCGGGCGGCGGGGTGCTCGAAGTAGGCGGCGTAGGAGTCCAGGGCCTGCGCGTACGCCTCGTTGGCCACGTCGGACTGGGCCAGGTCCAGGAGTGCGCAGGCCTCGGCGCCGGCGCGGGCGCGCGACATGAGCGACGGGGAGAAGGAGAGCTGGAAGAGGTCCTCCACGCTCCCGTAGGCGGCGACCGCCTCGGAGGTCGCGCACTCGCCGCGGGCGTGGGCCGCGTCGGCGACGCGCAGCCGCCACTCCCCCGCCTGCCACACACCGGTGAGGGTCACCAGCAGGGCGAGCGCCAGTCCGGCGGCGGTGAGGAGGGGCAGCGCCCGCTTGGAGGGCTGTTCTCCCCCGCCGAGCAGGCGCTCGTCGCGGGCACGCCCCGCGAACAGGCCGTGCACGGCCGCGGCGGCGAACCAGGCCACGAGGATCGACGCCCACAGGAGGAGGTTGTCGGCGGCGCCGAGGACGGCGGCGGTGACCAGCAGGCCGAGGGTGATGATGAGCGCGGCGGCGAAGAACGGCCACTGGCGCAGGTAGACGTACCCGGCTCCCATGCCCGAGGCGTTGAGCAGCGAGGTGCGCAGCGCGGACGGGGAGGAGAACAGGCCGAGCCTGGGCGGCTTCGGGGGCGGCGGCGGGCCGAACTGACCCGGAGGAGGCCCGCCGGGGGGCATGCCACCGGGAGGGGGTCCCATCGGCGGCGGACCGCCGGGGGGCATACCGCCGGGGGGAGGTCCGCCCGGAGGCGGTCCCATGGGAGGCCGACCGCCCTGCGGCGTCCCGCCCGGGGGCGGCATCATGCCCGGCGGCCTTCCGCCGGGAGGAGGCCCCATGGGGGGCATACCGCCCGGGGGCGGGCCGGGCACACCGCCCGAGTACATCCCGCCCGCGGGTGTGCCCCCGGTGGGCGCGCCACCGGCGGGCCTACCGCCGGTCGGCGCACCGCCGTGGAAGGCCCCTCCGGACGGGTTGGCCCCGGTCGGACCGCCCTGGGCGGGGCCGCCCCCCGCGGGGTCGCCTCCTGTGGGGCCGCTCCCCGCGGGGTTGGCGCCGGTCGGGCCGGAAGGCTCGGGCCCCGGGGGCGGGAAGCCTCCGCCGGGCGGCTGGGAAGGGTCGGGCGGGGGAGGGGAAGAAGTCATGGAGGACCCTGGAATCAGGAGATGGGGGAGATCCCGCGCGTACGGGACCGAGGGGGCCGTGTACACCCTTCACCGAAGACACTACCCAGGTCCCCCGACATCGGACCCCCCCGGAGCGGGCCGCTTCCGGCCATCTCACCGCGGCGGGGCGGGCCCGGGGCCTCCGGCGAAACGGCGGCCCCCGACCGGCCAGCACCGTCGGCCCGGCCCCACGGGTGCCGGGCCGCCGTCAGCGGTCCGCTCCGCGCCCCCTGGGGAGGCGTGGCGCCAGCCCGCGCTCCGTCCCGCCTCCGGGCGGAACGACCCCAACGGCGCGCTTCGCCCGGCCCCAGGGCCTCGTCAGCTTCCGGAGAGCGCGTTGCTGCGGTCTCTGGCCGCCTCGATGGCGTCGGTGAAGGCCGTGCGCACGCCGTGCCGCTCCAGCTCGCGCAGCGCGGCGGCGGTGGTGCCGCCCGGCGAGGTGACGGCCTCGCGCAGCACGACCGGGTGCTCGCCCGAGCCGTTGAGCATCGCGGCGGCGCCCGTGATGGTCTGGCCGACCAGCTTCTGCGCGGTGGCGCGCGGCATCCCCATCGCCACACCGGCCTCGATCATCGTCTCGGCGATGAAGTAGAAGTAGGCGGGGCCGCTGCCGGAGATGGCGGTGACGGTGTCCATGTGGTGCTCGCCCACGCGGATGACATCGCCGACCGTGCCCAGCAGCGCCTCGGCGCGGTCCAGGTGGGCCTCACCGGTGTGGGCGCCTCCCGCGATCGCGGTCATCCCCTGCCCCATCAGGGCGGGCGTGTTGGGCATCGCCCGGACGACGGGGGTTCCGGAGGGCAGGTGCTCCTCCAGCACGGCGGTGGTGATCCCGGCCGCGACGGAGATCACGAGGCAGGAGGAGGACAGGCGCGGCGCCAGGTCGTCCAGCAGCGCCACCATGTCCTGGGGCTTGAGCGCGAGCAGGAGGGTGTCGGCGCGCTTGGCGGCGTCCGCGGCCGGGACCACCTCGATCCCGTAGCGGGCGCGCAGCTCCCCGGCGTGCTCCTCGCGCGGCTCGGTGACGAGGACGTCCTCCGGCGCGTGGCCCGTGGCCAGCATTCCGGCGAGCAGAGCCTCGCCCATCTTCCCGGCACCGATGATGGCGATCATGAAGGTCCTTCCTGCGGATGCCCCCACGCTAACGGCACCGGTGACCCCGCGTGGACACCGGATCCCACTCCGTGGACACCCGGCCCTCACTCGGGGTCGACGGTGCCCTTGTCGTCCACGGTGCCGCCCTCGTCGACCGCGAAGCGGCGGGGCGGCGCCGAGGGGGCGCGGCGCAGCAGCGCGATGCGCTCGCGGCGGTCGCGCGGCCGGTCGCCGGGGCCCGCGGTCCGGGCGAAGTGCAGCCGGGTGAAGGCCAGGGCCTCGGCCAGCTCGCGCATGCGCGCCTGGCGGTCGGGGGCCTTGCGGGTGCTGACCTCCAGGACCAGCTGGCCCTCGAAGCCGTTCCCGGCCAGGTACTCCAGCAGCTCGCCCACCGGCTGGCGTCCGCGCCCGGGGATGAGGTGCTCGTCGAGGTTCTGGCCGCCGATGCCGTCGGCCACGTGGATGTGGGAGAGGCGGTCGCCCAGGCGCTTGGCCATGTCCATGGCGTCGGAGCCGGACATGGCGGTGTGCGACAGGTCGAGCGTGACGTCGGGGTAGTCGCGGTCGAGCGGGTTCCAGCTCGGCGCGTAGGGGACGACCTCGCGGTCGCGCACGCGCACCGGGTACATGTTCTCCACGGCGAAGACGACGTCGGTCTCGTCCTGCATGCGGGAGATACCGGTCTCGAACTCGCGGGCGTAGTCGCGCTGCCATCGGAAGGCGGGGTGCACCACGATCGTCTTGGCGCCCAGGGCCTCGGCCATCTCCTTGGAGCGGACGAGTTTGCCCCAGGGCTCCCTGCCCCACACCCGCTGGGTCAGGACCAGGCAGGGTGAGTGGACCGCGGTGACGGGGATCTGGTGGTAGTCCGAGAGGCGCCGTAGGAGGTCGATGTCCTGGCTTGCCGGATCGGAGGAGACGAGCACCTCCACGCCGTCGTACCCCAGCTTCGCGGCGATCTCGAAGGCGGCCGGGGTCTTCTCCGGGTAGACCGACGCCGACGACAGGACGACGGGCGCGTCTGGGACCTGGATAGGGCTCACGCCAACCAGAGTATGCGCTAACACCCCTCGTGTGCGTACCGCCCGTGTGAACGCGGCGTGCCGTTCTCCCCACGCCCTCCCCCACGGGGGGTGCGGGGCGCGGTCGCGCGGCGGTGGTGGGAGGGCCCGCGGGTGCACCCGCGGAGCCCTGGTTCGTGATTGCCGACCGCCACGTCGTCGGGGCGGTCGGGCCCGGCCGGGTTCACTCCCCGGCGTGTGCGGGGGCCGTCAGCGCGCTGCGCGAGGCCCGCCCGTCTCAGAGCCGTACGGCGCCTGCGAGACCGTGCTTGTGGACGTCCCGTTCGCGGACGTGGTCCCCCGAGTTCGGCGCGTCGATCATGCGCCCGTCACCGAGGTAGATGGCGACGTGGTAGGCGTAGCCGCCGCTGTCGGCCCAGTACAGGATGTCGCCCCTGCGGGCGTTGGAGTAGGAGACCCGGGTCCCGGCGCCGACCTGGTCGTGGGCGATGCGGGGCAGGTCCACCCCGGCCTGCTTGTAGGCCCACTGGACGAGTCCCGAGCAGTCGAAGCCGTTGGGGCCGGTGCCTCCCCAGCGGTAGGGGGTGCCCTTCTTGGACTCGGCGGCGTCGATGGCGTCCTCCACCGTCGACCTGGACAGCGACATGTGGACGCGCCGGGGTCCGGCGGAGTCCTGCGCGGTGGGCGCGGCCTGCTGCGCCGGTCGCACCGGCTGCAGCGACTGGGCCGGCTGGGCGAGCGCGGGCGCCGTACCGGCGGTCAGGGCGGCCGCGGTGAGCGCGGCGACGGCGAGCGCGCGCCCGCCGCTGCGGCGCGGAGGAACGGGCGAGGCCTGCCGCCCCGGATCCGTGGGACGACAGGCCTGCGTTTGCTCGTGGTGTCGCGGTATTCGCATGACGGTGGTTCTCCCGCTCTCGCTCGGAGCGTCGCGGCGCCCACGTCACTGTGACGCGGATCTCCCCGTCGCGACGCCCTCACCATTCGTCACACAGACCACGCTATATGTCACTCTCCGTAGCACGGTCGACCGCCAAAGACGGTAAAGAGTCCTTGACCTTCGGGGGACGAAAGCACTCAGGTCACCACCGAACGGACTCCCCTTCTCGGCTGCCGGTCACCCCGGGTTACGCGGCGTCGTCCACGGGCGCGGAGACCCCCAACTCGGCTCCCACGAAGTCGGCCGTGGCCTGCATACCGAGGTAGTTCGGGTGCACCGGGGCCCCGTTCTCGGGGATCAGGCCCTCCACCCAGCGGGTGTCGGAGGACTGGCAGACGTCGTGGCCGCGCTCGAAGACGTCCACGAAGACCGCGCCCTGGGCCTCGGCCTCCTCGGCGATCATCGCGTTCAGCGCGGTCTGCGCCCGGTCCAGGAAGGGCACGTCGCCCCACGCGATGGGCGTACTCGGCCAGCAGCCCCTGCGCTCGGGCAGGATCTGGAGGTAGCCCACGGCCAGGACCGTGGCGTCGGGGCTGCGCTCTGCGATGTCGGCGTAGACCCCCGCGACCTCCGGCCGCAGGTCCTCGATGCGCTGGTCGAGCTCGTCGCCGTAGTGCTCGGCGCACGGGTCGCCCAGCGGGTTGCTCAGGCTCTGCTTGGCGCACTCCAGGAGCACCTCGGAGAAGCCGAAGTCGTTGCCCGCGATCCCGACCGTGACCAGGTCGGTCTCCGGCGTCAGGGCGTCGAGCTGGGGCGGCGTGTCGTCGAACTGCGGCTCGTAGAGGTCGTTGACGACCGCGCCCGAGCAGCTGGCGTCCGTGAAGTCGGTGATGCCCATCCGCTCGGCGAGCATCGTGGGGTAGTTGTTGGACGTGCGCAGGCAGCCCAGCAGCGGCATGCTGCTGCTGACCCTCTCCTCCCGGATGAGCGGTCCGGCGACGAAGGAGTCGCCGAGGGAGACGTAACTGTCGAAGGCGGGCGCCTGAGCGGTCTCGGCGGCGGCGGGCGCGGCGACCAGGGACGCGCTCAGCGCGGCGACGGCCACGGGGACCAGGGCACGGCGCGGGAATCGGGGCGCGGCGGTGGCGGATGTACGGGGCACGCGGGTTTCCTCTCCATGGAGCGGGGGCGTTGGAGCTGTCGGACCCTAGGAATTCTTTAACACGACCTACGGGATAAGGCGCCTAACTCGTAGGTAACTTTCATGTGTCTCCGAAAGGTCCCTTTACTCCTCTCGGCGGAGTTGTCCCAGGAAGCCGCTAGCGTGGCCACCATGGCGAAGGCAGCGAAGACCACGTTCCGGTGCGCGGAGTGCGGATGGAGCACCCTCAAGTGGGTGGGCCGCTGCGGCGAGTGCCAGGCCTGGGGCACGGTCGAGGAGGCGGGCGCCCCCGCGCCCTCCGCCGTCGCGCCCGCGCCCGTCACCTCCCGGGCCCGGCCCATCACCGAGATCAGCGTGGAGAGCGCCGAGGCCGTCCCCACCGGCGTCGACGAGCTCGACCGGGTCCTGGGCGGCGGCGCGGTCCCGGGCGGCGTGGTGCTGCTCGCCGGTGAGCCCGGCGTGGGCAAGTCCACCCTCCTGCTGGAGGTCGCCGCGATGCGCGCGGCCGAGGGCCCCGTGCTGTACGTGACCGGGGAGGAGTCGGCCGGACAGGTGCGGCTGCGCGCCGAGCGGCTCGGCGCGCTCTCCGACAAGCTCTACCTGGCCGCCGAGACCTCCATCGCCGCCCTGGCCAGCCACGTGGACGCGGTCGGCCCCCGGCTGCTCATCGTGGACTCGGTGCAGACCATGGTCTCCCCCGACGCCAGCGGCGTCCCGGGCGGCGTCACCCAGATCCGCCAGGTGACCGGCGCGCTGATCCAGATCGCCAAGGAGCGGGGGATCGCCACCGTGCTCGTCGGACACGTCACCAAGGACGGGTCCATCGCCGGTCCGCGGATGCTGGAGCACCTGGTGGACGTGGTGCTGCACTTCGAGGGCGAGCGCCACTCCCAGCTGCGGCTGCTGCGCGCGGTCAAGAACCGCTACGGGCCCACCGACGAGATCGGCTGCTTCGAGCTGACCGAGTCCGGCATCGTCGGCCTGCCCGATCCGAGCGGGCTGTTCCTCACCGAGCGCACCGACCCGGTGCCGGGCACGTGCGTCACCGTCACCCTGGAGGGGCGGCGGCCGCTCATCACCGAGGTCCAGGCCCTGGTCGCGCCGACCCCGCTGCCCGCGCCGCGCCGGGCCACCTCGGGCCTGGACACCTCGCGGGTGAACATGATCCTGGCGGTGCTGGAGAAGCGCACGGGCATGAAGCTGGCCAACATGGACGTGTACGCCTCCACCGTGGGCGGTGTGAAGCTGACCGAGCCCGCCGTGGACCTGGCGCTGGCCATGGCGGCGGCCAGCTCCAACAACGACGTCGCGCTGCCCGTCGGCTTCATCGCGATCGGCGAGGTGGGCCTGGCGGGTGACGTGCGCACCGTGAGCGGCGTGCGGCGCCGGGTGGCGGAGGCGCAGCGGCTCGGCTTCACCGAGGCGGTCGTGCCCAAGCACTTCGGCGACCCGGTGCCGGGCATCCGCGTCCACGAGGTGGAGGAGCTGAGCGAGGCCCTGAGCCGGGTGTCCCGGCGGTCGCGGCGGGCCCGCGCCCCCCGGGACGGGGACTGAGCGCGGATCCCCTGCGAACCGGCGCGTCAGAAGTCGAAGACCACGCCCTTCTCGCTCAGGAGCACGCACTCGTTGGAGAACTCCTCGCGGTAGTCCTCGGTGCCGTAGGCCACGGCGACCACCGGGTCGTAGACGAACGTGCAGGGCCGCTCCTGGCCCTCGACCGCCGCCAGCGAACCGGCTTCGGCGATGGCCTCGCAGGCCTCGGCGGCTCTGGGGTGCGTGCCCGCGGCGACGGGGGAGCACACCAGGGTGACCTCACGCGTCTCGCCGGTGGTGAGGCCGTGGACGCGCAGGATGTAGCCGCTCTCACCGGTCTGCGCCGCCTCGACGGCGTGCGCGGGCGCGGCGAGTGCCAGTGCGAGGACGGGAGCGGCGGCCAGGGCCGGGACGATGCGATTCACGACAGCCTCCAGGGACGTGCGGATTCCAGACAGCACGGATGGTAATCGAACCATTACGCGAAGCTGTCGCTTTTCCGCGAGGTCGCCGGAATTTCCCTGCGCCGGGGTTGCGGCCCGACCCGAATGCCGGGCGAAAAGCAGAGAATGCGGGGTTATGTCGGAATCCCCGTCACTCCCGCGCCGACACCCCCGACAGGTGCCCCACGACTCCGTAGCCGTCGGGCCGCAGGTCTCCCCCGGCGTCGGCCGTCCAGCGGCTGACCGAGGCCGCCGCCGCGGGTTCCCGTCGGCTCGTCCGCCACACCTCGTCCTCCTCCAGGCCCTCCAGGATCCCCCGGAGCAGGACCACGACGGGCTCGTGGGCGAACAGCAGCACCCGCTCGCCCGGGTACTCCGCGCACAGGTCCCGCAGGAACGAGCGCAGCCGCAGCAGGACGTCGGCCAGGGACTCGCCGCGCTCGGGTCGGTGGTGCATCCGGTCGGCCAGGCGCCGGGGCGCCTCCTCGGGGTCGTACTCGTCGACCATGGCCGGGGTCATGAACGTGAAGGGGCCGCCGTCGTGGTCGCGCAGCCGCTCGTCCAGGTGCACGGGCAGGACCAGCCCGGCCGCCTCCAGCGCCAGTCCGGCGGTGCGGCGGGCGCGCAGGTAGGTGGAGGAGAACACGACGCCGGGCCGCCGGTCGCCGGTCAGGGACGCCAGCCAGCCCGAGCCCACGGCGCGGGCCTGGCGCACGCCCAGCGGGGTGAGGTCCACGTCGGCGTTGCGCGCGGGCAGGTCCGCCGCGTCCAGGCGCCCGCCGTCGCGCGCGGCGGCCAGGGCGGCGTTGAACGCGCTCTGCCCGTGGCGGACGACCGTCAGTTCCGCCGGTCCGCGGTAGCGCATCGTCGCGTCCCGCCTCCCTCCGCCGTGCCACCGTCGGCCCGGGCGGGGGCGACGGGCGCCGCGACCGGGGCCGGGGCCGCGGTCCGTACGAGGAGGTCCTTCACCTGGGGACTCCTTGGAAGACGAGAGCGGGCACCCCCGGAGGAGCGCCCGCTTGGGAGCGCTCCCAACTGCGGAAAGAGTATCCTCCAACTCCCATGGCGTAAAGGGGTTCACCGCACCGCGGAACCGTCACCGCGGGGCCGGGGGTGTGCGTCGCCCCCGGCCCCGCGGTGTGCGGCGGCTCATGCCTTGAGCTGGAAGGGGAGCTCGGGCTGGTCCCCGGCGTAGTCCCCGTGCAGGTTGGCCCGGTACCAGCCGGGCTGCGCCGAGGCTTCGGTGCCGCGGCAGTCCTCGAAGGAGCGCATCCGCTCCCAGGTGAACGTGTACTCGTGCGGGACGCCCCTGCTGATCTGGCGCTTCTCCGCGCTCTTGTTCTCCGCGCAGTCGGCGGTGGAGAAGATCCGGTCGTCGCCCGAGTGGATGCGGATCTCCATGGCCTCGCCGCCCACGTCCACGGTGCAGGTCTGCTCGGCGGTGTTGACCACGGTGATCTTGAAACCCGGGTTGGCGCCGGCCCCGTAGACCTCCTGGTCCTCCTCCGCGTACTCGAAGGTCACCACGATGTCCTGCGGGCGGCAGGCGTCCTCGGGGCGCTCCGGAGCGGGCACCTCGCCGCCCTCGCCGCCCTCCCCGCCCTCGGCGGAGTCGCCGTCGCCGGCCGCGGAGCCGCCGGAGTCCTCAGCGTCCTCGGAGGGGTCGGCGCTCTCCCGTGCCCCCTCGGAGGGATCGGCCTCGGGTTCCTCGCTCGCGTCCGCGGAGGGCTCGGTGGGTGAGACACTGGGGGAGGCCTCGATGCCCGCGTCCGAGCGGGTCGGCTCGCCGCTCTCCTCCCCGGAGGGGCGGCAGGCGTACGCGATGAGCGCGAGCAACAACAGGGCCCCGGCCAGCACGAAGGCTCGCCGCTTCCAGTAGGTCTCGCGGCTGACGGCTCCTGGTTGTCCGGTACTTGACGCCATGCGCCGTAGTATTGCGGTTTTGCGTGTACCTCACCTACTCAACCCGCCGATTCCCAGTTAAAGATGAGCGATAACCCTTACAGCACCCCGGTTCTGGCGTGGTACGAGAGTCACGCCCGCGACCTCCCCTGGCGACGGCCCGACGCCTCACCGTGGTCGATCCTGGTCAGCGAGATCATGCTCCAGCAGACGCCCGTGGTGCGTGTCCTGCCCGCCTGGACCGCCTGGATGGAGCGCTGGCCCACCCCGGCCGACCTGGCACGGGAGCCCTCCGGTGAGGCTGTGCGCATGTGGAACCGGCTCGGCTACCCGCGCAGGGCGCTGCGCCTGCACGCCTGCGCGGTGGCGATCACCGAGGAACACGGCGGGCGGGTCCCCGAGGACCACGCAACCCTGCTGTCCCTGCCGGGTGTGGGCTCCTACACCGCGGCGGCGGTGGCGAGCTTCGCCTTCGGTCAGCGGCACGCCATTCTGGACACGAACGTTCGACGTGTCCTGGCGAGAGCCGAAACCGGGGTCCAGTACCCGCCGAAAACCCAGACGAAGGCGGAGACCGCCCTCGCCGAGTCCCTGCTGCCGTCCGCGCCCTCGGTGGCCGCCCGCTGGGGCGTGGCCGTCATGGAGCTGGGGGCGCTGGTGTGCACCGCGCGCACGCCCGCGTGCGCCGACTGCCCGATCGCCCATCAGTGCGCCTGGCGGCTCGCGGGCAAGCCCGCCTACGACGGTCCGCCCCGGCGCGGCCAGACCTACGCGGGCACCGACCGCCAGGTACGCGGACGGCTGCTGGCGGTGCTGCGCGACTCCGCCCACCCGGTGCCCAAGGGCGCGCTGGACGTGGTCTGGGACGACCACGTCCAGCGCGAGCGGGCCCTGGACGCGCTGGTGTCCGACGGCCTGGTGGACCCCCTGGACGACGGCCGGTACGCCCTGCCGGGCTGAGCGCGCCCGGTCCGGGAAGGCCGGTCGCCGCGCGGCGGCCGGAAGGCGGGCGCACCCCGACACCCGGTGCCGCCCCCCGGTCGGCGCGGCCGGGAAGGGAGTCTCAGGTCCGCGGGCCGGGGTGCCGCGCCGCGGCGGTCCCGGTCTCCCCCGCGGGGTCGGCCTCGGTGCCGGAGTGGCCGTCGCTGCACGGCGCGCCCGGCTCGGGGGTGTTCTCACCCTGGACGAACTCCACGAGGTACTCCGCCAGGCGCGGGTCCTCGGGGTCCTCCAGCAGGATCTGGGAGCCCCAGGCCGACGCCACCACCGGGGCGGGCAGGCCCTCCACGGGGCTGATCACCAGGTAGTCGCCGGGCGAGTAGTACCCGGCCAGGGTCTGGACCTGCGCCTGGGAGAGCCCGGGGTCGTAGGCGATCCACACGGCGCCGTGCTCCTGGGCGTGCACGACGTACTCCGAGCGCAGGGGCTGGTCGTAGACGCCGCAGTTCTGCCAGATCGGGTAGTGCGGCCCGCCCGCGGGCGGGAACATCCCGTAGTCGACGGTCTCGCCCTCGTCCACGTGTTCGCTGGACAGGCCCTCGTAGTACCGCACCTCGCCGACGCCCTCCGCGGAGGTTCCGCCGCCACCGCCGGAGAACAGCCACACCGCGGCGATCCCGCCGCCCAGCATGAGGACGACGACCAGGGCAACGGCCCCGATGATCAGGCCGGTCCCGCCCTTCCTGCCCGGCTGGGGCTGGTGCGGGTACGGACCGGGCGGACCGTAGGGACCCTGGGGGCCGGGCGGACCGCCGTGGGGGCCCTGCGGCCCCATGGGCGGCGGCGTCGCGCCCGGGGGGACCTGCCCCGGGGAAGGCGGACCGCCGGTCGGGGGCTGGCCTCCGGGAGGCGGACCGCCGGGCGGAACCGCGCCGTGGTGTCCTGGGGGCGCCTCACCCGGCCGGGGACCGTGTGGAGCGGGTCCGGGCTGCGGCTGCCGCGCCTGCCACGGACCGTGCTGTCGGGGATCTGGATGAGTCACGTTCGCACCCTAGAACATGCCGGGCGGGCGCACACCCCGCGGCCGGACGCGCGGCGTCGGCCCCGCATGACGAAGGGGGCACCCCCGAAGGGGTGCCCCCGAAGTCACGGGCGGTCGGGCGGCGCTACTCCCGCTTGCCCGCGGCCGACTCCTCGACCTCGGGCGTGTCCGGCACCGCGGCCGGCTTGGGCACGCCCTTGAAGGTGAACTTGGCGTCCGTGCCCTCGCCCTCGGCGTCGATCACCACGATCTGGCCCGCCTTGAGGTCGCCGAACAGGATCTTCTCGGACAGCTGGTCCTCGATCTCCCGCTGGATCGTCCGGCGCAGCGGACGGGCGCCCAGCACGGGGTCGAACCCGCGCTCGGAGAGGATCTGCTTGGCCTTGGGCCGCAGCTCGATCCCCATGTCCCGCTCCTTGAGACGGCTGTCCAGGCTCGTGATCATCAGATCCACGATCTGGAAGATCTCCTTCTCCGTCAGCTGGTGGAAGACGATGATGTCGTCCACACGGTTGAGGAACTCGGGCCGGAAGTTGGTCTTGAGCTCCTCGCTGACCTTGGCCTTCATCCGCTCGTAGTTGGTCTGGGCGTCGTCCTCCTTGGCGAAGCCCATGGCCTGCCCCTTGGAGATGTCCCGGGTGCCCAGGTTGGTCGTCATGATGATGACCGTGTTCTTGAAGTCGACGTTGCGACCCTGGGCGTCGGTGAGACGTCCCTCCTCCAGCACCTGGAGCAGCGAGTTGAAGATGTCGTTGTGGGCCTTCTCGATCTCGTCGAAGAGCACCACGGAGAACGGCTTGCGGCGCACCTTCTCGGTGAGCTGGCCGCCCTCCTCGTAGCCCACGTACCCGGGCGGGGAGCCGAACAGCCGCGAGACGGTGTGCTTCTCCATGAACTCGGACATGTCCAGCTGGATCAGCGCGTCCTCGTCCCCGAACAGGAACTCGGCCAGCGTCTTGGACAGCTCGGTCTTACCCACACCGGACGGGCCGGCGAAGATGAACGAACCACCCGGGCGCTTGGGGTCCTTGAGCCCGGCGCGGGTACGGCGGATCGCCTGGGAGAGCGCCTTGATGGCGTCCTCCTGGCCGATGACGCGCCGGTGCAGCTCGTCCTCCATGCGCAGCAGCCGGGAGGACTCCTCCTCGGTGAGCTTGAAGACCGGGATACCGGTGGAGGCGGCCAGGACCTCGGCGATGAGCTCCTCGTCCACCTCGGCCACGACGTCCATGTCGCCGGCCTTCCACTCCTTCTCCCGCTGCGCCTTCTTGCCCAGGAGCTGCTTCTCGTCGTCGCGCAGCGACGCCGCCTTCTCGAAGTCCTGCGCGTCGATCGCGGACTCCTTGTCGCGGCGCACCGCGGCGATCTTCTCGTCGAACTCGCGCAGGTCCGGCGGAGCGGTCATCCGGCGGATGCGCATCCGCGAGCCAGCCTCGTCGATGAGGTCGATCGCCTTGTCGGGCAGGAACCGGTCGCTGATGTAGCGGTCGGCCAGCTGCGCGGCGGCCACCAGAGCGCTGTCGGTGATGGAGACCCGGTGGTGGGCCTCGTAGCGGTCGCGCAGGCCCTTGAGGATCTCGATGGCGTGCTTGATGGTCGGCTCGTCCACCTGGATGGGCTGGAAGCGGCGCTCCAGCGCGGCGTCCTTCTCCAGGTACTTGCGGTACTCGTCCAACGTGGTCGCGCCGATGGTCTGGAGCTCACCCCGGGCCAGCATGGGCTTGAGGATGGAGGCGGCGTCTATGGCGCCCTCAGCCGCGCCCGCGCCGACCAGCGTGTGCAGCTCGTCGATGAACAGGATGATGTCGCCGCGGGTGCGGATCTCCTTGAGCACCTTCTTGAGGCGCTCCTCGAAGTCACCGCGGTAGCGGCTGCCCGCGACCAGCGCGCCCAGGTCCAGCGTGTACAGCTGCTTGTCCTTGAGCGTCTCGGGGATCTCGCCCTTGACGATCTTCTGGGCCAGACCCTCGACCACGGCCGTCTTGCCGACGCCGGGCTCACCGATCAGGACCGGGTTGTTCTTGGTCCTGCGGGACAGGACCTGCATGACCCGCTCGATCTCCTTGTCCCTGCCGATGACCGGGTCGAGCTTGCTCTCCCGGGCGGCCTGGGTCAGGTTGCGGCCGAACTGGTCCAGCACCAGCGAGGTGGAGGGGGTGGACTCCGACGAGGCGCCGGTGGCCTGCGGTTCCTTGCCCTGGTAGCCGTGCAGCAGCTGGATGACCTGCTGGCGCACGCGGTTGAGGTCCGCGCCCAGCTTGACCAGGACCTGGGCGGCGACGCCCTCGCCCTCGCGGATCAGGCCCAGCAGTATGTGCTCGGTACCGATGTAGTTGTGGCCCAGCTGAAGCGCCTCGCGCAGCGACAGCTCCAGGACCTTCTTGGCTCTCGGGGTGAACGGGATGTGCCCCGACGGGGCCTGCTGCCCCTGGCCGATGATCTCCTCAACCTGCTGCCGAACCGCTTCGAGGCTGATACCAAGGCTCTCCAGAGCCTTGGCGGCGACGCCCTCACCCTCGTGGATGAGACCGAGCAGGATGTGCTCCGTACCGATGTAGTTGTGGTTGAGCATCCTGGCCTCTTCCTGGGCCAGAACCACCACTCGCCGCGCGCGGTCGGTAAACCTCTCGAACATGTCTCGTCGCTCCTCTACAGAGCGGTCAGGCAGGGACGGTTCACTCCGACCCAACTCTTCCGCATATCGGCCCCACAGGGATGAACCGCCCCGGGGAGCGCTGTCGCACCCGTCCGTACGGTCGACCGGCTGCCGACCAGACGTAGGTCTCCGTACGGTCGGCCGCAGCCGTCCGTGCCAGAGACTTTCCCCGACGATAGGGCGTTCACCCAACATCCAACTACCAATTGCGGCGCCAGATTTCCCTGTACGCCGAAGGCGAACGGCCCGGGCTCTCCCTGTGTCACAGGAGTGCCCGGACCGCGCACGTGTAAGCGTTATCGGCTCTGAGCGAACAAGCCGCGTGTTGTTCTTCCGACCGGACCGTTCGGTCGGGGAAAGCGGGAAATGCGCGCCGTCGACCGGAGCGGGGATGGTGTGGGACTCGGGTCCCGCGACCGGGGCCGCGGGACCGGAAGCGAGTGCCTTTCCCCGGAACCGGGAGGTCGCGTGCGGTCCCGATCGTTCGTGGGCGGTCGCGCGCGGAGGCGGCGTCGCGGCGCTCCGGCGCACTGCCCCGCTCCGCCTCGCCGTCCGGCCCAGCGCGTGGGTGTGGCGGCGGAGGTCTGGAGCCGCGGGGCCGCAGGAGCGCTGTCATCGGCGCGGAGCCCTGTCCGGCGCCCCGTACCGCCCGAAGGACCCGTCGGGCCCGGCGTATCCCCTGGTATCCCGTGTCACTGGGCCGCGCCGCGGCCCGGGATGGTCGGGTTCGGGTGTCTTCCCCCGGCAGGTACCGACCGTAATTCGATCAAGACCTGACAACATTTCGGCGAACCGGGGGTCGGCGGCAAACCTAGCCCTTGATGGCCTCATATTCGGCGACGATCGCCGCGGGGATACGGCCGCGCTCATTGACGGGCTTGCCCGCGGCCTTCGCCCAGGCGCGAATCTCGGCGCTGCGCTCACGGCTGGGAGCATTCCGGCTGCCGGTGCGGCGGCCCGCGCTGCGGGACGCCTTGGCCGGAGCCTTGCGGGCGGCGTCGACGAACGGAGTAAGGGCCTCGCGGAGCTTGGCCGCATTACCCGCGCTGAGGTCGATTTCGTACACGGAGCCGTCCAGACCGAACGTCACCGTCTCCTCGGCCTCGCCGCCGTCGAGGTCGTCGACCAGGAAAACCTGGACCTTCTGTGCCATGGAATCAAACCTTTCAGAAGAGCGGTGTCTCCACACCTGAATGTAAAGCTATCTCGCGAGAACGCGGAAGACAATTCCCGGCGTGCCTGAAATCACCCGGACACCGTGTCGGGTTTCGGGGGTCACCGGCGGGCGCGCGGGATCGGCGAGATGGCCCGCGCACGCGCGTGGCCGGTTCGTCGCTCCCCGAGGAGCGCGTGATCGGTCGAGTACCGTATCAACGACCGTCGGATTCGGTGCGTTCCCCACTCCGGACAATCGGCGTCTCGTTCGCGGCTCCCGGCTCAGCGGCCCCGGAACCATCCCTGCCCTCACCCGTGCCTTCGGCCGCCTTGTCCTTGCTGACCAGGCTTCCGTCCATCCGGCGGGGCGCCATCTCCTTGCGCAGGAGCTGGATGACGAAGGTGCAGAAGACGGCACCGACAACCACCGGTGGGATGAGCGCCGACAATACGTCGATCAGTCCGGGGGGAAGCACCGACGACAAAAAGTTCCCCATCGAAGCCGTCCACCCTTCCTGGTTGTTACTTATTGCAGCAAATACCCGACTCCGTGTCGGGCTGCTCCTGGGGGATGGCTCGCCAGGCACCCGGGCAAACGCATACCGGACATCATAGACATCGTTTGCCCCCGGTTTGACACCGGACGTACCCGAGACACCTCCGGCAAACCCGAAGGGGGCCAATGTCCGGCCGTGCGTTCGGCGTCCTGGTGTGTCCGCGGGGGAACACCGTGTCCACCGGTGTCAAATCCCGACCCTTCGTCACCGCTTCGCGGAACTTCCTTCAACGTGTGGGCGGGACTCCACCCCTGGGGTACACATTACCCGCCCCCTTCCCCGACCCCGCCATCCGGTTGTGCATAAGCTGCGCGGACGCGGGTCGGACGCGGTGTTGGCCCGGCTGCGGCCCGTATGGGGAACTTGGTCCCGAGTGAGCGCGAAAACCTTTAGGTCCGGGTGGTTCGCGTTGCCGCGTCGAGGTGCACAAGCATGCGGGTGTTCCCGAGGGTGTTGGGCTTAACCCGCTCCAAGTCGAGAAATTCGGCGACGCCCTCGTCATAGGAACGCAGGAGTTCCTCGTACACACGGGGGGAGACCGGCGTGCCCTGGATCCGGGCAAAGCCGTGTTTGGCGAAGAAACCGGTCTCGAATGTCAGGCAGAACACACGGCGCACGCCCAACTCCCGTGCGGTGTCCAGCAGCGCGGACACGATCCGGTGTCCGACGCCGAACCCGCGCAGGGAGGGGTCCACGGCGACGGTGCGCACCTCCGCCAGGTCCTCCCAGAGCACGTGCAGCGCTCCGCAGCCCACCACGCGGTACTCGGCCCCGGCGTCGGGGGGGTCGGCGCGCTCCGCTCCGGGCGCGGGGGCGCCGGGAGGGGGCGCGGCGTGCGGGGAGACGGGGCCGGAGCCGTCGGGGACCACCTCGGCCTCGGCCACCCAGAACTCCTGGACGTCCTCGTAGAGGTTGACGGTGCTCTTGGAGAGCACGCGCCGGTCGACGGTGTAGGCGTCGACGAGGCGTCGGACGGCGGCGACGTCGCGCGTCCTGGCGCGGCGCACGTGAACATGGCGAACGGGCATAGCCGGACCAGACTACGCCCGGGCCCCGCGCCCGGCGGACGCGCGCGGTCCGAAAACGCGTCGGCACCCACCGGTGCGCCGGTGGGTGCCGTGGTGGGTGCCGCGCCCGCCGGATCGCCCTTGCTCCGGCGAGCACCTTCTCCGGAGGTCGCCCGGCGCCGCCGCGCGACCGCGGCGCCGGTCCGCGGACGGCTCAGATGAGCTGGCGCCGCGCGGCCCAGACGACCGCCTCGATGGGCGTGTTCACGCCGAGCACGTCGCAGATGTTGCGGATGCGGCGGCGCAGGGTGCGCGCGCTGAGTTCGAGGTGCCGGGCCGCCACCTCCGTGGTGACACCGGTGGCGATCTCGGCGAGCAGTTCGAGTTCCTCGTGGTTCAGTTCCACCGGCGCGTAGGGGCTGCTCACAGCCGTCTCGTGCGGGCGGGCCTGCAGGGGGACCACGTTCTCCCGGTGCTCCCTGGTCTGAAGGGTGCCCTGGTCATCAGCGGTACGTCGTACGAGTGTGGCCTGTTCCACTCCGTCCTCCCTCATCATGTGAGTGCGGAACATCGACTCGTCACCTGGCGGACGCGAGCGCGCCGGACACGGGTCTCCCCCTGGTCCGGCGCGACGGAAGACTCCCGGGCGCACCGCTGTCCCCCGCGTATCCCTCTGGCACAGGGACCGGGGGCGGGCGCACGGACGTCGCAGGGGCCGGTTCGCTGGAGGCTGGGACGGACAGACTCCACCGAGGGCGCGCATGCGCGCGGGAACGCGGACCGCGTCCGGCGGTCCTCTCCCCGCTCACCGTCGTTCTCGATCCACTTCGGCGAACTCCACGGGTCTCGACCCGCTCACAGCACGCTAGGCCGCAGAGATGATACCGTCAAGGCCCCATAAATCACCATGTGTAGTTATGGCAGCCCCTTCCGTGACAAAGTAATGGAAGGGAAAATACGCTGACTACATTGACCTGCGTAAACAACGTTCAGCGGAGAGTGGCCGAGTTCGCCCGGCCCCGGTCGGCAAAAACTTCGGAACTGTCCGACGGGCCACGCGGCCGTGGCCCCCGGTTCGCACGGCCTGTCCGGCCGGGACGGCGGAACCCGTGGTACGGGCCCTGTCCCGGCTGAGGGGACGGGGCCGCCGCACCGTGTGTGCGACGGCCCCGCTCCGCCTTTCGGTCATCCGACCGACGCCGTTATATCCCCGGTAAATCCGGGACCATGGTGCTCCGGTTCAATCCCCGGAAGGCTTCACGAGCGGGAAAAGGACAGTTTCCCGGATGTTCTTTCCGGTGAAGGCCATGAGGAGGCGGTCGATACCGACGCCCACACCGCCGGTCGGCGGCATTCCGTACTCCAGGGCCCGCAGGAAGTCCTCGTCCAGCTGCATCGCCTCGGGGTCGCCCTCCGCGGCCATCAGCGACTGCCGGGTGAGGCGCTCGCGCTGCTCGACCGGGTCGACCAGCTCCGAGTAGCCCGTGCCCATCTCCATGCCGAACCCGATGAGGTCCCACTTCTCGGTGAGCAGCGGGTCCTCGCGGTGCTGCCGGGTGAGCGGGCTGGTCTCCACCGGGAAGTCGCGCACGAAGGTGGGCTGGACGAGCGTGTGCTCCACCAGCTCCTCGAAGACGTGCTCCACGAGCTTGCCCTGTCCCCAGGAGGGGTCGTACTCCACTCCCCTGGAGTCGGCCAGGCGGCGGACCTCGTCGATCGGCGTGCGCGGGTCGACCTCGGCCCCCAGCGCCTCGGACACCGCCCCGTACAGGGTGACCTGCGGCCACTCCCCGCCCAGGTCGTAGGTGCGCCCGTCCCGCTCGACCACCGTCGAGCCGAACACGGCGCGCGCCGCCTCCTGGATGAGTTCGCGGGTCAGGTCGGCCATGACGTTGTAGTCGGCGTAGGCCTGGTAGAACTCCAGCATCGTGAACTCGGGGTTGTGCGTGGAGTCCGCGCCCTCGTTGCGGAAGTTGCGGTTGACCTCGAAGACCTTCTCCAGGCCGCCCACGACCAGCCGCTTGAGGGACAGCTCGGGGGCGATGCGCAGGTACAGGTCCATGTCGTAGGCGTTGATGTGGGTGGTGAACGGGCGCGCCGTGGCACCGCCGTGCACCCGCATCAGCATGGGCGTCTCGACCTCGACGAAGTCGCGGGAGGCGAGCCCCTCGCGGATCGCGCGGATGGCGGCCGAGCGGCGGCGCACCATCTGCTGGGACTCGGGGTTGACGATGAGGTCGACGTAGCGCTGGCGGACCCGGGCCTCGGGGTCGGTCAGGCCCTTGTGCTTCTCCGGGAGCGGGCGCAGGCACTTGGCGGTCAGCGTCCAGGAGGTCACCAGGATCGACAGCTCGCCGCGGCGGGAGGTGATGACCTCGCCCTCCACGCCCACGTGGTCGCCGAGGTCGACGTCGGCCTTCCAGGCGTCCAGGCGCTCCCGGCCCACCTGGTCCAGGGACAGCATGATCTGGATGTCGCCGGTCTCGTCGCGCAGGGTGGCGAAGCACAGCTTGCCGCCGGTGCGGTAGAGCATGACGCGTCCGGCGACGGAGACCTCCGCGCCCGTGCGGGTGTCCGGCTCCAGTCCCTGGTGTTTGTCGCGCACGGCCCCGATCGACGTGGACCGCGGGAAGGTCACGGGGAAGGGGTCGGTGCCCTCCTCCCGCAGCCGGTCCAGCTTCTGGCGCCGGACCCGCATCTGTTCGGGCAGGTCGTCGTAGGTGTCGTCGTGCGCGTCATTCACGCGCACGATCCTACCGGCGGCCGCGGTCCGGCCCGACCGGTCGGCGTCCGCGGGAACGGGGCGCGCTCCGGTGGTCGGGGTCCCGTCCCGGGGTAGGGGCACGGCGGGTCGGCAGTGACGCGGATCACTAGTATTGCGCTGCCCTGCCCCGCGCCTTCACATCCGAGAGCAGTACCTACCGAGAGACGGACCCCACTGGTGAGTGTCGAGGGAAGCACGAGAGCCGTCGTCACGGCGCTGTGCGCGAACCTGGGAATCGCCGCGACGAAGTTCGTGGCCTACCTCCTGACCGGATCGTCGTCGATGATGGCCGAGTCCATCCACTCGGTCGCCGACTCCAGCAACCAGGCGCTGCTGCTGATCGGCGGCAAGCGGGCGCGCCGGGGCGCCACGGAGGAGCACCCCTTCGGCTACGGCCGCGAGCGCTACGTGTACGCGTTCATGGTGGCGATCGTGCTGTTCAGCCTGGGCGGCCTGTTCGCGCTCTACGAGGCCTGGCACAAGATCTCCCACCCCGAGCCGATCACGTCCTGGCAGTGGGTCCCCGTGGCCGTGCTGCTGGTGGCGATCGTGCTGGAGTCGTTCGCCATGCGCACGGCGGTCAAGGAGTCCAACGCGGTCCGGGGCAAGGCGGGCTGGGTGCAGTTCGTCCGCCGCTCCAAGTCCCCCGAGCTGCCGGTGATCCTGCTGGAGGACGCCGGCGCCCTGCTGGGCCTGGTGTTCGCCCTGGCCGGTGTCGGTCTGACCCTGATCACGGGCGACGGCCTGTGGGACGGCCTGGGCACCGCCGCCATCGGCGTCCTGCTGGTGGTCATCGCGGTCGTGCTGGCCGTCGAGGTCAAGAGCCTGCTCATCGGCGAGTCCGCCACGAGCGAGAACGTGCGGGCCATCCGCCGGGCCATCGAGTCGGTCGAGGACATCGACCGCCTGATCCACATGCGCACCCAGCACGTGGGCCCCGAGGAACTGCTGGTGGCCGCAAAGGTGGCCGTGGACGCGCACGACGACGCGGGCCGGATCACGCGGGCGATCAACGAGGCCGAGGAGCGCATCCGGACGGCGGTGCCCATCGCCACGCTGGTCTACATCGAGCCGGACCTGTTCCGTGGCGGGGCCTCTCCGGAGGCGTCCCCCGGCACCGTCTCCTCGGGCTGAACCGGGGGTGGTGCGGCGGCCGGGGCCGGTCACCGCACCACCGCGGCCGCGAACTCCCGGAAACCGTTTCTTTACACACGGTAACAGGTGTAATCTGGGTGCATGAGTCGCACAAACATTGACATCGACGACGAACTGGTCACTACCGCCATGGAACGCTTCCAGGTGAGCACCAAGCGCGAAGCCGTGGACATCGCCCTTCGCCGGGCCGTGGGCACACCTCTCACCAAGGAGTTCCTCCTCAGCCTGGAGGGCATCGGCTGGGAGGGGGACCTGGACGAGATGCGCCGCTCCGGCTTCGAGGGCGGAGCGCCCGCCTCGTGAACACCGTCTATCTGGTGGACAGCTCCGCCTGGGTGGAGTACCTGCGCAAGACCGGCTCCGAGACCCACGTCTTCGTCAGGGAACTCATCGAGCGCGGCGTCCACCTGGCCACGACCGAACCCGTCGCCGCCGAGATCCTGAGCGGGGCGAAGAGCTCCACCGAGCTCCAGCAGCTGGAACGCCTCACCGACGGCCTGATCCAGCTGTCCCTGGACAACAGGCTCGACTTCCACCATTCGGCGGGCATCTACCGTGAGGCCCGCTCCAGGGGTAAGACGATCCGCAAGCTCTACGGCTGCCTCATCGCGGCCGTCGCCCTGCGCACCGACGCGGTCCTCGTGCACTGCGACCGCGACTTCGACCACCTCGCCGAGGTGTTCCCCCGGCTGCGCGTGCAGCGGCACGACCGGGAGTCAGCTTCTCGGCCCTGAAGGGGCCGAGCGTGCGGTTGAACCACCTCGCTGGCTGCGAGGGAGCCCACCGCGTCTGACCCGACAACCTAGGGGTTAGCGGGTGGGACGTGTGACTTCCGCCCCGCGTTCCACGCCTCCTGGCCCCTGCGGGCCAGGACACGGGAAGCATTGCGGTCCGCGTGCGCAACGACGCCGCAGCCCCGGCAGGTGAAGATGGCCTGATCGACCCGGTTTCTCCGGTCCACATGGCCACACTCAGCGCACGTTTGCGACGTGTACGCCGGGTCTACGAAGACCACCGGCACACCGGCACGGCGCGCCTTGTAGGCGATGAACTGACCCAGTTGGTGGAAGGACCAGGAGTGCAGCGTGACCCGTTGGGGCCTGCGTTGCCGTACCCGCGCGCGGATTCCCTTGAGATCTTCGAGGGAGATGCCGCGTTCGGTGCGTTCGGCCTCGGCCACGATGCGTTTCGAAATCCGGTGGTTGATATTTCTGGCGTGCCCGGCCTCACGGCGGCGCCGCTTCCTGAGCAGGCGCTTGGCGGACCGGGTGCCCTTGGTCTGCAACTTCTGGCGCAGCCTCTGCTGGCGCCTGCGGTACCGGTTGATCCTGCGTCCGGCCATCACCTGACCGTCGCTGGTGGTGGCGATGTTGACAATGCCCAGGTCCACCCCAAGAAACCCATCGGGGTCGATCTCAGGAGCGTCGACTACCTCCACCGCCACGGCCAGAAACCAGACACCGTCCCGGCAGAGCAGATCGGCCTCACCGCGTTTGTGCTCGGCCAGCGTCTTGATCTGGTCGGAGGCACCGACGAAGGGCACGTCCTTCAACCGGCCCTGGAAGGTCCACAGCGAGATCGTGCGCGCGTCCAGAGCGAAGGACAGGTTGCGCGCGTCGTAGGGGTGCGCCGACTCCGGGCGAAAGATGAGGGGTGTGGACTCGATCCGCTCCCGGCGGGCCGACCCCTTCGGCCCGTGGTTGCCGCTGCTCAGGTTGGACCGGCGGGCGCGATAGGCATCGCACACCTTCTTGATGGTGTGCTGAGCCGCCTGCGAGCCCGCCCCGGCCTCACGCAACTGGTGGTAGGTGTGCTTGCGCAGCTCGTAGTTGCGCATCATGCCCTGCTCGTGGGCCACCTTCGCCACCCAGGTGGCGTGGTCGTTGAGCGCTCGCAGGGTCGAAGCCAACACCGCCGCCTGCTCGGGCGACGGCGTGAGCTTGACCCACACGACGATCTTCGACACGCCCACCATCGTGCACCCGGCCAGTGACAGAACGCAGCCAAAGCAGCCCTCTGTGATCCCCATCACTGGCGGATCGGTGAGGACTGCGCGGCGATTCCTGCCGGGGCTGAAAAGCTCCGGGGTTTCTCCCCAAAGCAAAGCTGAACCCGCCGGGGCGGAAGACCTCCTCCCGCTCCCCCGCCCCGGACCCGGATCAGCCGACGTTGCGCTCGTAGACCAGGCGCAGGCCGATGAGGGTCAGCCACGGCTCGTGCAGGTCGACCGTCTCGCACTCGGCCACCACGATGGAGGCGAGCCCCCCGGTGGCCACCACGGTCACGTCGTCGGGCGCGTCGGTGAGCTCGGCGACCATGCGGTCCACGATCCCGTCCACTTGGCCCGCGAACCCGAACACGATCCCCGAGCGCAGCGCCTCGGTGGTGTTCTTGGCGATGGCCGCGCGCGGCTTGACGATCTCCACCATGTGCAGCTGGGCGCCGCGCCGTGAGAGGGCGTCCACGGAGATGTCGATGCCCGGGGCGATGGCCCCGCCCACGTACTCCCCGCGCGCGCTGACCGCGTCGAAGGTGGTCGCGGTCCCGAAGTCCACCACCACCGCGGGGCCGCCGTAGAGGTGGTTGGCGGCCAGCGCGTTGATGATCCGGTCGCTGCCCACCTCCTTGGGGTTGTCCATCCGGATCGGCACCCCGGTCTTGACGCCGGGTTCGACGATCACGGCCGGGACGTCACCGAAGTGGCGGCGGAACATGTCCCGCATCTCGTGCTGGACCGACGGGACCGAGCAGCACAGGGCGATGCCGTCGATGTCCTCGGGGCGGCCCAGGCTGCTGCCGTCGACGAGCCCGCGCAGGACCACGGCCCACTCGTCGGCCGTGCGCCTGGTGTCGGTTCCCACCCTCCAGTGTTCGAGAAGGTCGTCGGATGCGAAGAGACCGAAGACCGTCTCGGAGTTGCCGACGTCGATCGCGAGCAGCATGCTGGGGGCCTCATCCGTGGTCGAAGTGGTGTGTTCTCAAGGAATCTTCCACCAACCGGGCCGCTCACAACAGGTCAAGCGCGATATCCAGCGCCGGGCTGGAGTGGGTGAGCGCCCCGACCGCCAGGTAGTCCACCCCGGTGCGGGCCACGTCACCCGCCACGTCCAGGGTCAGGCCGCCGGAGGACTCCAGCCGCGCACGGCCCGCGACCAGCGCGACCGCCTCGCGGAGCCTCTCGACGGTGAAGTTGTCGAGCAGGATCTCCTCGGCGCCCGCGGCGATGGCGTCCTCGATCTGGTCGGTCCGGTCCACCTCCACCTCCAGGGGGAGGTCGGGGAAGCGCGCGCGGATGGCGCGGACCGCCTCGCCGACGCCGCCCGCGGCGACGACGTGGTTGTCCTTGACCAGTCCGGCGTCGCTGAGGCCGTAGCGGTGGTTGACCCCGCCGCCGCAGCGCACGGCGTACTTCTCCAGCGCGCGCAGCCCCGGGCGGGTCTTGCGGCTGTCCCGGATCCGGGCGCCGGTCCCGGCCACGGCGTCCACCCAGGCGCGGGTGGCGGTGGCGATTCCGGACATGTGGGTGAGGAAGTTGAGCGCGGTCCGCTCCGCGGTGAGCAGGTCGCGGGTGCGCGCGGTGACCGTCATCAGGACGTCGCCGCGCTTGACCGCGTCTCCGTCGGCCACGGTCCGGTGCGCCTCCAGTGCCCCGTCGGCGACCAGCCAGAAGACGAGTTCGGCGAGCGGGAGGCCGCTGACGGTGCCGTCGGCACGGGCCACCACGTGCGCGGTGCGCACCTGGTCGCCGGGGATGGTCGCGACGGTGGTGACGTCGATGCCCGGTCCCGCGGTGAGGTCCTCGGACAGGGCGCGGCGGACCAGGTCCACGTGGGACTGCGAGGGGGCGGTGTACGGGAGGGAGAACTCGGCGCGCGCGTCCGGGTGGGCGTCCGACGCCTCCAGAATCCCGCCGGCGCCCGAACCGGCGAGGGGGAGGCCGATGGAGTCCAGTTCCGCGGTGAGCGCGGGCGGCAGGGAGGGCGTCCAGTCCTCATCCGTGGTCACGATGGTGTTCCCTTCCAGTCGGACGACGACGGGGCGGATCCGGAGCCCGGGCACGGGCTCGGGGTGGTCGGCGCGCTGGTGCGCGCCCCTGCTCTCGGTCCTGTGCAGCGCGGCGGCGGCCACGAGCCGAGCCGCGGTGAGCAGGTTGGCGGTCTCCCAGGCGGCCACGTCGGGGGTGGCCGGGGAACCGGGACGGGCGAGGCCGTCGAGTTCGGCGGTCAGCTCGGCGAGCCCCTCACCGGTGCGCAGCACCCCGGCGTGGCGCGACATGAGGGTGCGCACGCGGGCCGCGGCGGCGGGGTCGGGAAGCGGGGTGACGGTGCCGACGGCCTCGGCCCGCGCGGGCCGGGGGGCGGGGTCGACCGCCAGGCGGGCGGCGATCCGGTCGGCGTAGACCAGGCCCTCCAGCAGGGAGTTGGAGGCGAGCCGGTTGGCGCCGTGCACCCCCGTGCGGGCGACCTCGCCCACGGCCCACAGGCCGGGGACCGAGGTGCGGCCGTCGATGTCGACCTCGGCGCCGCCGGAGGCGTAGTGGGCGGCGGGGGCGACGGGGACCGGCTGGGCGAGCGGGTCGATGCCGTGCTCGCGGCAGGAGGCGAGGATGGTCGGGAAGCGCCGCTCCCAGGTGGCCCGGCCGAAGTGGCGGGTCTCCAGGTAGACGTGGTCCACGCCCTGCTCGGCCATCGTGCGGGCGATGGTGCGCGCCACCACGTCGCGGGGGGCGAGGTCGGCCAGCTCGTGGACGCCCTCCATGATGCGCCTGCCTTCGGCGTCCACCAGGTAGGCGCCCTCGCCGCGCAGGGCCTCGGAGACCAGGGGCTGGCGCCCGCGCGCCTCGGGTCCGAGCCAGAGCACCGTGGGGTGGAACTGGATGAACTCCAGGTCGCGCAGACGCGCCCCGGCGCGGGCGGCCAGGGCGAGGCCGTCGCCGGTGGACACGGGCGGGTTGGTGGTGGCGGCGAAGACCTGCCCCATGCCGCCGGTGGCCAGCACCACGGCGGGGGCCAGGACAGCGCCGACGCCGTCGCGGGCGCCCTCGCCCATGACGTGCAGGGTGGCGCCGCACACCGCTCCCGTGTCGGGGTCGCGCAGGGCGTCCAGGGCCACGGCGTGCTCGACGGCCTCGATGCGCTCCTCGGCCAGGACGGCGGCCACCAGAGCGCGCTGGATCTCGGCGCCGGTGGCGTCGCCGCCCGCGTGCGCGACGCGGTCGGCGCGGTGGCCGCCCTCACGGGTGAGGGCCAGGGCGCCGTCCTCGGCGAGGTCGAACTCGGCGCCCAGCCCGATGAGCCAGCGCAGGGCGTCGGGGCCCTCGGCGGCCAGGACGTTGACGGCGTGGGGGTCGGACAGGCCCGCCCCCGCCAGGTGGGTGTCGACCATGTGGGCGACGGGCCCGTCCTCGGGCGCCATGGCGGCGGCGATCCCGCCCTGGGCGTAGGCGGTGGAGCCGGTGGACAGGCGGTCCTTGGTGACGAGCACGACCCGGCCGCGTTCGGTGCGCTGGACGTAGCGCAGCGCGGTGCTCAGACCGGCGATGCCCGAGCCGACGACCGCCACGTCGGCCTCGATCGTCCACCCCGGCTCGGGGGCGTCGAGCCGCGTCTGGAGGGGTGTGCTCATCCGTGTTCTCTCTTCCGGGGTGCCGCCGGTACGCGGCGCTGGTGTGCGGGGGGTTCGGGCGCCCACGGGGTTCTGGAGGCGGCGGAGGCGGGTTCCCGTGGGGGAACTGCGCCGTAGGCGTCGGTTGAGGGTGGTGGCGGGCGACGGGTGGGCACGAGCGAACCCGCCGGAGACACCGAAGGTTCCCGTGCTCCGGGCGCCCGAACACCAGCAGGACCACGCCGTAGGCGTCCGTTGAGGGTGGTGGCGGGCGACGGGCGGGACGAAGCGAAGCGGAGGTCCAAAGAAAACACTGCCTAGAGGGTCAGGGACACGTTGTCGATGAGCCGGGTCGCGCCCACGCGGGCGGCGACGGCCAGGACGGCCTCGCCCGTGTGGTCGGCGGGGACGTCGGCGAAGGTGGTGGGGTCCACCAACGCCAGGTAGTCGAGTTCGACGGGGGGTTCGGCCCCGGCCGCGTCGTCCAGGACGGCCCGGGCCGCGGCGCGGACGGCGTCGGGGCCCGCAGGGACGGCGGCGCGGCCCGCCTCCAGGGCGCGGGACAGGGACAGGGCACTGGTGCGCTCGGCCCCGGAGAGGTAGACGTTGCGGCTGGAGGTGGCCAGGCCGTCGGGGTCGCGCAGGGTGGGCGCGCCGACGATCTCCACGGGCATGTTGAGGTCGGCGGCCATGCGGCGGACCACGGCGAGCTGCTGGGCGTCCTTGCTCCCGAAGACCGCGAGGTCCGGGCCGACCAGGTGCAGGAGCTTGCTGACCACGGTGAGCACGCCGGTGAAGAACCCGGGGCGGGAGGCGCCCTCCAGCCGGTCGCCCATCGCGCCCGCGTGGACGGTGACCGTCTGCTCGGCGGGGTACATGGTGTCGACTCCGGGGGCGAAGACCACGTCGACGCCCTCCTCCGCGCACACGGCGGTGTCGGTGTCCAGGGTGCGCGGATAGCGGTCGAAGTCCTCGTTGGGCCCGAACTGGAGCGGGTTGACGAAGACGCTGACGACCACGGTGTCGGCGCGTTCGCGGGCCAGGCGCATGAGGCTGCGGTGGCCCTCGTGCAAGGCGCCCATGGTGGGGACGAGGGCGACGCGCCCGGCGCCCGTGAGGGCGCGGCGCAGCTCGTCGGGCGTGTGCGCGACGAGGGGGGCGGGGGTGGCGGAGTGCGGTGCGGTCATCGGTGGTTTCCCGTGGTGGTGTTCTGCGTCGCGGCGGCCGTGCGCGCGCCGGACCCGGCGGCGTCTCAGCGGCGGAGGACGTCCAGCAGGCGCGCGGCGTCCTCGGGCTTGAGCATTCCGGCGTTGATGGCGCGGTCGGCGGTGAGCCGGGCGAGTTCGACGTAGCTGGCCACGCTCTCGGGGGCGTTCTCCCGCAGCTGCTCGATGTGCCCGGCGACGGTTCCGGCGTCACCGCGCAGGACGGGGCCGCTGAGCCCGTGGATGCCCAGCCGCAGGGCGTTGTCCAGGGCCGCGCTGAGCATGGGTGCGAGCATGCGGCCGGGTTCGGGGACCCCGGCGGAGGCGAGCAGGGCGGCGCTGTCGGAGACCAGGGTGACCAGGTGGTTGGCGCCCCCGGCGAGGGCCGCGTGGTAGAGGGTGCGCTTGTCCTCGGTGATCCACACGGGTTCGGCGCCCATCTCGACGACGAGGGCCTCGGCGATGGGGCGCAGCTGCTCGGGCGCGGTGACGCCGAACGCGCAGTTGGCGAGGCGGTCGACGTCCTCGTCGCGCCCGGTGAAGGTCATGGCGGGGTGGAGCGCGAGGGGCAGCGCGCCGACGAGGGTGGCGGGGGCCAGGACACCGTAGCCGTGGGCGCCGCTGGCGTGGACGAGGATCTTGCCGCGCAGGTCGGTGCCGGTGGAGGCGAGCCCCTCGACGAGTTCGGGAAGGGCGTCGTCGGGGACGGTGAGCAGGACGAGGTCGCTGGCCTCGGCGACCTGCGCCGGTTCGAGCACGCGCGCGGTGGGCAGGCGGTCGGCGACGCGGGCACGGGAGGCGTCGGAGACCGCGGAGGCGGCGACGACCTTGTGCCCGGCCCGGCCGAGGGCCTGTCCGAGGACGGAGCCGACCCGGCCGGATCCGATGACGCCGATCCGCAGGCGGGCGGGACGTCCCTGCGTCGTCTCCATGTGTGCCCCCTCGTGGTCCGAACGCGTGGGGCGCGTCCGGTTCCTGTCGTGCCGGGGCGCCTGAGCACACGATAGTCCTCCCCGGCCGGTGACCTGCCGACCCGCCCCCGCGCACGCGTGTGGGGGCGGACACCGCGTCCGCCCCCACCACCCGGCGCGCCGACCCCCTCCGCGGGGCCGACGGGATCAGTCCTGGATGATCACCCCGGTGTTGAAGCACGAGCCCAGGGACTGGCCGAAGGCGGCGTTGGAGTTGCCGCAACCCACGTTCCCGTTCGTCAGGCCGTTGATGTAGGAGAGGTTGCCGCTGAATTCGGAATCGTGGTTGGAGGTCCAGGTGCCGATGTTCGCGGCCGCCGGTGCCGCGGTGAGGAGGACTCCGGCCGAGGCGAGGATCACGGCACTGGTGGCGAGCGTCTTCTTGAGCACTGCGCGTCTCCTTCTGTGTCCGGTCGGGGGGACCGCCGGACGGCTGGTTGTGTGGCGGCCCCCTGGGGAGCCGCTCAAGAAATTACCCCCGGGAAGACCTCGCTTCCCCGCTTTGAACTGGCCTTATAACGAGAAAAATCCTTATGTTCACACTGCGTGCGCGCGCCTCTCGGGTGTGTTCGGGACAAAGACCCAGACATCGGCGGGAGGCGCGTGCGCGCAGCGTCACCGGCCGAACGGTTTCCAGTCGGACGACAATTGCGGTTGCGGCCGAGCGGAAGGGGGCGGGTCGCGGACGGGGTTCGCGGGTCGGATCCGGGAGGATCGGGTGCGGGACCCGGACACGACGAAGGCGCCACCCCGTCGTCACGGGATGGCGCCTCGGCCGGGAGCCCGCCGCCCGGCGGAGCCGGGTCGGGCCGCCCTGAACTGCTACTAGTTCTTCACGGTGGCGCCGGAGTCGACGCAGTTGGCGCCGGCCACACCGAGGACCGCGATGGCGTTGCCGCAGACGTTGATCGGCACGTCCAGGTCGGCCACGAGCTGGTTGCCCCCCAGGATGCTTCCGTTGCCGGAGGTCGAGACGTCGTCGACGGCCATGGCCGGAGCGCCGGTGAACAGGACGCCCGCAGCGGCGGCGGCGATGGCACTGGCGGCGAAAGCCTTCTTCAGCATGTGGTTTCTCCCGTCGGACCGGTTGGCGGGGGGCGCCAACCGGTCAATACCATTGACTATGCGTATGACAATGAACACTCCCCGTGTTCGGTCACCATTTAGCCATACTCCCTCGCCCCGCGTGGCCACAACGCGAAAGCATTTCACGGCCGCGAGCTGGAATTATCACCATCCGTGCGCATCCATGTCCGACATGTGAACCACAAAAGGGAGCCCGAGGACCCCCTAATGTGATGCACGACACATCAGCGTTCGGGGGTGTCCCGGGTCCCCTCCGTACCGTCCTCGGCGGAGGTGTCGGCGGTGCCGTTTTTCCCGGTTTCCGCGACCCCTGGTCCCGGATCCTCGTATTCGGGACCTTCGGCCCCCGGCGCCAGGAAACGCGGACGGCCGCCCTGCGGCGGCGCGGCCGCAGCCGGGGCCTCGACGCGCGTCGGGTCCCGCGTGTCCTCGGTGTGCGCCGACGCCCCGGCGGACACGGGTTCTCCGGACCCGGCCTCCTCGAAGGAGGGCCGCCCCGCGGTCCCGGTCCGGCGGGTGAGGGTGGCTCGGGTCGCCCAGCGCTCCGTGCCCGCCGCGGGCACCCGGGCCCGGCGCCCGTACTCGGTCAGCGCGTCCAGGAAGCGGCGCGCCTCCCGGGCCCGGCGCCCGTGGGCCCTGGCGCGGACCGGCCCCGGGGGCGTGTCCACGTCCACCGCGACACGTCCCGTCAGGCGGGCCAGCGGCCCGGCCACCAGGCGCGCCGTCTGGACGCGTTCCACCGGGACGATCTCGGTCACCAGACAGAACAGGCCGCGCGTGCTGACGAAGAGGTGCTCGTCCACGCCCATCAGGTTCGGCACCGGCCTGTCGTTGGGCACGAGCGGCACATGGGCCGCCTCGCTCTCCGGGAACAGCTCGTTGACCAGGGCGAAGGCCGTGCGGCGCGGCGCCACGGGCAGCAGGGTGGACGAGTCGGCCTGGCGCGCGCCCGCGTAACCGGCCACGTTGGCCTCGACCCGGGCCACGCCCAGGGCCCGCCAGAGCAGGGGCTCGACCACGCGCACGGCCTGCACGCGCCCCGGCGGGACCGTCTGCATGCGCCGCTGGAACATGCCGTAGCGCAGGCGCAGGCCGTCGGAGGAGAGGGAGGCGTAGTAGTCGGTATAGCGGGCCAGGGGCCCCCAGAAGTAGCGCAGCAGCCCCAGGGTGAGCGGGAGGAGCGCGCCCACCACGCCCGGTTCCGCGAAGACCGCGCCCGCGGTGGCGAGCATGAGCAGCGCGATGAAGGACAGCAGGACCGGCACGCGGAAGGTCAGCGCGCCGAGCAGCAGCAGGAAGGGCAGCCGGTAGAACGGCCACTCCGGCGCCTCGGGCGAGCGCCCGGGGAGTCCGGCGGCGTGTGCGAGGACCGCCACGCGCAGGCGCTCGGCCAGGACGCGGGGCAGGCAGCGCAGCCGGATGTCGCTCCCGTCGCCGCCCGCCAGCTCGATGCGCAGCTCGGCCATGCCGAACACCTGGAGGAACAGGGGCCGGACCACGTCCACCGCCTGGAGGCGGCTGAGCGGCACCTCGCGCGAGCTGCGCCTGACCAGGCCGCTGTGGACGACCAGGTGGTCCTCGCGCAGGCCGAAGGTGGCGTACCACCACGCGGGCAGGGCGTAGGCGAGCGTGCCGAAGACGACGGCCACGGCCATCATCACGACCCAGGCGAAGCCGAAGGTGTTGAGGATGGGGCCGACCAGCGCCACGAACACCAGGGTCACCGCGACGACCTGGAGCGGGACGCTCATCCAGTGCGCGCGGAACACGCCCGTGGTGACGTCGTCCTCCGGCCGCGGGGGCCGGGCCGGCTGGGGCCGCCACCCGAACGGGGGCAGCATGGCGGGCGGCTGCGGCGGACCGAACGGCGGACCGGGCGGCTGCGACGGTCCGGGCGGCCCGAAGGGCGGGCCCGGAGGGCCCTGGTACCACTGAGGCCCGGCGGGCCCCGGTCGGACGTGCGGGCCCGGGGGACCCTGCGGCGGCTGAGCTGGTCCGTGCACTTACAACCCCGTCGAGAAGCTCTCACTGCGCGCCGCGAGCCGGTCGCGCATCCGGACGGCCTCGGCCAGCGGCAGCCCGACCACCCGGGTGTCCGCGGTGCTGGCGGCGGTGCGCACCTGCACGGTGGCGATGCCCAGGGCCTGTTCGAGGAGGTCGGCGGTGACGTCCACGACCTGCATCCGGCCGTAGGGGATGACCACCAGCTGCCTCACGAACACCCCGTAGGTGAGGTAGAGCTCCTCGTCGGCCTCCGCGTAGCCCCACGACCGGCGGAAGAGCCCGGCCAGGACCCAGCCCGCGGCCAGGACCGCCGCGGCCAGAACCGCCCAGGCGGCGGCCCAGGGCCAGGAGGCCCGCACGAGCAGCAGCACGGCGCCCCCGCCCCCGGTGATCAGGCACAGCGTGCCCACCACGATCCGGCGGTACCAGGCCAGGGCGGGCGACACACGGCTCCAGGAGGCTTCCCCGGGCGGTGCGAACGCCGCGTCGAGCGGCCTGGAGGGCCCGGGCGGCGGTGTCGTGTCACTGGTCTCCACGGAGCCAGTCAACCATCCGGGGGCAAGCACCGGCAGACCGACGCGGCGCGCAGGCGAATCCGGGCGAAAGACCCCGGGGCGTCAGAACCGGGCGCCGTCCTGCGGATCGTCGTCCTCGGGGACCCGGCAGGAGTGTTCCAGGTACAGGGCGGCGGCCAGCAGCAGCCCCGACGACAGTGCCGTGCCCAGCGCGGTGAGGAACACCTCCCGGTGCACGGGCAGCACCAGCGTGTCCGACACCGACAGCGCCATCCCCGCGAAGAAGCCCAGCGCCAGGGACGCGAACAGCGCGCTGGCCTTGGCCAGGGCGACCAGGCGGGCCGCGCTGAGCGGCTGCATCGGCTCGGTCCCCGGCTCCCGGCGGATGCGCCTGCGGGTCCGCCCCGCCGTGTAGCCCTCGGCGACCGCGAGCAGCACCAGGGTCGGGATCGCCGACCACGGCAGCAGCGGCAGCCCCGGCAGGGAGTTGGTGACCAGCACCCCCGTGAGGGCGCCGACGACCGCCAGCAGGGACGGCACCCGCCATCCGGTGGGGCGCATCCGCCCCTCCTCGTCCCGGGGCATCAGTCCCGCCCCGGCAGACGCAGCCGCAGGTCGTCGCGCCGGTGCAGCCCCTGCTCACCGCAGGCCTCCAGCAGGTCGGCGACCGGCCCCCTCCCGGGCAGGCGCGCCCCGGGGTCGGCGTCCAGCCAGGGCCGGAGCACGAACCCCCGTTCGTGGGCGCGCGGGTGCGGCAGGGTCAGCTCCGGGTCGTCGTCGCGCACGTCCCCGAACGCGATGACGTCCACGTCCAGCGTGCGCGGCCCCCACCGGACCTCGCGGACGCGGTCGAAGGCCCGCTCGGCCGCGCGGGCGCGCTCCAGCAGGGCGCGGGGCGGACCGTCGGTGTCCACGACCAGGACCGCGTTGAGGAAGGCGCCCTGTTCGGGGCCACCCACCGGCTCGGTCTCGTAGACGGGGGACACCGCCACCGGGACCGGCGCGTCCGCGCCGCCCAGCAGCGTGTCCACGGCCCCCTGGAGGGCCGCCATCCGGTCCCCGAGGTTGGAGCCCAGGGAGAGCACGGCGCGCCGCCTGGCGGGGTCCTGCGCGCCCGCCGGGTCCCGGGCGTCCCCGAGGTCGCCGGGTTCGCGCCGCGTCCGCTCCCGGACCACGGTGACGGCCACGTCGGCGAACTCGTGCTCGATGGGCGCCGACGGCTTGTGCACCGTCACCTCCGCCCGCTCGACCAGCGGTTCGGCCAGGCACTCCCGGGCCAGCCGCTCGGCGAGGGTCTCGATCAGGTTGACCGGCTCCCCGGTCACGATCGCGACCAGGCGGTCGGCGAGCAGGCCGTAGTGGACGGTGTCGCCCACGTCGTCGGAGGCCGCCGCCGGGGCGGTGTCCAGGTACAGCACCGCGTCGACCACGAAGTCCTGGCCCTCCCGACGCTCGAACTCGAACACGCCGTGGTGGCCGCGGGCCCGCAGTCCGCGGAGCGCGACGCGATCGGGCATCAGGCCTCGACCTCTCCCTCGTCCTCGTCGTCCTCCATGAGCACGGGCGAGGCGTGGTGCGACCACAGCCGCCACCCCTGGTCGGTGTCCACGAACAGGTTGGTGGTCACCACCTGGCCGCCCGCGACGAAGCCGGGACTGTCCTCCTCGGCGGTCAGCACGTTCTCCTCGCACGTGACCATGGCGATGTCGCCGCCGACCCCGATGTGGGTCTCGGTGAGCACGTACTGGATGTAGGTGACGTTGGCCATGATCAGCGACCAGGCGCGCATGATCTCGGTGCGCCCGCGCAGCAGCGGCCAGCCGGGGTTCACGCACACCAGGTCGGGCGCCTCGTGCTCCTCGGCCCAGACGCTGCGCATCAGGTCGATGTCGCCGTTCTCGATGGCGCTGTAGAACTGCGCGTTGGCCTCGGCCACGCTCTCCATGACCTCCTGCCGCGACTTCACAGGCGGCCCTCCACCGGCTCGGCGCGTCCCTCGTCCAGACGGGCGCCGCCGTCGGACCAGGCCGCCGCCACGCGGACGGCGTCGGCGCTGGGACGGACGTCGTGCACCCGCACGGCCCACGCCCCCCGGTCCGCGGACAGGGTGGTGACGGCCGCGGTGGCGGCGTCGCACTCGGTGAAGGGGCGGTCCTCGCCCTTGGCGTCGCCGAGCAGGCGGCTCAGGAAGCGTTTGCGCGATCCGGCCACCAGCACGGGGCGCCCCAGCTCGTGGAAGCGCTCCAGCTCGTGCAGCAGCGCCCAGTTGTGCGCCTGCTCGGGGCGCTTGGAGAATCCCAACCCGGGGTCCAGAACGATCTGTCCGGGGTCGACACCTGCACTGATCATGGCCTCCATACGGTCGCGGAGCTCATCGAGGACCTCCTGGACGACATCCGTGTACACGGCACGGCTCTGCATGTCATGACTATGCCCACGCCAGTGCATCAACACGTAGGCAACGCCGGAAGAAGCCACGAGTCGGGCCATGGCCGGGTCGGCGAGCCCGCCGCTGACGTCGTTGACCAGCACGGCCCCGGCCTCCACGGCCTTCTCGGCGATCTCGGCGCGCATGGTGTCGACGCTGACGGCGACGCCCCGCGCGGAGAGCTCCCGCACGACCGGTTCGACCCTGCGCAGCTCCTCGGCGGCGGAGACGCGCTGCGCGCCGGGACGGGTGGACTCACCGCCCACGTCGACCAGGTCCGCGCCCTCCTCGACCAGGCGCATCCCGTGTTCGATCGCCCTGTCGGGATCGAACCACGCGCCGCCGTCGGAGAAGGAGTCGGGGGTGACGTTCACGACCCCCATGACCAGGCACCGCCCGCGGTCGGGCAGGCCCGGAAGTGTGTGTTTCGGCCCCATAAGGATCACCCTACGCGTACGCCGGAAAACCGGAGGCGCGCGCCCGGGGCTTGTGCCCGTCCGCGGAGGCGCGAAACCCTCCCCCGCGACTCGGTCGCGGGGGAGGGTTTCGCGGTGGAGACCCCTCGGGTCTGTTTTGAACCGGTCTCGGCTTGTGGCGGGTCGGTCCGGGCGCCCGAACACGGACCGATGCGGAGCGGAGGTCCAGGAAACCGCTGCCTAGCGCTGGCTCAGGATCAGGCTCATCGCCTCGGAGCGGGTCCGGTCGCTGCTGCGGAAGATCCCCCGCACGGCCGAGGTGACGGTCTTGGCCCCGGGTTTGCGCACCCCGCGCATGGTCATGCACAGGTGCTCGGCCTCGACCACGACGATCACCCCGCGGGGCTGGAGGAACTCCATGATCGCGTCCGACACCTGGCCGGTGAGCCGCTCCTGCACCTGCGGCCGGCGCGCGTACACGTCCACCAGGCGGGCGAGCTTGCTCAGACCGGTGATGCGGCCGTCCGCGCCGGGGATGTAGCCCACGTGCGCCACCCCGTAGAACGGCACCAGGTGGTGCTCGCAGGTGGAGTAGAGCTCGATGTCCTTGACCAGGACCATCTCCTCGTGGTCGGCCTCGAACACGGTGGTGAGCACGTCCCCGGGCTTTTGCCCCAGCCCCGCGAACTGCTCCTCATAGGCCCTGGCCACCCGTTCGGGCGTCTTGACCAGGCCGTCGCGGTCCGGGTCCTCGCCGATGGCGAGCAGGATCTCGCGGACGGCGCGCTCGATGCGCGGACGGTCCACGGACCTGGGCGGCAGGTCCTCGGTCGGGCTCACGAGCTCTCCTCCTCACCTCTGTCGGACGGCCCCGGGAGCTGTCCGTTGGTCGAGGAGCCCCGGACCGCCTGGGGGTCCTGGACGTCCGTGGAGCCCTGCACCGCGTCGGCGCCCGGGACCTCGGCGCCGTTGAGCACGGCCAGCTCCTTCTTGGAGCGCACCGGGGGCCGCTCCGAGGGCTGGCGCTTGCCGTACCCGGTGTAGGAGCCGCGGGAGGGTCGCTTGACCACCGGCGCGAAGATCTCCAGCACCTGGGCCTTGGACAGGGTCTCCTTCTCCAGCAGCGCCACGACCAGGTCGTCCAGGACGTCCCGGTACTCGACGAGGACCTCGTAGGCCTCGTCGTGCGCGGACTCGATGAGGCGGCGCACCTCCTCGTCGATGATGGAGGCGATCTCCTCGGAGTACTCGCGGGCGTGCGACATCTCCCGGCCCAGGAAGGGTTCGGTGTTGCCGGATCCGAACTTGCGGGCGCCCAGGCGCTCGCTCATGCCGTACTCGGTCACCATGTTGCGGGCCAGGCTGGTGGCCTTGTCGATGTCGTTGCCCGCGCCGGTGGTGGGCTCGTGGAAGACGAGCTCCTCCGCGGCGCGGCCGCCGAGCATCATCGCGAGCTGGTCCATCATCTGCGAGCGCGAGGTGAGGAACTTGTCCTCCGTCGGCACCGACATCGTGTAGCCCAGGGCCCGGCCGCGCGGCAGGATGGTGATCTTGTGCACCGGGTCGGAGTTGGGCAGCGCGTGACCCACCAGGGCGTGGCCGCCCTCGTGGTAGGCGATGACCTTCTTCTCCCGGTCGGACATCACCCGGGTCTTGCGCTCGGGACCGGCCATGACCCGCTCGATCGCCTCCTCCAGGACGGCGTGGGTGATGACGTTCCGGTCGGCGCGCGCGGACAGCAGGGCGCCCTCGTTGATGACGTTGGCCAGGTCGGCGCCGGTCATCCCGGCGGTCTGGCGGGCGATGACGTTGAAGTCGACGTCGTCCGCCATGGGCTTGCCCTTGGCGTGGACCTTGAGGATGTCGCGGCGGCCGTCCATGTCCGGGCGGTCCACGACGACCTGCCGGTCGAAGCGGCCGGGGCGCAGCAGCGCCGGGTCGAGGATGTCGGGCCGGTTGGTGGCGGCGATGAGGATGACGCCGCCCTTGACGTCGAAGCCGTCCATCTCGACCAGCATCTGGTTGAGGGTCTGCTCGCGCTCGTCGTGCCCGCCGCCCATGCCGGCGCCGCGGTGGCGGCCGACGGCGTCGATCTCGTCGATGAAGATGATCGCGGGGGCGTTGGCCTTGGCCTGCTCGAACAGGTCGCGCACGCGGGAGGCGCCCACACCGACGAACATCTCGACGAAGTCCGAGCCGGAGATGGAGTAGAACGGGACCCCGGCCTCGCCGGCGACGGCGCGGGCCAGGAGGGTCTTACCGGTTCCGGGCGGGCCCATCAGGAGCACGCCCTTGGGGATCTTGGCGCCCATCGCCTGGAACTTGGCCGGGTTCTGGAGGAACTCCTTGATCTCGTGGAGCTCCTCGATGGCCTCGTCGGCCCCGGCGACGTCGGCGAAGGTGTTCTTGGGCGTGTCCTTGGTGATGAGCTTGGCCTTGGACTTGCCGAAGTTCATCACGCGCGAGCCGCCGCCCTGCATCTGGCTGAAGATGAACCAGAAGATGACGATGATGATGACCAGCGGCAGCAGGCTGAACAGCGCGGTGGTCCACACCGGTGTGGTGGCGACCGAGACCTCGTAGGACTCCAGGTTGGAGCCCTCGCTGTCCAGGGAGGTCTGGAGCATCTCCGCGAGCTGGAGGCCCTGCCCCTCGACCCAGTACGCCTCGTAGATCTCGTCGTCCACGGTGGTCAGCACGATGCGCTGGTCGCGGTCGACGATCTCGGCGTTGTCCACCTCGTCCCGCTCGATGAGCTGGTGGACGGTCGAGATGTCGGTCTCCGTGGGTTGGGGACCGCCACCGACGTCGAACACGCGGAAGCCGATGATGAGCATGAGGCCGACGGCCAGGATCCAGATCCACGGACCGCGGAAAAAACGCTTCAGATTCATGTGAGCGGAACCCTGTCGGGTCCGTCCCTCCTGACCAGGCCGCCCCGCCCCAGAGGAGTTTCCGAAGCAGGACCTATCGGACACGTGGTTCCCCGGAACGTCGCCGGGATATTCGACGGTACACCTCGCCCCCGAGGACGGGCACGCCCGCACGGACGACCGGACGGGAACCGTCATGAAAGCAACGACGACACCCCACCGCGTTGTTCCCGTGGCGCTCCCCACAGCCTCCGTACGGGTCGGTGCGAGCCCGTACGGAGTCCGGACGGCGCCTTCCGCGGCGGGTCGGGCCCGCCGTCCTAGCTCTCGTAGACGTGCGGGGCGAGGGTGCCGATGAAGGGCAGGTTGCGGTACTTCTCGGCGTAGTCGAGGCCGTAGCCGACGATGAACTCGTTGGGCAGGTCGAAGCCGACGTACTCCACGTGCAGGTCCACGTCGAAGGCCAGCGGCTTGCGGATCATCGTGCAGACCTCCACCGAGCGGGGCCCGCGCGACTTCAGGTTGCCGATCAGCCACGACAGGGTCAGACCGGAGTCGATGACGTCCTCGACGATGAGGACGTCGCGGTCCTTGATGTCGGTCTCCAGGTCCTTGAGGATGCGGACCACACCGGAGGAGGTGGTCCCGGCCCCGTAGGAGGAGACCGCCATCCAGTCCATGGAGACCGGGGTGTGCAGTACCCGGGCGAGGTCGGCCATCACCATCACCGCGCCCTTGAGCACACCGACGATGAGCAGGTCCTTGCCCGCGTAGTCGGCGTCGATGCGCGCGCCGATCTCCTCCAGGCGGGCCTTGATCTCTTCCTCGGTGACCAGGACCTTCTCCAGGTCCCGACCCATGTCTTTGGCGTCCACGCTGATGTCCTCGCTGCTGGGTTCCCCGTTTGCGGCAACCAGGATAAACGTGCCGAACGCGACGGCGGAGCCGGACCGGCCCGCCCTCCCCCGCGGCGGCGCGTCCCGGGGGCGGACACGCCGGGCGCGGCCGGGCCTCAGCGCTCGAAACGGACACGGCCCGCGACACGGCGGCCCCGGACGCCCCCGGGCAGGTCGATGTGGGCCTGACCACGCCACTCGGTGACCAGCCGGTCCAGTTCGCGCACGTGCCGGGCGGTCAGCGCGCTGGCCGGACAGCCCGCGGCGAGCGCGGCGCGGCGCAGCACGCGGGTGCGCAGGGACTCGGGGGCCCGCTCCAGCGGCGCCACCGCCAGCACGGGCCCGACCGGGCGCGCGTCCCGCCCGTCCCCCCCGCCCGGGCCGGACGCCTCCTCGAACAGTCCGTCGGAGAGCAGGTCCAGGGTGTCGGCGTCCGCGCGCAGCATGCCCGCGGTGCGGGCGAGCGCGGCGGCGATCCCCGGGCCCAGTGCGCGCTCCAGGGCGGGCAGCGCCTCGTGGCGCACCCGCGACCGGGCGAAGCGGGGGTCGAGGTTGTGCGGGTCCTCCCACGCGTCCAGACCCATCCGGGCGCAGGCCTCGCGCACGGTGGCCCGGTCCAGGTCCAGCAGGGGGCGCAGGCGGTGGCCGAC
This sequence comes from Nocardiopsis sp. CNS-639, assembly GCF_000381685.1. Classification (NCBI taxonomy): domain Bacteria; kingdom Bacillati; phylum Actinomycetota; class Actinomycetes; order Streptosporangiales; family Nocardiopsidaceae; genus Nocardiopsis; species Nocardiopsis sp. CNS-639. The sequence goes on from NZ_KB906870.1 coordinate 110,442, forward strand.
GCGCGGCGCCATCCCCGCCAGCGAGCGGGCCCCGGAGCCGCGGGCCAGGCCGAGCAGGACCGTCTCGGCCTGGTCGTCGAGCGTGTGGCCGAGCAGCACCACGGCGGGGGCGCGCTCGGCGACCGCGCCGTCCAGTGCCTCGTAGCGGGCGCGCCGGGCCGACGCCTCGGGCCCGCCCGGTCCGGTCACCCGCACCGTCCGGACCAGGACGGGGTCGAGTCCGAGCCCGGCCAGGACCTTGGCCACGTCCTCGGCCCGCCGGTCCGAACCCTCCTGGAGCCCGTGGTCGACCGTGACCGCCCCCGCGGCCCGGCCGACGCGGGGGGCCTCGAAGGCCACCGCGCCCGCCAGCGCCAGGGAGTCGGCGCCGCCGCTGCACGCCACGAGAGCCGTGGTGTCGTCGGGCAGGTCGCGCAGCACCCGCCGGACCGCCGAGCGCACGGCGGCGACGGCGGGGTGCGGACCGCTCACTCGTTGACGGCGGCCGGGCGCACGACCCGGTCGACCCAGGCGGTGGGGTTGCGGATCTCCGCCAGGGTGGGCAGGGTCTCGGGCGAGGTCCACACCCGGTTGAACTCGGTCATGCCGACCTCGGCCACCACGGCGCGGACGAAGGCGGCGCCCTCCTCGTACTGGCGCATCTTCATGTCCATGCCCAGCAGCTGGCGCATGATCCGGTCGATCGGGTTGGCGGACTCGCGGCGCTTCTGGAAGCGGGCGCGGATGGTGGCGACGCTGGGCACCACCTCGGGGCCGACGGCGTCCATGACGAAGTCGCCGTGGCCCTCGGCGAGGCTCATGACCGCGGTGACCCGGTCCATGATCTCGCTCTGCTCGGGACTCTGGATGGCGGTGATGAGGTTGCTCTCGCCCCCGCCCCGGACGGCGTCGGCGACGGCCTCGCCCGCGGCGCGCAGCCTGCCGATGAGGTCGCCCGCGTCCATCTCCGACGACAGGAGCAGCTCCTGCATGAGCCCCTGGACGTGGCCGCGCAGCCACGGCGTGGCCGTGAACTGCATGCGGTGGGTCTCCTCGTGCAGGCACACCCACAGGCGGAAGTCCCGGGGGTCGACGTCCATCTCGCGTTCGGCGTTGACGATGTTGGGCGCCACCAGCGTCAGACGGCCGGTCGGCAGGGTGCCGTCGGGGTCCGGCGGCAGGAAGAGTTCGTACTGGCCGAGGACCTTCCCCGCCAGGTAGGAGAGCACCGCTCCGAGCTGCACCCCGGTGATCCGGGAGCCGACCGCGCTGGTCAGGCTCCCGGCCGGGCTGTTGTTGAGCCGGTCGGCGCCCATCTGTTCGAGTACGGGTTCGATGACCACTCGGAACCCGTCGACGTTGGCTCGGATCCAGCCGGGGCGGTCCACGATGACCGCGGGGCCCGCTGGTTCGAGGGGGTTCATTCCGGTGAATTCGCGCACGTGCCCGGCCGCCACGGTGGAGAGCTCCCGCAACTGCGCGACGGCCTGCCGCGCGTCGGACAGGTCCACCTGCGGGCCCGGGCGCACGAGGCGGACACCGGTGTTCACGGCTACGTCCCAGTCGATCACAGTCACACCGCCAGCCTACCCACGAGGCGCGGGACGGCACGGGGATCAGGGTGGGAATTCCGGGTACCGCCCGGGATGACCCTGAGGACGACCGATTTCCCCGGTTCCTCCGGTGTCACCGAGGGGTTCCGCGCCGCCGGGTCGCACGGCCGGGGGCGTGCGCGTGGTGGCCGGTCAGGAGCAGCCGCACTGGCTGAGCGCGGAGGCCAGGGGGTCCAGGCGGGAGCCCACTGCCTGGGGGTGGTTGGCCATGAAGGCGAACAGGAACAGGTTGCCCTCCTGGTCGTGGACGGTCCCGGCCAGGGTGCTCACCCCGTTCAGGGTGCCGGTCTTGCCGCGCACCAGCCCCGCGCCCTCGTGCGCCGTGGAGTAGGCCGAGTAGCGGCCCCCGCTGGCCAGGGTGCCCGTGGAGTTGGCCGTGGGCAGCCCGGTGATCGCGGCGTTGAGGTCGGGGCGGTCGTCGCTCGCGGCCAACCGCAGCAGCTCCACCAGGGCCCGCGGTGTGATCCTGTTCTCGGTGCTCAGGCCGCTGTTGTCCGACAACCGCACGCCCTGCACGCCCAGACCCTCCATCACCTGGTGGGTGGCCGCCGCGGCGCCGTCGAAGGAGGGCTCCGCGCCCAGGGCGATCGCGGTGACCCGCCCCAGCGCCTCGGCCATGTTGTTGTCGCTGGCCAGCATCATGTGCTCGACCAGCGCCGACATCGGGGGCGAGTCGACGCTGGCGACGGGCTCTCCGGAGGCCCGCTCCTCGGTGGGCGAGCCCTCGACCGTGATCCCCGCCTCCTCCAGTTGTCCGGCGAAGGCCTCGGCGGCGAACAGGGGCGGGTCCGGCACGCGCGATCCGTAGCCGCTGGCCTCGGGGGAGGACCTCCCGGAGTCGATCATCAGCGCGTGCACCGTGGCGGTGCTGCCCTCGGTGACGTAGTTGGGCTTCCAGCCGGGGCCGGTGTCCGGACCGGTGAACAGCGAGTCGTCGTAGCCGAGGGAGACCGTGTCGACGCCCTCCGCGCCAAGGGCCCGCGCCGTGCGCTCGGCCAGCTCCTTCAGGGTCGCTACCTGCGGGTAAGCTGCGGAGTCGGCGGTCGTGGTCAGGGTGACGTCGCCCTCTCCGCGCAGCACCACGCGGTCCTGTCCGGGAACCAGGTAGGCCTCGGTGCTCAGCACGTGGTCGGGTCCGACGGCGTCCAGTACGGCGACGGCCGTGGCGATCTTCGTGGTCGAGGCCGGGGTCACGGGGGCGTCCGGGTCCAGCTCGAAGAGCGTCTCACCGGTGGCGGCGTCCACGACGAAACCGGAGAGGCCCTCCTCGATCCCGGAATCCGACATGGGATCATCGAGGATGTCCGCGATCCGTTCCGGGTCCGCCGGAGTCGAGGCCGCGGGTTGCGCCGCCGCCACGCCCTCGGCGTCCGTGACCGGGTTGGGCGCCGCGGGAAGGGGCCGCGCCCCGATCACGTCGAGGGCGACAAACCCGGCAATCAGCACGAATATGTTGAGCAGGGCCAGCGCGAGGAGCGCCTCGCCTCGTACCCGTCGCACTCGGGGGCACCTGCCCTTCCTTCGGTGTAGCGGCCTGACGTTGTAGTTATACGGCGACATTAGTCGCATTGGGAGCCGAGATCAGCATGGAATTCGACGTTACGATCGAGATCCCCAAGGGGGAGCGCAACAAGTACGAGGTGGACCACGAGACCGGTCGTATCCGTCTCGACCGCATGCTGTTCACCTCCACGACCTACCCCGCCGACTACGGGTTCGTCGAGGGGACCCTCGGCGAGGACGGCGACCCCCTGGACGCCCTCGTCCTGCTCAAGGCCCCGACGTTCCCGGGCTGCCTGATCCGGGCCCGCGCCATCGGCATGTTCCGCATGCGCGACGAGGCGGGGGGCGACGACAAGCTGCTCTGCGTCCCCGCGACGGACCCGCGCCAGGAGCACCTGCGTGACATTCACCACGTGAACGAGTTCGAGCGCCTGGAGATCGAGCACTTCTTCACGGTCTACAAGGACCTGGAGCCCGGCAAGTCCGTGGAGGGCGCCACCTGGGTCGGCCGCCACGAGGCCGAGCAGGAGATCGTGGCCTCGGTCAAGCGCGCCGAGGAGGCCGGCGTGCACGGCGACGCCTCGCACATCTCCGAGGTCAAGGAGAGCTAGTCGGCTCCCGAACACACGTGTCACGGCGTCGCCGCGACGGCCCGGCGGAGGACTCCCCGCCGGGCCGCGCCGTGTCCGGGCGGCGGCCTCAGCGCTGACCGTGCGAGGCGACCGCCCCGGGGCCGGGCAGGGGCTCGTGCGCGGAGTCCTTGGTGAGCACGTACCCCGCCAGCACGATCAGCAGCAGGGCGCACAGCAGTGCCAGGGCGACGGGCAGCAGGGAGGCCAGGCCGCGGGTCAGGAGCGGGTCGCTCGGCGGTTTGGGGAAGCCCTCGCGGTCGAAGCGGTCGGCGCGCACGGCCACGTGCGTGCGGTAGCCGTCGAGTTCGGGGCCGACCATGCCGTTGAGCACGCGCGTCGGGACCAGCGCGGTGTTCTCCGGCAGCCCCAGCTCGGCCGGGGCTCCGGCCTGTAGGCCGTTGGCCCGGTGGCGGGCGCACTCGACCTCGGCGAGCGCGTGCAGCCACTCCCCCAGCCGGTCGGCGTCGGCGAGGCGACCGATGTGCGCGCGGGCGACGATCAGCGTGTCCCTGAGCACCACGTGCGCGGCGTCGCGGTCGCGCAGGACCAGGATGCAGCGCCGGTACAGCTCCGCTCCGTACGCGTCGAGAAGCCTGGCGTAGGCGTCCTCCGGCGGAGTACGGCCGGAGCGCAGGGCGTGGAGAAGATCCCGGTCCGTCATAGACCAAGAATCTACGCCGCGCGCGGCACGGTGCTCACCGCTTTGTCGAATCCGGTGGCGGCGGGGCGGGCCCTCCGGCGCGGGCGCGCAGCCACAGCAGCACGAAGGTGAGCGCGGTCAGGACGGCGACGAGCAGGGCCTCCCCCGGTCCGAGGAAGCCGAGCGCCATCACCCAGGCCGCCGCGACGACGAGCGCGCGCACCAGGACGCGCGCCCACAGTCCCGGCGCCTCGGTGCTCAACTGCGCCTTCCGGGGACGGATGCCATAACGGCCGCTCCTGTCACTACGGCTGGGGGATGGAGCCCTTTCCGGCGGTGGCCGCACACCGTACTCGGGTTCCACATGTCACCACCACGGAGCGCCGCCCGCAACACGCCCCGCGAACGCCGGGGTGAGGGGGGCGACACGCGGGGCCACCGCACCGTCGCTTGACTCCTCCCGGCCTTTGCTGGTCTCCTTACACCCATGTATCCGCGCACGCGCACCGACGCCATGGCTCGTACGGCCCCCGGGGCCTCCTGCCGCCTGGCCCGTGCGGCGTGTCCGTGTTGTCGTCGCTGAGTCGTAGCCGAGGCGTCCTCGTACGCCGCCGACCGACCGCGTGCCCCTCCGCGCCCCCAAGTCCATCGTGGACGCCGGGCGCTGGGCACCTCCCCACAGGGTGATCTCCGTCTCCGCGTGAATCCGCGGGGCCGCTCCCCCTGCCGCCCCGGCGCACCGGGGCTTCCAGACGACATCCGCGCGCTCCCGTTCCCGGGGCGCGCACACGTGAAGGATCCTCTCACGATGCCCCAGCGCACTCTCTCCGGCACTGCCGTACTCCCCGCTCCTCCCAACGCCACCGCACCGGCCCCGTCGTCCGCGCCGTCCCCGAGGAGCGCGCCCGTCTCCCTGGAGGGGATCGGCGACGTGGTGGACGCCGGACGCCGCTCCGGCTACGCCCACCTGGGCGAGCGCCGCATGCCGACCCTCGGCCGCCTGGTGACCGCCGCCCGGGGCGCCGCCGCCTCCCTGGGCAGGCCCACGCTGTGGCCGTCCCGGCGGGGGCGCTGGCAGCTTGTCCCCCGCGCGGCCCGGCGCCAGGCGGGCGGCAGGCTCCGCGTGACCGCGGTGGCCCTCGAACCCAACAGTTTCGTGTCCGGACCCGCCCCGCACCCGTCCCGACAGCACGGCATGGAGGTGCTGTACCTGGTCAGCGGGCGCGCGCACCTGATCGCCTCCGCCGCGGACGGGCAGATGCGCTCGGCGTCGGAGCTGTCCGCCGGCCGGGCCCGGGTGGTGGGCTCCGCCGAGGGCAGCGGTGGCCGCCACCACCTCGTCAACACCGGCGACGAGGTGGCCGTGGTGGTCCGGGTGACCGCCTGAACCGGCGCACGGACACGCGGACTCACTCATCGCCGCCCCGTTCGGTCGCGGCCGCGCGCAGGGCGGCGTCGACCGCCTCGACCGATCTGAGGACGGCGGCCATGCGCTGTCCCTCCGCGAGGTAGGCGTTCATGACCTGGTCGAGGGCGTGCGGCGGCATGTGGTCGCGCAGGTCGACCCGGGCGGTCCGGTAGCCCTCCCGGGCGGCCTCCAGCGCCGAGGAGACGTACTGGTGGGCCAGCCGGGACAGGGCGACCGGATGGCGCCGCAGGACGCCGTGCAGCCGGTAGTCGGCGGGCACGTGGTCGAACAGCCACACCAGGGCCGTCTGTTCGAAGGAGTCCGCCCCGGGCGGGTGGACGCTCGCGGGCCAGTCCGGCGTCAGCGACTGATCGGGCATGCCTCCGATCATACCCGCTGTTCGAAAACCTGTTCGATGCGGCCAGGGGTCAGTCCACGGTCCCGGAGGATCCGGGCGCCCCGCCCTCGGCGGACTCGCGTCTCTCCATCTCCACCCGGATGGCCTGCTCCGCGGCGTCCACGGCGGCACGCGCGGTGATGGCGTTCGTGTGCGCCCGGTCCAGCTCCTCCAGGAGGATGCAGTCGAAGGAGACGCGGGCGTCGTGAATGGCTGCTTCGAGTTGACGTGATGCCTCTTCCAGACTCATGTCCCTCTTCCTTCCCCAGAAGTCGGCACTTGCACATCAAGGGCCCCAGGCGTCTCCCGCCGCGGTGCGCGCGGCACGCTCTCCCGGCGGACTGTCCCCGCACCGTTCTACGATGTTCACGAATCGCCGCTGTTCACGGCGGTGCCGACCGTCCGGCCGAGAGGATCCCATGCGCAACCGCTATCCCGGGACATGCACCGACTGCCAGTCCTCCGTCGGCGCCGGTGAGGGTGTCGTCGTCAAGGAGGGCGGCCGGTGGCGCACCTACTGCGCGGAGCACGAGCCGCGCCCCACCCCTCCCGTCCGGGGCGGCCACCCCGGCTGGCACACCACTCCCCTGCTGGGGTTCGACACCGAGACCTCCTCCCGCGACCCCGACACCGCCTTCCTCGTCTCGGCCGCGCTGGTGGACCGCGAGGGCAAGGCCCGCACCTGGCTGGTGGACCCGGGCCCCCGCGAGATCCCCGCGGACGCCGTCGCCGTCCACGGCATCAGCACGGAGCGGGCACGGGCCGAGGGCCGCCCCGCCGGGGAGTGCCTGGAGGAGATCGGCCAGGCTCTGGCCGACCAGCTCTCCTCGGGGCAGGGGCTGGTGGTCTTCAACGCCCCCTACGACCTCCGGGTGCTCTCCGGGGAGATGCGGAGGCACGGGCTGACCCCCCTCGCGGAACGCCTGAGCGGCCCGCTGGCGCCCGTGGTGGACCCGCTGGTGATCGACCGGGGCGTGGAGCCCTACCGCAGGGGCAAGCGCAACCTGGGCGCCATGTGCGAGTACTACGGCGTGGAACTGACCGACGCCCACACCGCGGCCGCCGACGCCTCGGCTGCGCTGGCCCTGGCCGAGGAGATCGGCGCCAGGCACCCCGAACTCGCCGCCGTCAGCCTGGCCGAGCTGCACCAGCGCCAGGTCGACTGGTCCCTGGCCTTCGCCCGCAACCGCCAGGAGTGGATGGACCGCAGCAAACCCGGCCACGGAACCGTGGTGGACGGCACCTGGCCCTGACGGGCCGGTCCACGGCGCCGGGAGAACACGCCGTGTCGGACCTCCCGGCGTGTGCGGTCGGGCGCGGAAGCGGGTAGGCCCCGAGGAGACGCGATCTTGGGGGACGACATGGTCTACTTCATCCTGGTGCTGCTGGCGGTATGGCTCATCCTCGCCATCCTGGGCATGGTCATCAAGGGCCTGCTCTGGCTCGCCGTCATCGGCGCCGTCCTGTTCGTGGCCACCGCCGTGTGGGGCTGGTTCCAGAACCGGCAGCGCGTCTGAGGGCGGCGCGGCCCGCGAGGCGCCTCGGGCCCCCGCGGGCCGCCGGGGTCGAAGGGTCGTGGACGCCCCGGGAGCTGCGACACAGCTCCGCGTCGCCCATGTCCGCCGACGGCGTCCACCTGGAGGACGTCGCGCGGTTGGTCGGGCACAGCAGCACGAACACGACCGAACTCGTCCACCGCAAGGAGCTGCGGCCGGTGATCACCGAGGGGGCCCACATCATGGGGGGACCTCTTCGCCGAGTAGGCCGCTGGCCCCCTTTTGGGCCCCCAACGCGAAACGCCACCCCGGTCCGGGGTGGCGTTTCGGCTGGAGCCGCCTGTCGGAATCGAACCGACGACCTATTCATTACGAGTGAATCGCTCTGCCGACTGAGCTAAGGCGGCGCGCCGCCGCGTGTTCCACGCGGCGATGCGGTCACCATTCTAGCCCCTCGGCGGAGTGCCGGGGACACGGCGGCCTGCTCACCCGGCTGCCGGCCTCAGGCGCAGGCCATCCCGTCCTCGGGCACGGTGAGGTCGACCAGGTAGGCGTCCACCATCGCGTCGACGCACTGGTCGCCCATCCGGTAACCGGTGTGTCCGTCGCCGTCGCGGGTCACCAGGAAACCCGAGTCGAGCTGCTCCGCGAGCGCCTCGGACCAGGCGTACGGGGTGGCCGAGTCCCGGGTGGTGCCCAGCACCATGACGGGCGCGGCGCCGTCCCCGTCCAGCTCCACGGGCGGGTCGACCGCCTCCTCCGGCCAGTACGCGCAGGGCAGGGCGCCCCACGCCAGGCTGGGGCCGAAGATCGGCGACTCCTCGCCGGCCCGGGCCGCGGCCTCGGTGTAGGCCTCCACGTCGCGCGGGCTGGGCGAGTCGGAGCAGTTCACCGCGATGAGCGCGGCCGTGGAGTTGACGTAGGCGTCCGTGTCACTCCGGCTGTAGAGGTCGTCGGCGAGCTGGAGCAGGAGGGTGCCGTCGCCCTCCGTACCGGCGGTGAGGGCCTCGCGCACGCGCGGCCACCAGTCCTCGGTGTAGAGCGCGGCGAGCACGCCCAGTTCGGCGCGGGCGCGGTTGACCTCGCGGTCGTCCATGCTGTTGGACAGGGGGTTCTCGGCGGTGTCGGCCAGGAAGGCGGTCAGCGCCCCGATGCCGTCGTCCACGCTGTCGCCGGGGGCGCCGAGCGGGCAGTCCGACCGGCTCAGGCAGTCCTCCACGAAGGCCCGCAGGGCGGTCTCGAACCCGGTCGCCTGCTGCACGCTGAGGTCGAGCTGCCCCTGGCTGGGGTCCACTGCGCCGTCGAGCACCAGCGCGCGGACGCGGTCGGGGAACTGCTCGGCGTAGTGGGCGCCGATGCTGGTGCCGTAGGAGGCGCCCAGGTAGGTGAGCTTCTCGTCGCCGAGCAGGGCGCGCAGCAGGTCCATGTCGCGGGCGACGTCCGCGGTGCCCACGTGCCGCATCAGCTCGGGGTGGTTGGCCTGGCAGGCCTCGACGAAGCCGCGGCTGTCCTCCTCCAGCTCGGCCAGCTCGGCCGCGGAGACCTCGGACATGTCGCCGTCGCCCTCGACGCTGTCCACCCCGCCGAGGAACTCGTCGATGCCCTCGGCGTCCAGGCAGGTCAGCGGTGAGCTGCGGCCGACACCGCGCGGGTCGAACCCGACCACGTCGAACCTCTCGCGCACCGCGTCGCTGACCGTGTAGGGGGCGTGGTCCACGAAGTCGTACCCGGAGCCGCCGGGCCCGCCGGGGTTGACGAGCAGGGAGCCGAGGACGTCGCCTCCCTCGGAGGGGAAGCGCTTGACCGCGATCTCGATGCGCTCGCCGTCGGGGTCCCCGTAGTCGAGGGGCACCTCGTAGGTGGCGCACTCGGTACCGGGTGCTCCGCTCTCGCACTCGCCCCAGGCCAGTTCCTGGTCGGCGAAGGCCGCCAGGTCCTCGGAGAGCCCGGGCGCGACGCTTCCCTCCCTCTGCTGGTCGCCCTGCGCCGTGCACGCCGTCGCCAGCAGCACGGACCCGGCGAGCACGGCCGCCCACGGTCCCCGAACCCTCGTCGCCAACGGTGTCCCGCCCTCTCGTCACGTCCGACCGCGACCGACGTGTCGTCGGCGCCGCCCCATTCTCCACGACCGGCGCGGCCCGCACCGGTCCAACTCGCGTTTCTCTCCCCCGCCGGGGCGGTGTCGCGTCCCCCTCCCCGCTCTGGCGCGGGACCCGCCGTCCGGATGCGGGCGCCGCCGCACCGCCCCGCGACGGGTTCGCGCGGAGGTCCGCGCCCGTCACGGGACCGCCGGAACGGTGCTCGGGAACGGCGGTCCCGCCCGCGGGGGAGGCCGCGCCCGCGGGGCGGCCGCCTATCCGGCCAGGAGGGCGGAGGTCATGGCCTCCATGGCGATCTGGGGGTGCACGTTCGCGGCGATGCGCTCACGGCACTCCATGATGGCGTCGATCCTGCGCAGCGTGGACTCCGGTGTGCTGGAGCGGGCGACGCGTTCCAGGTCGCCGGAGCGCTCGGCCGTGGACAGCTCCACCCTCGCGCCCAGCTGGAGGGTGAGCGCGTCCCGGTAGAACGCGACCAGGTCGAGCAGGGCGCGGTCGTAGGAGTCGCGCTTGATGCGGGTGGCACGGCGCTTCTGCCGCTCCTCCAGGTCCTTCATCGCGCCCGCGGAGCCGCGCATCGCCTTGGCCACGCCCTTGCCCGTGGAGCCCTCCCCGAACGCGGCCCGCAGCTCCTCCCTCTCCTTCTCGTCGAGCGCCGTGGTGAGGGCCTTGGACTCCTCCTCGGCGATCTCGTAGAGCCGGGCGGCGGAGGTGACGCACGCGCCGAGCCCGTCGAGCCGGGCGGGGATGGACAGCACCTCCACCCGGCGTCTGCGCGCCTCGGGGTCGGTGGCCAGCTGCCGGGCCCGGTCGATCCGCCCGGAGGCGGCGACCGCCGCGGCGCGGGCGGTCTCGGCGTCGATCCCGTCGCGCTGGACGAGGGCGTCCACCAGCTCCCCGGTGCCGGGCGTGGCCAGGGTGACCATGCGGCAGCGCGAGCGGATGGTGACGAGCAGGTCGTCGGGGGTGGGGGTGCACAGCAGCCACACGGTGCGCGGCGAGGGCTCCTCCACCGCCTTGAGCAGGGCGTTGGAGGCGGCCTCGGTGGCGCGGTCGGCGTCCTCGAACAGCACGATCCGGAACCGGCCGCCGGAGGGTTTGGAGCCCGCGCGCAACACGAGGTCGCGGGTGGCGGCCACACCGAAGCTCAGCCCGCTGGGCCGCACGTACAGCACGTCGGGGTGGGTGCCGGCGAGGGTCTGGTGACAGGAGGCGCAGTGCCCGCAGCCGCCGTCCCGGCACTGGAGGGCGGCCGCGAAGGCCCGGGCGGCCTCCGAGCGGCCCGAACCGGGCGGCCCGGTGAACAGCCAGGCGTGGGTCATCCCCGTGCCCCGTCCGCCGGAGACGAGGTCGGCGGCCCCTGCGACGGCCCGCTGGAGCTGGCCCACCGTGGACCGCTGGCCGATGAGGTCGTCGAAGACCGTCATGCTTCCCTCCCACCGCTGGTGCTTCGGTCTTCAGGATAGGAGTCGGCGCCGACGTCCGGACCGTTGTCCACAAGCCGCTCTCCCCCCGCGCTGGGCCGGGGGCGCTCCGCCGGACCCGGGCCGGCCCGCTCCGGAGCGAACCCCGCCCGGACACGGTCGAGGGCTCCCTCCCCCGAGCGGGGCAGGGAGCCCTCGACCTGTCGGACGGCCCGACCGCCTCGGCCTCAGCCCTGTCCGACCTCGTCGTTCCTGATCACCGGGATCATGCCGGTGACGGCCTCGGCGCTGCTCGGGACCGGGTCGGGCAGCAGGGAGCGCACCCGGCGCTGGATCTCACGGGTGATCCTGTCCTGCGGCTCGCGGGCGTCGAGCACCAGGTAGCGCTCCGGCGCGGCCCTGGCCAGCTCCAGGAAGCCCCGGCGGACCCGGTCGTGGAACTCCGCGGGCTCGCCCTCGATGCGGTCGGCCGGGCCGCCCAGGCGGGACAGGCCGTCCTCCGGCCGCACGTCGAGCAGCACCGTCAGGTCCGGAACCAGGCCCTGCGTGGCCCAGTCGCTGATCCGGCGGATCTCGTCCGAGGACAGGTCGCGCCCCGAGCCCTGGTAGGCCAGCAGGGAGTCCACGTAGCGGTCGCTGATGACGACCGCGCCGCGCCGCAGGGCGGGCAGGATCTCCTGCTGGACGTGGTCGGCCTTGTCGGCCGCGTAGAGCAGCACCTCGGCGCGCGGGGTGATGTGCGAGTTCTCCCGGTCCAGGAGCAGGCCGCGCAGGCGCATGCCGAGCTTGGTCGCGCCCGGCTGGCGGGTGCCGACCACCTCGAACCCCTGGTCGCGCAGCCACACCGTCAGCTCGCGCACCTGGGTGGACTTGCCCGCGCCCTCGCCGCCCTCGACGACGATGAACGCGCCCGCGAGCCTGGACTCCTCGTCCTCCTCCGGCGCGATCGCGACGCCGCGCAGCGCCGCGAACAGCTCCGGGAGCAGGCCGGGACCGGCCTCGGGGTCGTCCCGGCGGTTCATCCGCCGGTAGCAGACCAGCGCCACGACCAGGACGGCCAGGCCGGAGAGCATGAGGACGAGGCCGCTGCCGCGCAGGTCGTAGCTCAGGGGGCCGACCGGGATCCGGTAACTGCCGATGAGCCCGGCGGCCAGCGGGGCGAGCACGGCGGCGCCGACCAGGGTGACGCGGGCGGCGCCGTGCAGGAAGGCGAAGGCGGAACCCCGGTGCTCGTCCTCCACCTCGCGGTCGAACACCGCCAGGCCGATCACGCAGGCGATACCCGCGCCCACGCCGAGCAGCACGGTGAGCACGGCGGTGAGCACCATGTCGGCGACGGCCCCGGCGAACAGCAGGGCCAGCCCGGCGAGGGCGATGCTCAGACCGAACAGCCGGCTGCGGCTGAACTGCTTGAGGACGCGCGGCCCGGCGAGCATGCCCAGGGCCATGCCCGCGAAGACCGCGGCGAAGACCACGCCGAAACCGGCGTTGCCCGCGCCCAGGCCCTCGACGTGCACGCGGCCGACACCGATGACCACGCCCCCGGCGGCCACGACGCAGAGCATGCCCGGAACCAGGCCGCGCACGCGGGGCGTGCCGCCCGCATGGCGTCGACCGGTCCCCAGCGCGCGCAGGATGCCGCTGTCGCGGGTGTCGCTCTCCGCGTCCTTGGAGGGCTTGTGCTTGGGGATCGGCAGCCCGGCGACGACGACCGCCGCGACGACGAAGGTGAGGCCGTTGAGGTAGAGGGCGACGTCGGCCTCGGGGCTGGCCATGGAGGGCAGGAACACGCCGAGCACGTTGCTGACCGAGGCGAGCGCGGCGAACAGCAGCGCCGCGACGGGCGCGGCGCCGTAGGCGGTGAGCAGGCTCAGCCGGTTCGCCTGCCCCAGCAGCTTGCGGGGCACCAGGTTGGGGACCGTGGCGTCCTTGGCCGGGGTCCAGAACAGGGCGACGACCTCGGCCAGGAGGGTGGCGATGAGCAGCCACTCCAGGGCGAAGCCGGAGAAGAGGAGGCCCACGACCGGGATGGAGACGTACAGCACGGCGCGCAGGGCGTCGCCGACCACCATCGTCCACCTGCGGTCGAGGCGGTCGGCGACCGACCCGACCAGGGGGCTGAGCAGGATCGACGGGGCGAGCTTGATCGCCACGACGCCGCTGACGGCCAGGTACTGGACGAGCTGGGATCCGTCGGCGGTGAAGACGGTCGCCAGGGACACCAGTGCCAGCAGGCTGAGCCAGTCGCCCAGGCTGGAGAGGGAGAGAGAGATCCACAGCCTTCGGAAGGGTGTGATCGCAAGAACGTTGCGCGCCTCGGCCGGCGCTCCCAGGGGTGCAGATCTGCTCATAGCGCTCAAGATTATCGGTGAGGGGGAGAGGGAACGACGGGTCGCGGACCCGCCTCAGAATCGTTGGATGGCTCCGGGGACCGCGCACGTTTCCGCGTTCCCGTGAGTCCTGCCAAGCGTAGTACGGAAGGCTGCTCCCGCACAGGGGTGAGGATGCGCCCACCCGGGGTGAACACGCGGGAGACCGCCCACCCGGCCACCCCCGTCGGGAGGTGTCCGGGTGAGCCTACGCGTGCCGGGGCCCGGGAGACGAATCCCGGCCGCTCCCCGCCGCCCGCGCCTACTCCTCTGGAGCGGGGTCGGAGGCGCCGGTCCCCCTGGCCGGTGACTTCCTGGCCGTCGTGGAGGTGGACGCCTTCTTGGCCGCCGTGCCCGTCTTCCTGGCCGTCGTGGAGGTGGACGCCTTCTTGGCCGTCGTGGAGGTCTTCTTGGCGGGCGCCTTCTTCGCGGCGGGCTTCTTGGCCGCGGGCTTCTTGGCGGGCGCCTTGGCGCGGCGCTCGGCCAGCAGCTCGGCGGCCCGCTGGTCGGTGATCGACTCCACCTCGTCGCCCTTGCGCAGGGAGGCGTTGACCTCCCCGTCGGTGACGTAGGGGCCGAACCGGCCGTCCTTGATCACCATCTTGGCGCCCGAGGCCGGGTCCTCCCCCAGCTCGCGCAGCGGCGGGGCGGCGGCACGGCGCCCGCGCTGCTTGGGCTGGGCGAACAGCGCCGCGGCCTGCTCCAGCGTGACCGTGAACATCTGCTCCTCGGTCTCCAGGGAGCGGCTGTCGGTGCCCTTCTTGATGTAGGGGCCGAACCGGCCGTTCTGCGCGGTGACGTCCTCGCCGTCGATCTGGCCGACCACGCGCGGCAGCGACAGCAGGCGCAGCGCGTCCTCCAGGGTGACGGTGTCCAGGCTCATCGACTTGAGCAGCGAGCTGGTGCGCGGCTTGGCCTTGGCCTTGGCCCTGGTCTTGGCCTTGCCCTCCTCGGCCTCCTGCGGCTCCTCGATCACCTCGGTGACGTACGGGCCGAACCGCCCGGTCTTGGCCACGATGACGCGGCCGGTCTCGGGGTCGGTGCCCAGTTCCCGGTCGCCGCTGGGCTGGGCGAACAGCTCCTCGGCCTTGTCCACGGTCAACTCGTCCGGGGCCAGGTCCTCGGGCACGTTCACCCGCACGCCGTCCCGGTCCAGGTAGGGGCCGTAGCGCCCCACCCGCAGCACGATGTCGGTGCCGGGCAGCGGCAGGGAGCTGATCTCCTTGGGGTCGATGTCGGAGAGGTTGTCGTTGACCAGCTCCTTGAGCCCGGTCTCCCGCTGGCCCTCGGTGTCCTCGCCGCCGAAGTAGAAGCGGCGCAGCCAGGGCAGGCTCTCGGCCTCCCCGCGGGCGATGTCGTCGAGCACGTCCTCCAGGCGCGCGGTGAACTCGTAGTCCACCAGGTTGCCGAAGTGGCGCTCCAGCAGCTGCACCACGGCGAAGGCCAGGAAGGACGGCACCAGCGCCGTGCCCTTCTTGAACACGTAGCCGCGGTCCAGGATGGTGCCGATGATCGAGGCGTAGGTGGAGGGGCGGCCGATCTCGCGCTCCTCCAGCTCCTTGACCAGGGTGGCCTCGGTGTAGCGCGCGGGCGGCCGGGTGCTGTGCCCCTCGGCCTCCAGGTTCTGGGCCTTGAGCGGGTCGCCCTCCGACATGGCGGGCAGGCGGCGCTCGCGGTCGTCCAGGTCGGCGGCCGGGTCGTCGGAGCCCTCCACGTAGGCCTTGAGGAACCCGTGGAAGGTGATGACCTTGCCGGTCGCGCTGAACTCGGCGACCTCGCCGTCGGAGGAGGTGCCCTCGATGCGCACGGTGACGGACTCGCCGACCGCGTCCTTCATCTGGGAGGCGACGGTGCGCTTCCAGACCAGCTCGTAGAGCCGGAACTCGGGGCCGGACAGGCCGGTCTGGGCGGGCGTGCGGAAGGTGTCGCCGGACGGGCGGATCGCCTCGTGCGCCTCCTGGGCGTTCTTGACCTTCTTGGCGTACACGCGCGGCTTGTCCGGCAGGTAGTCGCCGCCGTAGAGGCTGCGCACCTGGGAGCGGGCGGCCTTGACCGCGCTGTCCGACAGCGTGGTGCTGTCGGTGCGCATGTAGGTGATGTAGCCGTTCTCGTACAGCCGCTGGGCGACCTGCATGGTCTGCTTGGCCGACAGGCCGAGCTTGCGGGACGCCTCCTGCTGGAGGGTGGTGGTGCGGAACGGCGCGTAGGGCGAGCGGCGGTAGGGCTTGCGCTCCACCGAGGAGACCGAGAACCCGGCGCCGGACAGCCGCTCGGCGAGGCCGCGCGCCGCGGCCTCGTCCAGCTGGCGGACGGGGCGGTCCGAGCGCAGCGTGCCCTGCGGGGTGAAGTCGCGGCCCGCGGCGACGCGGGTGCCGTCCACGGAGACGAGGGCGGCGGGGAAGGTGGCGGGGCCTTCGGCGACACCGGCCTCGGTGGCGTCGAAGAGGGCCTTGAGGTCCCAGTACTCGGCGGAGGTGAACGCCATGCGCTCGCGTTCGCGCTCGACCACCAGGCGGGTGGCCACGGACTGCACGCGGCCCGCCGAGAGCTTGGGCATGACCTTCTTCCACAGCACGGGGGAGACCTCGTAGCCGTAGAGGCGGTCCAGGATGCGCCGGGTCTCCTGTGCGTTGACCAGGCGGGTGTTCAGGTCGCGGGTGTTGTGGGCCGCGCGCTGGATGGCGTCCTTGGTGATCTCGTTGAACACCATGCGGCGGACGGGGATGCGGGGCTTGAGCTCCTCCAGCAGGTGCCAGGCGATCGCCTCGCCCTCGCGGTCCTCATCTGTCGCGAGGAGGAGTTCGTCGGCGTCGGCCATGAGCTCCTTGAGCTTCTTGACGTGCGCCTTCTTGTCGGTGTTGACCACGTAGAGCGGCTCGAAGTCGCCGTCGACGTCCACCCCGAGCCGGGCCCACGCCTGCCCCTTGTACTTGGCGGGGATCTCGGCGGCCTTGTTGGGCATGTCGCGGATGTGGCCGATGCTGGACTCCACGACGTAGCCGCGCCCCAGATAACCGGCGATGGTCTTCGCCTTGGCCGGTGACTCGACGATGACGAGGGCGGTGCCCGCCCCCTGTCGTCCGCTGTCCTTCGAGCCGTTCTTGCCGGCGCTGCCCTTCGTGGGTGGCACGCTCTTCCCCTACGTCTAGCCCTACGTGATCTTTCCGGCCGCGGTCTGTCGGAAGCTCCTGGGAACCGACAGTAACCGAAACTCCAGGCGCTCCCCCCGTCGGTGGGCGGGAGGGACTGCCCCCTCCGCGGGTGAGGGCTCCGTCGCTCTGGGTGGACACCCGGCCCACGCCCACCGGCACCCGCAGAATAAGCGCTTCCCGAACCGGTACCGGTCCGTAGCGTACGTGAGCCGCCCCGGCAACGTGGGCCGGTTGGCCAGCACCGGCTCTGACGAGCACCCATAACGACCCCTGCGAGTGACTTCGGTCACACTTGACGGCCGTCGAGTGTCTGCTTTCCCCAGAATGCGGCGAGTCCTCCCGGATATTCCCGGG
This sequence comes from Nocardiopsis sp. CNS-639, assembly GCF_000381685.1. Taxonomy (NCBI): domain Bacteria; kingdom Bacillati; phylum Actinomycetota; class Actinomycetes; order Streptosporangiales; family Nocardiopsidaceae; genus Nocardiopsis; species Nocardiopsis sp. CNS-639. The sequence continues at coordinate 127,508 of NZ_KB906870.1, forward strand.
AGGACTCGGCTCGCGTCACGGGCTGACGGCCAGCTCCTCCGCGCTCCCGCAGTCCACCGCGTTCCTCACGGAACGGGAGTGCGGAGGCGGGTCGTCGTGGCCCATCGACGCGTACGGCACGCGTTGTGCCGGTCCGGGGTCGCGCTCCGTGTCCGACGCCGCCCTGTGGGATACGGCACCCCGCAGTCCACCGCGTTCCTCACGGAACGGGACGCCGTACTCCCTCGGGCCCGCACGGACGCGGGCGCGATCCCCTGTTCTGTCGTTACAGGCCCACGCCCGCGGCGCCGAGCAGCTCGTTGACCGGGTCGGCCACACCCACGGGGGCGGACTCGGGCAGCTGGTGGGCGTGCTCGGGAGCGTGCTGCTCCACGGCCTGGCGGGTGGTCTCGCTCACCTCGTACTCGACGGGCAGCATGTCCGAGACCGGGACCTCGGGCAGCTCCCGCACCAGGGGCAGGGCGTCCAGGGCGCTGGACTGCGACTCGCGGGCGCTCTGGTGCACGACCGCGGCCCCGTCGCCGGTGCTGCTGGCGCCGGCCAGGCTCGCGACCGCCGCGATGGCGTTGCCGGAGGCGTTGACCGGGACGTCGCCGTCCACGACCAGCTGGTTGCCGCCGACCGCCGAGCCGTTGCCCGAGGTCGCGATGTCCTCTTCCTCCTCCAGCACCAGGGCGCCGGTGTCGGTGGAGGCCGCACCCGCCACGCCGCCGACCGCGCCGATGGCGTTGCCCGCGACGTTGACCGGCACGTCCAGGTCGACCACGGCCTGGTTGCCGCCCACCAGCGAGCCGTTGCCCGAGGTCGCGATGGACTGGTGCTCGCGCGGGGCCGACTGGTGCTCGCGGGGCGCCGACTGGCGCAGCACGCCCGCGTTCACGCCGGAGGTGTCCGGCAGCGGCAGGATGGTGGCGTTCTCCGCGGCCTCGTGCACCAGGTCCATGGCCGTGTACTCGGCGGGCGCGGAGTGGTGCTCGCGGTGCCCGTGGCCGTGGCCGTCGTGCACCAGGGCGCCGGTGTCGGTGGCCGCGGCGCCGGCCACGCCGCCGACCGCGCTGATCGCGTTGCCCGCGACGTTGACCGGCACGTCCAGGTCGACCACGGCCTGGTTGCCGCCGAGCAGCGAGCCGTTGCCGGAGGTGGCGGCGTCGGGGCTGTGGTGGTGGTGACGGTGACCGTGCTGGTGCTCGACCACCGCGGCGCCCGTGTCGGTCGTGCTGGCGCCCGCGATCCCGGCCACGGCGGCGATCGCGTTGCCCGAGACGTTCACGGGGATCTCGCCGTCCACGACCAGCTGGTTGCCGCCGAGCGCGGAGCCGTTGCCCGACGTGGCCGCGTCGGGGCCGTGCTGGTGGTCGACCACGGCCGCGCCGGTGTCGGTGCTGCTGGCGCCGGCGGTGCCCAGGACGGCGCCGATCGCGTTGCCGGAGACGTTCACGGGGACGTCCCCGTTCACGACCGCCTGGTTGCCGCCCAGCAGGGAGCCGTTGCCGCTCGTGACGGCCTGGCTGTCCGCGAAGGCCACGCCGCTGCCCAGCGCGACGAAACCGGCTGTCAGGAGCACCGACTTCGCGGATGTGCTGACCCACTTACGCATGTGGGAGGTCCTTTCAAACATGTCGATGAGAAGGTGTGTGCTCGGGCCACAGGCCGTTCCACGCCCCTGGGTGGGGTGCGGGCCTTCGGCCAAGGCCGGGGTTTCCTCCGGTCCGCCTCACACCTGGAAGGTGCGTGCTACCGGTGCTTGGAGAGTGCGCCGCGGTCCCGCTCCGCTGGTTGCGGCGGAACGCGCGCACCCCGTCCATCAGCCCCGCCCCGGAGGGCGGCGGCTGACGTGAACCCCGCGCACATGGCCTTGGCCGGTGCTACGGGACTCGCGTCAGCCCCCGGGCCGCGAACGGCCCGGGAGGCCGGGGTCAGGCGCGGGCGCGGCGCCTGCCGAACAGGAGCAGTCCGGCGCCCGCGGCGATCGCGGCGGCGGCGCTGGCGAACAGACCGCTCAGGGCGCTGCCGTCGGTGCCGGTCCGGGCGAGTTCCGGGGCGGGCGCCGGAGGCTCCTCGTCCGTGGCGGGCGGGGAGACGGGCTCCTCGGGCGTGCCGCCGCCACCGCCGCCGTTGCCGCCGCCGTGGTCGCCGCCACCGCCGCCGTGGTGGCCGCCACCGCCACCGCCACCGCCGTGGTCACCGCCGCCGTAGCCGTCGTCGTGACCGCCGTCGTGACCGCCGCCGTCGTGGCCACCGCCGTCGTGACCGCCCCCGTCGTGGCCGCCCCCGTCGTGGCCGCCGTCACCGGGCTCCCCCCCGTAGCCGGGCTTCTCCGGCTTCTCGGGGTTCTCGGGCTTCTCCGGGGTCTCCGGCTTCTCGGACTCGTCGGGGGTCTCGGGCTCCTCGGGCTTCTCGGGCGTCCAGGTGGAGCTGTCGTCCTCCACCACGGCCCCGCTGTCGGTGCACTGGGCGCCCGCGAGGCCGAGGACGGCGATCGAGTTACCGCAGACGTTGACGGGGGCGTCCAGGTCGGCCACGATCTGGTTGCCGCCGAGGATGGAGCCGTTTCCGCTGGTCGTGGCCGTGGTGTCGGCGTAGGCCACTCCGGCGCCGGCGGCGGTGAAGAATCCCGCGGCCACCAGTGCGGCGATACGGGCGTGCGTGTGGTAGGTCATCGCGTGTCCTTTGGTCAACGAGAAAGATCGGCCAGCTGCTCGTGGACCGCGGACGGAGAGCTTCGTGCTCCGGGGAAGCCGGGGAGAAGGCACGCCCGCCGGATTCGGCGAGGCGGCTGCGCGCAGAGGAGCGCACGGACCGGCCGCGGTCGTGGAGGACGCGGCTAGTCGGGAGCGAAGGAGGGGTCGTCCGCGGCGTCGCGGACAACCAGGGTGGGGTCACCGGGAAGGGCGACCCGCTGGGCCCGGGGGGCCAGGTGGTCGGCCCGGGCCGTCAAGAACCCGGCGGCGCCGGGCGCGGGGAAGGACGGAGACGCGGCGCCCGTGGCGTCCGCTCCGGCCTGGTGGTACCCGCCGCCCGCGATGAGGCGGATGCGCTCACCGGGGCCGTCGTCGCCCGGCGCCCGGTCGGCGCCCTCGTCGGCGACCCGGTGCCAGACGGACGGGTCCACGGGAGCGTGGACGGCCGTCACCCCGCCGGTGCGGTCCCCGTCGCGTTCCGCGCCGGAGCCCTCGTCCTCGTCGGACGCGGAGCGCTTGGGCGCGGGTGCGGTCGGGGAGAGTTCGTCGGCGCCGCCGAGGACGGGCAGGCCGAGCGGCGTCGCGGTGCCCGCGGAACCGCCGATCCGGTCCTGTACGGCCCGGGTGGACTCGGCGAGCCCCTCGGAGACCGTGCCCACCAGGCTGCCGTCGCGCAGCGAGCGGTCGGTGGACTCCACCATGTCGTGGCCCCGGCGGGCGATGCCCCCGACGAGGTCGCCCGCGCCGCGCGCGGTCTCGTCGACGGCCCGGGTGGTGTCCTCGACCGCCCTGTTGGCGGCGGATCCGGTCCTGGTCCGCTCCAGGGCCGCGGTCACGCCGGTCCCGTGCAGGGTCTCGGCGGGAAGAGCGGCCGTCTGGGGCACCACGGTGTCGGTGAGCGACTCCGTGGCCGACGCGGTGCGGGCCGTGGCGTCGGAGAGGCGGGCGCCGCGGATCTCCTCGGCGGCGGCCTGTCCGGTGCGTCCGGTCCCGTCGCCGACCTCCAGCACGCGGTCGACCAGGCCACCGGACTCGGGGGCGGTCTCGCCGTGGGCGACACCGATCCCCCCGGCCAGCCATGCGACGGCGACGATGCCGGACAGGAGCAGCAGCCGGGCGGGGCTCAGGGCCATGCGGGCAGCGCGACTGGAGACCAGCCACTCCTTGCCCGCGAGCACCATGGATGCCCCCCGTTTCGCTACTACTGGACGGTCCCGTGCGGTGGTCCCGCCACGGTCACACGCCGGTGCCGTTCCGCGCCCGCGAAGGCGGGCGGGGAGCCGAGCACCGTCGAACTCACAGCAACACTAACATCACGTTCGGTGACGGGAGGCCGGATTACGAACCGCGCCGAAAAAGTTCTCGGCGCGGTTCGGCTGAGGGGACGGCGCAAAGCGCCCGGGGTCAGCTCAACCCGACGAAACGGTCCAGGACGCGGACCCCGAACCGGAGGCCCTCGATCGGGACGCGCTCGTCCACCCCGTGGAACATGCCCGCGAAGTCCAGCTCGGGGGGCAGCTGGAGGGGGGCGAAACCGTAGTTGCGCACCCCGAGTCGCGAGAAGCTCTTGGCGTCCGTCCCCCCGGAGAGGCAGTAGGGGACGGCCTTGGCACCGGGGTCCTCGGCCAGCAGCGACTCCGACATGGCGCTGACCAGGCCGCCGTCGAAGGAGGTCTCCACGGCGGGCAGGTGGTGGATGAACTCGCGGCTGACCTTGGGGCCCAGCAGCCGGTCGATCTCGGCGAAGTACGCGTCCTCGGTGCCCGGCAGGAAGCGGCCGTCCACCTGGGCGGTGGCCTCGCCCGGGATGACGTTGGCCTTGTAGCCGCCGCCCAGGACCGTGGGGTTGAGGGTGTTGCGCAGGGTGGCGCCGATCATGCGCGCGATGGGGCCCAGCCGGGCGACCGTGGCGTCCACGTCCCGTTCGTCGAAGGGGATGCCGAACTCCTCGCAGATCTCCTCCAGGAAGGTCCGCACGGTCGGTGTGAGCTGGACGGGGAACCGGTGCTCGCCCAGGCGGGCGACGGCCGCCGCCAGTTCGGTGACGGCGTTGTCGGTGTTGACCATCGAACCGTGCCCGGCGGTGCCGCGCGCGGTCAGCTTCATCCAGGCGATGCCCTTCTCGGCGGTCTCGATGAGGTAGAGGCGCCGGTTCTCCTTGACCGTGAACGAGAAGCCGCCGACCTCGCTGATCGCCGAGTCGCAGTCGGCGAACAGGTCGGGGTGCTCGTCGACCAGGTACTGGGCGCCCCAGGTGCCCCCGGCCTCCTCGTCGGCGAGGAAGGCCAGCACGATGTCGCGCGGGGGACGGCGGCCCTCGCGCAGGCGCTGGCGCAGCATCGCCAGGACCATCGCGTTCATGTCCTTCATGTCGACCGCGCCGCGGCCCCACACGCAGTCGTCGGCGACCTCGCCCGCGAAGGGGTGGTGGGTCCAGTCCTCCGGGGCCGCCGGAACGACGTCGAGGTGGCCGTGGATGAGCAGCGGGGGACGACTGGAGTCCTCCCCCGTGATCCGGGCCACGACGTTGCTGCGCCCCGGGTGCTTCTCGTAGATCCTCGACTCGACGCCGACCTCGTCGAGCTTGGCCGCCACGTACTCGGCCGCCTTGCGCTCCCCGGGTCCCGAGTGGTCGCCGTAGTTGGAGGTGTCGAACTCGATGAGCTCCCGGCACAGGTCGACCACCTCGACCTCGGCCGCGCTCAGTTCCCTGCCTGGCTCCGCCATCTGACGCTCCCGTCCAGCCGCACCTTGTCGCCCTACTGTTCCACCGACCCTGCCATGTCTTCCACCGGCGGAAAACATGGTTCGCGCGGTGTTCGACCTTTGCTATGGTTGACGTGTCCGGCGCGGGAGCGCCGAGTACACCCGGTCCGGGTGGCGGAATAGGTAGACGCGCTAGCTTGAGGTGCTAGTGGCCGTTAAGGCTGTGGGGGTTCAAGTCCCCCCTCGGACACAAACGAAGGCCCTGCTCGCAGGGCCTTTTTTCATGCCCGGGTCGCAACGGAGGGTGCGACCGGAGCGGATCGCCCGAAGAGGGACGCCACCTGCTCGGCGGCGTGGGCCCGCATGCCCGGGAGCGCGTGGCGCGGTCGTCACCCGTCCCACGCACAACACCGCCGCCGGGCGCGGTGGGCCGTTGTGCGCGGGACGGTCCGAACGGTGGTCGGGTCTCCCGCCCCGCGTCCCGCCCGCCATGGGCCGTTCGCGGTGGAGGCGGACGCGGGTCCTGTGTCGTCTCCCAGGACGGACGGGGTGGGGCGAAGGGCCGGTGACGCGCTCCCGCCGCGCGGTCGGCGGGGAGCAGCGTCGGCTAGGGCCTGTTTTTTAGAAGTGGGTGTGTGGCAGGGCCTGTTCTGGCACCGTGGATGGCGTGCCCGGACGTCATGAACTCTCCGATGCCAAGTGGGCCCTGCTCGCCCCTCTCATGCCCGCCGACCCGCACAAGGGCAAGAAGTGGGCCGACCACCGCCGCATCGTCAACGCCATCCTGTTCCGCGCCCGTACCGGCATCCCCTGGCGGGACCTGCCCGACCGCTACGGCCCCTGGGAGACCGTCGCGGGCCGTCACCGCCGCTGGTCCCTGGACGGCACCTGGCAACGCATCGCCGACCGGCTGCGCA
>NZ_KB906871.1:0-121031 GCF_000381685.1 Nocardiopsis sp. CNS-639
CTCCCTATAGACGATGGGGTTGATAGGCCGGGTGTGGAAGCCCTGTGAGGGGTGGAGCTGACCGGTACTAATAGGCCGAGGGCTTGTCCGCTGCAGATAATTGGATGTTCGCGCACATTTTTCACGGAGCTTGCTGCTCACGGTGATTCCCTGCCTCTTGGGGTGGGTGGAGTCGGGTGGGTGGTGTGTGGTTTCCGTGGTGGTTATTGCTGGAGGGTCACACCCGGTCTCTTTCCGAACCCGGTCGTTAAGTCTCTTTGCGCTGATGGTACTGCCCTGTGGTGGGGTGGGAGAGTAGGTCGCTGCCACGGTTTTTTGTTGAGGGGGGTCGCCTTGCGGGGCGGCCCCTCTTTTTGTGTGGGGTTGTCGGTGGGGGCGGCCTCTTTTTTGTGGTGGTGTTTGTGCGTTTGTGAACGCCAGAGTGGGGGTGCGGGGGTGGGGGTGGGCCCCCCGTGTTCTAGTCAACCGGGTGTGGGGGTGGCGGTGCCAGAGCGTCTTGCGTCCTGTGGACAACCAGCTCCGGTGTGCGCAGACCGCTGTCGGGAAAGTAGGACGTTGGGCACCTGCGCTCTGGTGATGAGCGGCGACACCATGTCGTAAGCTGGAAGGCACGAGTACTATGACGCGCTGCTACTGCTCAAGGTGGCAGCGCTTTTGAGTGTTGACGGACGGGTTGGATGACTGAGGACAGCCGATCGGGAGACCGCGAGGACTCCGGAGCCAACGAGCGCGGCGGTTACCGCTCCGGTGGACCTGGTGGTCGGGGACGCGGTGACGGACCCCGCGCCCGGTCCGGCTACAGCGGTTCCAGAGATGACAGAGGTCGTGACGACCGGCGCGGAGGATACCGCCGTGACGACCGTGACCGCGGGGGCTACCAGGGTCGCGACGATCGTCGCGGCGGTGGTGGTTTCCGGGGTCGTGACGAACGACGCGATGACCGAGGCGGCTTTCGCAGCGAAGGCGGCGGAGAACGCCGCGACAGTCGGGACCGTGGTGGTTTCCGCAGCGGGGACCGCCGGGATGACAGGGGTGGCTTCCGTAGCGGAGAGCGCCGCGACGATCGTGGGAGTTTCCGTGGCCGCGATGACCGCGACCGCGGTGGGTTCCGTGGCGGGGACCGTCGCGACGACCGCGGAGGCTTCCGTGGCGGTAACGACCGCAGGGACGACCGCCGCGAGGACCGGCGGGATGATCGGGGCGGCTTCCGTGGCGGGGACCGCGACCGCGGAGGCTTCCGCGGCCGTGACGACCGCAGGGACGACCGTGGTGGTTTCCGTGGCGGGGACCGCCGTGACGACCGCGGCGGGTTCCGTGGCGGAGAGCGCCGTGACGACCGGCGAGGCGGCGGTTTCCGGGACGGCGGGCGCGGGGATGACCGCCGTGGCGGCGGGTTCCGCGGCCGCGACGACAACAGGGGCGGCGGCTTCCGCGGTCGGGACGACCGGCGTGACGACCGCCGTGCGCCGCGCGAGGACCGCGACCCGGCCGACGTCGCGCCCCAGCTCCCGGCGGAGGTCAGCTACTCCCAGCTCGATCCCGAGACCAGGCGCGACCTCCACTCGTTGCCCAAGTCGCTGGCCGAACTGGTCGGCAAGCACATCGTCGCCGCCGGCATGCTCCTGGACGAGGACCCCGAGCGGGCCTACGCCCACGCGGCCTACGCGCGCCGCAAGGCGTCGCGCGTTCCCGGCGTCCGCGAGGCCTCCGGTGTGGCGGCCTACACCGTGGGCAAGTGGCAGGAGGCCCTGTCCGACCTGCGCGCCGCACGCCGGATGAGCGGACGCGACAACTTCCTCGCCATCATGGCCGACAGCGAGCGCGGCCTGGGCCGTCCCGAACGGGCGCTGGAGATCACCAACGACCCGGCCGCCAAGGACCTGGACGCGGCCGAGCGCATCGAGCTGCGCATCGTCGCCTCCGGGGCCCGCCGGGACATGGGCGACACCAAGGCCGCCCTGGCCGAACTCCAGGTGCCCGAGCTCAAGGAGAGGCGCGCCCGTCCGTGGGTCGCCCGCCTCTTCTACGCCTACGCCGACGTCCTGGAGGAACTGGGCCGCGAGGACGACGCCCGCGAGTACTTCTCGCGCGCCTCGGCCGTGGACAGTGACGGCGTCACCGACGCCGACGAGCGGCTGGCCGCCCTGGAGGGGATGGAGCTGGTCGACTACGACGCCGAGGACGGCATCGTCTGGACCGACGCCGAGGAGCAGGAACCCCTGGAGGAGCCGCAGGAGGACGCGTCCCCGCGCGACCGCGACGAACGGCACCGTGGCCGCGAGGACCGGGACTGAGTCCCTTCCACGGAACCGGTGGTACCGCACCGCCGGGCGGAGACGCTCCGCTCGGCGGTGCGGTCGTGCGTCTGGGGGTCCTCCCCGAGGTTCACGACTCCGTGGTGTGCCTGACCTACACCGGTGACCGGCCCCTGCTGGTGCGCAACCGGCGCCGGGCCTGGGAGTTCCCCGGCGGTCACGCCGAACCGGGGGAGACCCTCCAGGACACCGCGCGCCGCGAGGCCCGGGAGGAGGCCGGCGCCACCCTCGGCGACATCCGACCCGTCGGCCACTACGTGCTCTCCGGCGGTCACGTCACGGTGGTCACCCACGCGCAGGTGACCGCGCTGGCCCCGCTGACCGGGGAGTTCGAGACCGTGGAGGTGCGGGCCTTCGACGTCCTGCCCTCCGACGACCAACTCTCCTGGGCGGACGGACTCTACGCCCACCTGCTCCGGGAGCTGGGGCTGCCCGGGGCGCCGCCGGGGCCGTCCGCTAACCCCTGAGCCGCCGGACGTAGACGGTCTCGGAACCGACCGGGGCGTAGCCGAGCCGCCGGTTCGCGGCCAGCATCGGCGCGTTGTCCTCGTGGTTGCCGGTGTAGGCGTAGCGCATGCCCCGTTCACGCGCCCGGTGCAGTGCCGCGGCCTTGGCGTACCCGGCCAGGCCGCGCCCCCGGAACTCGCGCAGGGTGCCGGTCATGGACGACTCCATCCGGGCCTCCCCGTCGCTGACGTAACAGGTGATGGCGGCCGGCACGCCCTCGACCAGTGCCAACAGGGACAGGTCCGGTGCGCGGAGCGGGTGCTCCCACACGTCCTTGCGCCACCCCTCGTAGGAGGGGAACCAGGAGTCCGCGCCCGGCTCGTCCAGGCTGGCCAGCCTGTCGACCTCGTAGATCTCGCGCGGGTCGTCGGCGTAGTCGCCGAAGGGCCGCAGCTCGACGCCCTCGGGAGCCTTCGGCAGGGCGGGTAGCGCGGCCAGGTCCAGGCCCAGGACGCGGTGGGTGTCCTCCGGGGTGTACCCCCGCTCCAGCACGGTCCGCCGGAAGGCCTCGCCCCCGGCCTGGACGCCCTCCTCGGCGGCCTCGGTCCGCAGGACCTCGGCTCCGCCCTCGACGAGGTGGCGCTCGGAGGCGTCCAGCAGGCGCGCGCCCACGTCCGTGTCCCGGTGGGAGGCGGCGACCGTGGCGAGGAGGGACCGGCCGCTGCGGGGGCCCTCACCGTCGCAGCGTAGCGCGGAGCGCAGGAAACCCACCGGGGCCCCGTCCTCCACCGCGAGCAGAGTGGTCTCACGAATGCCGGGCAGGGGGTTCTCCGCCCGCCAGCGCATCGCTTCCGCGGTCAGCACGCGGCAGGGGTGGACAGCGCGTAGGAGGGGGAGGACCCGGGGGATGTCGGCCCGCTCCATGGGGCGGATCTGAGTCGTCATGGGGGTGAGACTAGGTCCGGGGCCCGGCGGGCGCACCCGGTTTTCCCGCGGTCCGCGCGCCGCGTCCGGCGGCCGTGCGCCGCTGGACGCTCCGCGCCTCCGCGTCGGAGCGCGGACGTCCGCGCTCCGACGCCGGGGACCGCGAGGGCCGCCCGGGACTGCTCAGGAGTGCTCCTCTTCCGCCGCCCGGGCCTCGGCCTGCTCCCGGGCGAGCCTGTCCAGCCAGTGCACGATGCCGGACACGTTGGCCTCCGCACCGCTGAGGGTGTCCAGGATCGCGGCGGACTCGGCGGGCAGCTCCGGCGGCATCGGCGCGTAGCGCGAGACCACCTTGTCGCGCACCATGGCGATCGCGTGGTCCAGGTCGCCGGTGCTGCCGTGGGACTCGCGCACCGTCTCCACCCACAGCCGGAGCTCGGACTCGGCCCGGTCGAGGGTCTCGGGGACCGAGGTGACCGCGCCGAAGTGGGAGAACATCAGCCGCTGGGCGTCGATGTCCCCGAACAGCCGCAGGGTGCGCAGGCACGCCTCCATGTCGAAGTCCGGCGGCGGCGTGGCCGGGCTGACCTCTCCGGTGAGCGGCTTGTACACGCCCAGCGCGTCGCCGACGTACAGGTCGCCGGTGAGGGTGTCGACCAGGCCCATGTGGTGCTTGGCGTGGCCGGGGGCGTAGTGCGTCACCAGCCGACGTCCGCCGCCCAGGTCGATCTCCCCGGTCTCGGCCACCGACCGGATACGGGTCGCCTCGGTGGGGTTCATCCGTCCGAACAGGCTGTCCAGCCGGTCGCCCCACACCATCTCGGCGCTGCGCATCAGCCTGCTCGGGTCGGCCAGGTGGCGGGCACCGCGCTCGTGCACGACGATCTCGGCGTTGGGGAACAGGGCGGCCATGTCTCCGGTGCCGCCCGCGTGGTCCAGGTGGATGTGGGTGACCACGATGGTGGCCAGGTCCGCGGGCGCCAGCCCGAGGCGGGTGACGGCCTCGTGCAGGACCCGCGCGGAACCGGCGGTGCCGACCTCGACGATGCAGGGCCGTTGGGAGCGGATGAGGTAGCTCGACACGATCCCCGGGTATCCGGCGAGCATCGTGTCGATGGCGAAGATGTCGTCGCCCAGCGGGGTGATCCCCTCGGGCAGACCGCTCACGTCCACGTCGTCGTGCACTGCAAGCACCCCTGTTCCTCGGTCGTCGTGGGGTTCGGCGGGGCCGAACCGGACAGGATCCGACTCTAGGACAAGGGTGTCACGGCTGGTCGGGGCGGGGCTCGGCCCGGTCCTCGCCGGAGGGGTGCGCGGAGCGCGGCCGGTGCCGGGACGGGTTGTCCACAGCCTCGCGCCGGGCCTTTCGCCCGGACCCTCGCCGGGGGATCCTGGTGGGAGAGCGCACGCCCCCACCGCACGCGGATGGCCGGACCTTCGGTCTCCTGCCCCGCGCCCCTGCTCCGCGTCGCGCCCGTCTCCTCGCTCTTCACCCATGGGAGGACGTCCACATGCAGCAGGAGTCCGCGGTCGCCCCGAGCCGGACCGCCCCCGACACCCCGCCCCCGCGGCAGGACCCGTGTGAGTCCGAGCACCGCAACGAGATCCTCGTGGCCGGGCGGATCACCGCCCGGCCCCTCATCCGCGAGCTGCCCAGCGGCGACCGGTTGGCCACCTGGCGGGTCTGTGTGGCCCGCCCCCGCGACAGCCGCTACCGCGGGCGCCGCTCCGACTCGATCACCTGCACCAGTTTCGACCGCGACCTGCACGAGGGGATACGCGCCTGGAGGCTGGGCGACGTGGTCCGGATGACCGGGGAACTGCGCCGCCGCACCTGGCGCGGCCGGGAGGGCGTACGCAGCGTGTGCGAGGTGGAGGCCAGGACCGCGATCCTGGTCCGGGCGGCCGAGGGCCCCGCGGCCGGGGCGGTGCGTCGGTGAGGGCCCGCCGCGTGGGCTCACCAGCCCAGGCGGGACAGCGCCTCGCGTGCGGCCGGGCCGGACGGGTCCGCCGACCGGTCCGCCCAGACCGCGACGCACAGCGCGCGCAGCCCGTCCAGCCGGTCCCCGGTCCCCTCGATGCGTGGTGCGCCGCCGGTGACGGTCACCGTCCACCCCGCGCAGCGGGTGCGGTCGCCCTCGCGGACGACGGCCGGGTGCGTGTGGTTCATGCCCGACAGGTCCCACGCCAGGTAGCTGGGGCGCTGGTGCTCGGGTGCGGCGAGGGCGTCCATCGGAGTGGCCACCCCCGTCAGCACCAGCATCCCCGCCGCGCCGTGGGCGGTCGCGCCCTCGATGTCGGTGTCCAGCCGGTCGCCCACGATCAGCGGGTTGCGCGCTCCGGTGCGCAGGATGCCCTCCTCGTGCAGGGGGCGCATGGGCTTCCCGGCGACGACGGGTTCGACCCCGGTGGCGTTGGCGATGACCCGGACGAAGGACCCGTTGCCGGGGGTCAGGCCCCACTCGCTGGGTGCGGTGGCGTCGTTGTTGCTGGCCACGTAGAACGCGCCGCGCCGGACCGCGACCGTGCCCTGGTCGAGCAGGTCGCGGGTCATGTGCCGGGAGTAGCCCTGCACCACGGCCACCACCGAGGGGCTGTCGACCGACACCGGGCGCAGTCCCATCCTGCGCACCGCCTGGCGCAGCGCGGTGTCGCCCACCACCAGTACGTCCGAACCCGCGGGGTGGTGTTCGCCGACCAGGCGGGCGGCGGCCTCCGCGGAGGTCACCACGTCCTCGGGGGCGGCGCCCACGCCCAGTTCGGTCAGGTGCTCGGCGATGCGTGCCGGGGTGCGCCCGGCGTTGTTGGTCACGAACGCCACCCGCGCTCCGGCGGCCCGCGCCTTGCCCACCGCCTCCGGTGCCGCCGGTACGGCCCGCGGGCCGATGTAGACGACCCCGTCCAGGTCCAGGAGCATCGCGTCGTGGATCTCGTTCAGGGGGCGGTCTGCGGCGAGCAGGGACATGGCGGAGAACCCGTTCCGTGTGATGGCGGTGGTCGTCTCCCAGGCTATGGCGCGGGTCCCCTCGGTCGGGACCGGCCGCCCGGGGCCGGGGTGTGCGCTGTGTCGCTGACCCACCGGCACCGCGCCGGGCGCCGGATGCTCCGGTGCGGGGGTCACCTGTCCCGGTTCACGGTCATCCAGCTGGACGCGAAGGCCACCGCTCCCGGGAGGGAGAACAGCCGTGCGGTGGCCTCGCCCACCGGGCCCGAGGTCACGGCCCCGGTGCTCTCGAAGTCGGCGCCCAGCCGTGCGAAGTCCCCCTCGTCCAGGAGCACGTCGGTGAAGTCCACCCACGTCCGGCCGCCGTCCGGGGTCAGGACCGCGCACCCGGACCGCTCCAGGCGGGGCCGGGGGATGCGGTACTCGGCCAGGTGGAAGGCGGTGCAGGAGTCGAACCCCGTGCCCAGCAGCAGGACCCTGGCCCGGACGCGTTCCAGCGCGGCGAGCGGGGAGTCCTCGCCCAGGCGGCAGTCGACCGGGTGGTGTGCCATGAGGTCGCGGGCGCGGGGGCCCAGCGCGGCGAAGGAGGTCTGCGGGTTCGCGCTGCGGACCGCGCCCGGCCAGGTGCGCACCATCTCCGGGACGCGGCCCATGTACCTGCTCGGTGTCAGGCGCGGATCGAACCCGGGCGCCTGCGCGCGGACGACCGGCCACCAGTCCTCGGGGACCGGGGGGTCGCGCCACCCGGCGGGGTCGGTGTTGTCCATGGTCTGGGTGGGCACGACGAGCGTTCCCCGGGAGCCGACGGCGTCCATGAGGGCCTGCACGAGGGCCTGTTCACCGCCGCACACCCAGCCCAGTGCGCTGAGGGAGGTGTGCACGAGGAGGGTGTCGGCGGGCGCGACCCCCAGCGCGGTCAGGTCGCGGGCCAGGGAGGCCCGGGTCTGGGGTCGGCCGGGGTTCTTCGCTTCGGCGGGCACGCTGGGGACTCCTCGGTTGGAAGGGAACGGAGCAGATCACCATGGGTACAGCAGGCGGCCGGTGCCGGGCCAGTGGATATCGGGAGGCCGGGTCCGGGGGAGGCGCGCCGGGGTGCGGGGGGTGGGGAAAACCCCAGGGTGTGCGTACGGTCGGCACCGTGGTCCCGGGTGGGCCGCGCCGAGCACGATGGTTCCCATGTCCCTGACCAGAATCGCGGCGGCGGGCCTGGCCGCCGCCCTCCTGCTGCTCACCGCCGCCCCCGCCCGGGCCGAGGTCCCCGACACGGACCCGGGTGCGCTGGCCCCCGAGGCCGTGGACGCCTACGTGTCCGACTACCTGGACGCCTCACCCCTGCCGGGGGCCGCCGTCGCCGTGACCCGGGGCACCGAGGTGGTGCGCGCGGCGGGCTACGGCACCGACTCGGCGGGTGGGGCGATCACCGCCGACACCCCCATGGGTGTGGCCTCGGTCAGCAAGGCCTTCACCGCGCTCGCCGTCATGCAGCTCGTGGAGGACGGCGCACTCGCGCTCGACGACCGGGTGGCGCGGCACCTGCCGGGGTTCACCCTCGACGACCCGCGCGCCGACCGCGTCACCGTCCGCCAACTGCTCACCCACACCTCGGGGATGTCCGACACCTCCTTCCGGGAGAAGAGCGCCTCCGCGGCCGAGGACCTGGAGGGGGCGCTCGCCAGGATGGCCGACTCCGGGATGGCCGCCGATCCGGGCACCGAGTTCCACTACCACAACCCCAACTACCACGTCGCGGCCCGGCTGGTGGAGGTCCTCAGCGGCCGGGCCTTCGGCGAGTACATGGACGAGCGCGTGTTCACGCCGCTGGGCATGGACGACACCGTCACCGTCGACACCGCCGAGGAGGTCTTCGCGGCGGGGGCGGCCCCGGGGCACGTCGCCGTCCTGGGCGCGGCCGTCGCGGTGCCCGAGCCGCAGAGTTACTTCAACGGCGCGGGCGGCATGGTCACCACCGCGCACGACATGGCCCGCTGGCTGATCGCGCAGAACAACGGGGGACGGGGAGCCGACGGCGCCCGCGTCCTGTCGGAGGAGGGGATCACCGCCACCCACACCCCGGTCGGCGGCGCGGGAGGCGACACCGCGCTGGGCTGGAACGCCGGGGAGAGCCCGGAGGGCGCCCCCATGGTCTCGCACGGGGGCATCCAGTTCACCTACACCGCCCACCAGGCGCTGCTGCCCGGGAGCGGGTACGGCGTCGCGGTGATGGCCAACACCGGGCTGGGCAGCGCCGACGCCTCCGCGCTGCTGCACGGGCTGGTGGCCCTGGCCGAGGGCGGGGATCCCGCCGCGCCGACCGCTCCGGTGCTGTTGGCGCTCGACCTGGTCCTGGTCGCCCTGGTCGGGCTGACCGGTTACCTCGCCCAGCGGGGTGTGCGGCGCGCCGACGCCTGGGCGGAGGTCGTCCGCATGCGCCCCCGGTGGCGCGGTGCCGTGCGCCTGCTGCCGGGGCTGGCCGTCATCGGCGCGGCCGTGTTCCCGAACCGGTTGGCGGCGCTGCTGGCCCAGGGCCGTGACATGACCTGGGGGCAGACGTTCTACCTGGCCCCCACCGCCCTGGCCCTGCTGGTGGCCGCCGCGCTCGCCTTCGCCGTGGTGTACGCGGCCCGGGCGGCCCGCCTGGTCGGAGCGCGGCGGTCGGTCCGGGGCCGCTCCCTCAGTCCAGGAGGCGCATGACCAGACCCGTACGCGGTTTGGGGCCGAACGAGGTGGACTTGCGGGGGGTCAGCTCCCCGCGGTCGGCCACCGCGTACACCTGCTCCACGTGCAGCGCGGGCACGATGACGGCCGTGCCCTTCTCGTCGCGGGCGGCCGCGACCGCCTCGGCCGCGTCGTCGTGCACCATCCGCACCCGTTCCTCCGGTACCTCCCACAGCGGCAGCAGCACCTGGTGCAGGGCGGCCGTGGACAGGTGCCGCCACTGCGGGGAGCGGTCGGGCATGGCCCGCTCCAGCACCCGCTCGTCGAAGCCGTGTACCAGGTGGGCGTCGCCCTCGGCGGAGACCAGCAGCAGGGCGGGCGCCTCCGCCCGGTCCAGGGCGTGTGCGCGGGGGCCCGCGACCCGTTCCACGGAGGCCACCGTGCGGGCGGCCTCGACCGCGGCGTCGGTGTCCAGGCCGGGGAGCACCCGGTGGATGGCGCCCAGCCGGGGCGGGTGGGTGTCGCTGTCCACGAGCAGGGCCAGCCCGTAGCGCCAGCCCGGGGCGTCGTGGGCGGCGCGCAGGCGCCGGTAGGCGGCGTAGCGGTGGTGTCCGTCGGCGATCAGCGCGGACCGGCCCGCCAGGTCGGCGCTGATCCGCCGCAGCACGGCGGGGTCGGTGACCGCCCACAGCCGGTGCTCGGCTCCGTCGCGGGTGCGCGCGTGCGTGAGCGGGGCGCCCGCGACCGCCTCGGTGGCGGCCGACGCGTACCCGTCGCCGCCCCGGTAGACCAGGAAGATCGGTTCGAGGTTGGCCCGGGCCAGGCCCATCAGGTGGAACCGGTCGCGTACCGGCGGGTCGGCCACGTCCTCGTGCGGGCGTACGGCGGGTTCGGCGCCCTCCTCGGGCAGGCGCAGGTTGCCCACCAGTCCGCGCTGGCGCCGCCCGTCGGCGGTGACCTGCTCGTACACGTACAGCGCCGGTCGCGCGTCCAGCGCGAGCACGCCGTCGTCGATCCAGCTGCGCAGCAGGCCGGCGGCCGTGCGGTAGCGGCGCGGCACGGCCCCTCCCGTCCCGGCGGGGCTCTGGCGGCTCAGCTCTAAGGGCAGGGTGACCCGCGCGGCGTTGTGCGGGTCGGAGCGCTGGAGCGCACGCGCCTCGTCGGCGTCGGGGATGTCGTAGGGAGGGGCCAGGAGTCGTGCGAGGTCGAACTCCCCGTCGACGAAGCGGTCCGCGTCGGGGTCGGCGTAGCGCAGACCGCGGAAGGGCGCCAGTTCGAGAGGTTGGCGTGGCATCCCAGCACGGTACCCGTCGTCGTTCGCCGTTCGGGCGCCGCGCGGTCGGCTCAGAGGAGTTTCCGCACGCGTAGCAGGTCGCCGACGCTGGCGTCGATCCTGACCCGGCGGCCGAACACGGCCTTGGCCGCGTCCAGGCGGTCCTCGGCCAGGGCCACCAGGTCCTCGCTGGCCACGGTGATCCGCACCTGCGCCCGGGGCGCGGGCCGGTCCGCGGGGCGGTGGGTGATGTCGACCAGGCCGTCGAGGGTGAGCCGCATGTCGAAGACGGCCTCCAGGTCGGGGACCTCCACGCTCAGGGAGCGTTCACGGATGTACTTGCGGCGCTTCTCGTCGGGTTGGGCGAGGATGCGCTGGTTCACCTTCTCGATGCCGGCGAGACACGTGTCGATGCTGCTCATGGCCACATCATGCCCCAGGCGCCGGGCGTTCGCGTCCTTGTGGTGCCATCGGGACGAATGGGGCGGTCTTGGGAGTTCGCGTGTCAACGCCGGTTCGGTCCCGGTAGCGTTGGCCACGGCCCCCCGTCGCGCAGCGGCTCGCCCTGCCCGCGCCCCCCTTCCCCTTTCGCGGTCCCACCAAGGAGCACTTGTCATCATGGTCGTCGACGCGGTACGCACCTACCTCGATGCCGCCAGTGGCCTCACCGAACTCTCGCGCAAGCAGGCCGTCGCCGCGGCCAAGGCCCTGCTCAGGGCGAACGGTCCCGCCGCGCCGGTCGCGGCGGAGGGGGAGAGCCTGCCGCCGCGGGTGGGGCAGAGCATCCAGAACCTGGCCGGGGAGCTCATCGAGACCAGCCAGGCCAACCGCGCGGCCATCGCCGACCTGGTCCGCTCCGAGGTCGGGCGCCAGCTGGAGCGGATGGACGTCGTGCCGCGCGCCGACCACGAGCGTCTGGTGCGCCGGGTCGCCGAACTCGAACGCCGCCTGGCCGCCCGCCACGCGGTCGAGCGCGTTCTGGCCCCCGTCGAGGCGGGCGCGTCCTCGCCGGTGCGCCCCGTGGCCGCCGCGGAGACCGACGGTTCCCAGTCCGAGGTGTCCACCGGGTCCGGGGAGGATGCCGCGGCCGAGTCCGAGGAGCGCGACTCCGGGGCGAAGGCCGGATCCGGCGCAGCCGCGACCGGGGGGGACGCGAAGGTCACCGGGGACCGGGACACGCAGGAGGCGGCCGACGGCGGTGCGGAGGCCTCCGCGGACACGACGGGTGCCGCTGCCGACGACGGGGCCGCCGCCCAGGACGCCGACAAGGCCGCGGCCAGGAAGCCCCGTACCGCGGCCAAGACGGCCCGCGCGCGCACCGCCGCCAAGCGCACCACCAAGAGCAGGGGCACCACGAAGAAGTAGAGTCGGACCAGCGAGAACACCGGGAGAGGCATGGACCCCAACGAGCAGGCCCAGGCACTGGCCGAGCAGACCCTGCGCAGCACCAGGGAGCGGCTGGCGTCGCTGGAGTCCCTGCCCACCGCCGAGCACGTCGCGGTCTTCGACACCCTGCACCAGGAGCTGTCCGGGGTGCTCGGCGCGCTCGACCAGGGCGCCGGCGCCCCCGAACAGCCCCGGTATCCTCGGTAACCATGGCAAAACGCACCCGGCTCGACGCGGAACTGGTCCGCCGCGGGCACGCACGCTCCCGTGGACACGCCGCCGAGATCATCGAGGGCGGGTTCGTCAAGGTCGCGGGGATCGTGGCCTCCAAGGCCGCGACCCAGGTCGGCCAGGACCAGCCCATCGTGGTCCGTCCGCCCTCCGACGAGCCCCCCTACGTCTCCCGCGGCGCCCACAAGCTCATCGGGGCCCTCGACGCCTTCGAGTTCGACGTCACCGACCGCAGGGCCCTGGACGCGGGCGCCTCCACCGGCGGGTTCACCGACGTGCTGCTGCGCCGCAGGGCGGCCCACGTCACCGCGGTGGACGTGGGCTACGGCCAGCTCGCCTGGTCGCTGCGCAGCAACGACCGCGTGCGCGTGATGGAGCGGGTCAACGTCCGTGAGCTCACCCCCGAGCAGATCGGCGAGCCCCGTCCCGACCTGGTCGTGGGCGACCTGTCGTTCATCTCGCTGCGCCTGGTGCTGGGGGCGCTGCGGGACTGCGTGGCCGCCGACGCCGACTTCCTGCTCATGGTCAAGCCCCAGTTCGAGGTGGGCAAGGACAAGGTCGGCGCCGGGGGAGTGGTCCGCGAGCCGGAGCTGCGGGCCGAGGCCGTCTCCGACGTGGCCGCGCACGCCCTCACCCTGGGGCTGGGCACCGTCGGTGTCACCGCCAGCCCCCTGCCGGGCCCCTCCGGCAACGTCGAGTACTTCCTGTGGATGCGCGCGGGGGCCGCGCCCCTGGACCCGGACGCGTTGGCCCGGGCCGTGGAGGAGGGGCCGCGTTAGCGACCGTGGCGAGCGTGTCTCAGGAGTCCGGTAACGTGACCCGGCCGGGTCGGCGAACGCCCCGGCCAGCACTTCAGACTCCCCGCCGGGGAGTGAACGTAAGGGGACGGCGATGACCAGCGGACGCAGTGTTCTCCTGCTGGCCCACACCGGTCGGCCCGCCGCGGTACGCAGCGCCCAACTGGTCCACGAGAGCCTGAGCCGGGCCGGGCTGACCGTGCGCATGCTCAAGAACGAGATCGAGGAACTGGCCGCGGAGGACTGCGTGCTCTCCCCGGTCGAGGTCGTGGAACCGGGGGAGGCGGCCCGGGGCGTCGAGCTGGTCATGGTGCTCGGCGGTGACGGCACCCTGCTGCGCGCCGCGGAGATCGCGCGCCCGGCCGGGGCGCCCCTGCTGGGGGTGAACCTGGGCCACGTGGGGTTCCTGGCCGAGGCCGAGCGCGAGGACCTGGGCGCGACCGTGCGCAGTGTCGTCAACCGCGACTACGACGTCGAGGAGCGCATGACCCTGGACGTGGCGGTCTTCAACGGGGGCCGGGGCGACGGGAGTCCGCCCGTGCGCAACTGGGCGCTCAACGACGCGACCCTGGAGAAGGGCGAGGCGCGCCGCATCCTGGAGACTGTCCTGGAGATCGACGGACGTCCGCTCTCGCGCTGGGCCTGCGACGGTGTGGTGTGCGCCACCCCCACGGGTTCCACCGCGCACGCCTTCTCCGCGGGCGGCCCGGTGGTGTGGCCGGACGTGGACGCCCTGATGGTCGTGCCGCTCAGCGCGCACGCCCTGTTCGCGCGGCCCCTGGTGGTGGGGCCGAACGCGACCGTGGCCCTGGAGGTGGTCCCGGCCACGGCGCCGGGCGTGCTCTGGTGCGACGGACGGCGTATGGTCGAATTGCCCGCGGGGGCACGAATCGAGATCACCCGTGCCGACACGCCGGTTCGGCTGGCCCGACTGCACCGGGCGCCGTTCACCGACCGGCTGGTGGCCAAGTTCGGATTGTCGGTCGCCGGATGGCGGGGCCGTAGCGAGCACGGCCGCTGACCGGCCCGCGCGGCCGGACGCGTCGTGCGCGCGTGTGGGCAGTGGCGTCAACTACAGGAGAGGGATCGGTGCTCGAAGAAGTCCGTATCCAGGGGCTCGGAGTCATTGACGACGCCGTTTTGGAGTTGTCACCGGGGCTGACCGTCGTCACCGGCGAGACCGGCGCGGGAAAGACCATGGTCGTCACCGGGCTCGGACTGCTCTTCGGCGGGCGGGCCGACCCCCAGCGCGTACGCCCGGGTGCGGACCGGGCCGTGGTGGAGGGGCGCCTGACCGTCCCCTCGGGCGGCCGGGTGGCCGCCCGGGTGCTGGAGGCGGGGGGCGACATCGACGACGACGTCCTCATCCTCACCCGCGCGGTGTCGGCCGAGGGCCGCTCGCGCGCCACCATGGGCGGCCGGTCCGCCCCGGTGAGCCTGCTCGCCTACCTCGCCGACGACCTGGTCGCCGTGCACGGCCAGTCCGACCAGCAGCGCCTGCTGCGCTCGGACCGGCAGCGCTCCTCCCTGGACCGCTTCGCGGGCGAGCCGCTGACCAAGGCGCTCAAGCAGTACACCGTGGCCTACCGGCGCCACCGGGAGGTGTCGGCGGAGCTGGAGGAGCTGGTGGAGCAGGCGCGCGAGCGCGCCCAGGAGGCCGACATGCTCCGCTTCGGCGCGGAGGAGATCGCCGCCGCCGAGCCCCGGCCCGGTGAGGACGCCGAGCTGCTCGCGGAGGAGACGCGGCTGGCGCACGCCGACAGCCTGCGCGTGGCGGCCACCACCGCCCACGAGGCGCTGGCCGGGGACCCGGCCTCCGACGTGGAGGTGGACGTGGCCGCGCTGCTCTCGGCGGCCCGGCAGGCCGTGGCGGCGGTGCGTGAGCACGACGCCGAGCTGGCCGCGATCGGCGAGCGGTTGGACGAGGCCTCCTACATCCTCACCGACGCCGCCACCGAGCTGGCCTCCTACGCCGAGTCGGTGGACGCCGACCCCGCCCGTCTGGCCCTGGTGCAGGAGCGCCGCGCGCTGCTCACCTCGCTCTCGCGCAAGTACGGCGCGACCACGGACGAGGTGTTGGCCTGGGCCGAGAACGCGGCCAAGCGGCTGGCCGACCTGGAGGGCGACGACGAGCGCATCGACGCGCTGCGCGCCGAGGCCGACGAGCTGCACGAGCGCATGGAACTGTTCGCCGCCGAGCTGACCCGTGTGCGCACCGAGGCCGCCGACCGCTTCGGGGAGGCGGTGACCGAGGAGCTGACCGCTCTGGCCATGCCGCACGCCCGCGTGAGCGTGCGCATCACCACGGGTGAGGAGTTCGGCCAGCACGGCCGCGACGAGGTCGAGGTCCTGCTGGCCCCGCACCCCAGCTCTCCGCCCCTGGCCCTGCACAAGGGCGCCTCGGGCGGTGAGCTCTCGCGCGTGATGCTGGCCATCGAGGTGGTCTTCGCCGGTGCCGACCCGGTGCCCACGTTCGTCTTCGACGAGGTGGACGCGGGTGTGGGCGGCAAGGCCGCGGTGGAGATCGGCCGCCGGCTGGCCCGGCTGGCCCGGCGCGCGCAGGTCATCGTCGTCACGCACCTGCCGCAGGTCGCGGCGTTCGCCGACGCCCACCTGGTGGTGGAGAAGTCCACCGAGGGCCTGGTCACCGAGAGTGGTGTGGTGCGGCTGGACCGCGGGGGCCGGGTCCGGGAGCTGTCGCGGATGCTCGCGGGGCTGGAGGACTCCGAGCTGGGCCGTGCGCACGCCGAGGAGCTGCTCACCAACGCCGATCCGGAACGTGCCTATCCGGCCGCCTGACCTGGGCGTTGTGTGCACGTTCGGAACGGATGTGTGACCTTCTGGCGTTTCGGGGTAGTGGGCGGGCAGGTCGCCGTGGTCGTCCCGGAACGGGGTGAGGTCGGCGGTCTCGACCAGAACACGCCGATCTCACAGCTGTGATGACTCTCCGTAGGGGAGTTCTGACAGTATGCCAGCGATGAAGGTATCGGATGCGCTCAGCGCCACAGTCATGCGGTTCCGCCGCACCCGGGCGGACGCTCCCACAGGGCTGATCGCGCCCGTCCGTTCGGACCGGCGCACCAAGAACCTGACCAAACGTCTGCGACCGGGCGACATCGCGGTTATCGACCACGTCGACCTGGACCGCGTCAGCGCCGAGGCCCTGGTGGGCTGCGGTGTTTCGGCGGTCCTCAACGTCGCCACGAGCATCAGCGGCCGCTATCCCAACCAGGGGCCGGAGATGATCGTGGACGCGGGGATCCCCCTGGTCGACGACGTCGACCCCGAGGTGTTCACCCGCGTCCGCGACGGCGAGCGGCTCCGCCTGGAGGGCGCCACCCTGTACCGCGGCGACGAGGTCGTCGCGCGCGGAACCCTCCAGGACCAGGGGACCGTCAGAGCGGCGATGGAGGAGGCCCGCGCGGGGCTGGCCACACAGTTGGAGGCCTTCGCGGCCAACACCATGGCCTACCTCCAGCACGAGCGCGACCTGCTCCTGGACGGCATCGGCATCCCCACCATCGAGACCGACATCGAGGGCCGCCACGTCCTCATCGTGGTCCGCGGCTACCACTACCGGGAGGACATCGCGGCGCTGCGGCCCTACATCCGCGAGTTCCGGCCGGTCATCATCGCCGTGGACGGCGGGGCGGACGCGGTCATGGAGGCGGGGTACAAGCCCGACATCATCGTCGGCGACTTCGACTCGGTCTCGGACCGGGCGCTGGCCAGCGGGGCCGAGCTGGTCGTGCACGCCTACCGCGACGGCAGGGCCCCGGGCCTGCCCAGGCTCACCGACCTGGGGCACGGCGCGGTGGTCTTCCCCGCCACGGGCACCAGCGAGGACGTGGCGATGATGCTCGCCGACGGCGCGGGCGCCGCGCTCATCGTGGCCGTGGGCACCCACGCCACCCTGGAGGAGTTCCTCGACAAGGGCCGGGCGGGGATGGCCAGCACCTTCCTGACCCGGCTGCGGGTGGGCGGCAAGCTCGTCGACGCCAAGGGCGTCAGCCGCCTGTACCGCTCGCGCATCTCCCCCTGGGCCCTGCTGGGGCTGGTCGCGGCCTGCCTGCTCACCATCGTGGTCGCCGCCTACAGCTCACCGGCGGGCCAGGTCTACCTCACCTTTCTCGCGGCGCGCTGGGACGCGTTCTCCTACTGGTTGACAGGGCTGTTGACGTGATCGATTTCCGCTACCACCTGGTGTCCATCGTCGCGGTGTTCCTCGCGCTCACCGTGGGGCTCGTCCTGGGGACCACCATGCTCCAGGACCCGCTGCTCAACACGCTCCAGTCCGAGACCGCCGACCTGCGCAGCCAGAGCGAGGAGCTGCGCGCCGAGCGCGACGCCGCCGACCAGGTCAACGCCGGGGCCGACCGGATGGCCGAGGCCGTGTCCGACGACACGCTCGCCGGTCTGCTCACCGACCTCGGTGTGGTGGTGGTGAGCGCTCCCGGAGCCGACACCGAGACGGCCGACGCCCTGGCCGGGCGCGTGGAGCAGGCGGGCGGCGAGGTCGTCGGCCGGGTCCAGATCAGCGACGCGTTCCTGGACGGCGGCAACGCCACCTTCGTCGACGAGTTGGCCCTGCAGATCACCCAGGACCCCCAGGACCTGTCCGGCAGCCCCCACGAGAAGGCGGGCGCCGAGATCGGCCGCGCCCTGGCCGCCGTGGAGGAGGACCCCTCCGGGGAGGGGGGATCCGGTGACGAGGAGGCGTCCCCGTCCGAGTCCCCGTCCGCCCAGGCGGGGGAGGGCGGGGACGGCGGCTACGACCCGGCGGCCGTCCTGGAGGCCTTCACCGAGGGCGGGCTGATCACGGTCGAGGGCGACCCCGCCGAGTCCTCCGACGCCGTGGTCGTCCTCGCGCCCTCGGGCGGGTCCTCGCCCGAGGGCCAGGACCCGCAGACCGCCAACGCGGTGCTGAACACGATCACCACGGCCCTGCACCGGGAGGTCGGCGCCACCGTCGTGGCCGGTGACGGGCCCTCCGCACGGGGCGAGGGAATGCTCGCGCAGGCGCGCGCCGCGGAGGCGGCCTTCGCCACCGTGGACGTGGCCAGCCGCCCGATGGGCGAGGTCATCACGATCCTGGCCCTGGCCCAGAACCTGAAGGAGGCCGGGGGAGCGTACGGCATCGGCGAGGGGGTGGCGGGCTTCCTCCCCGACCCGCTGCCCGAGCCGCGCGAGGCCTCCGAAGACTCCGCGGACTCCTCCGAGGCATCGCCGGAGCCCACCGGGAGCGACGGCGCGAGCGACGCGGGCGGCGGCACCGACGAGGCCCGCCGCACCGTCCGGGACGGGGAGTGACACCGTTGACCGCCCCTGTCCCCCTCGCGGACCCCGGGTCCGCCGCCGCGCGGTTCCTGGCCCAGGGCCTGACCGGCGCCCTGCTCGGAGCCGCCGCGGCCTCCACGGCCTACTCCCTGCTCACCCGGGGCCGTACCACCGGGCACGAAGCCGTCCGTGCCGCCGGGCCCGGCGCGTCGGACGCGTTCGTCGCACCGGGCACGCCCGTCGCCCCGCAGGCACCTGACACACCGGACACATGCGATGTTTCCGGCATGTCAGCCGCACCGCGCACACCGGACGCGCCGGGCGCGTCCGGCACGCGATGCGTGTCCGGTGCCCAGCGCGCACCGGAGGCCACGAGTCCGTCCGGCACGCCACGCGTGTCCGGCGCACTCGCCACCACCGTCGCACCACGCACACCTGCCGTGTCGGACACACCCGGCGCCCCCCGTGCGTCCGTCGCACCGCGTGCACCGGACGCGCGGAACGCGTCCGTCCCGGCCGAGGCGACGGACGTGTGGCTGCGCACCAACTTCCGCGGACGCCGCGTCACCCTGCGCCAGGGGCCCGCGCTGGCCTGCGGCGTGTGCGCGGCCGTCCTGCTCGTGCCCGGCCCCGGCCCACGTGTGCGCGCCGCCTCCGTGCTGGCCGCGGCGGGCGCCGCCGCCTTCGGGGTCTACGACGACCTGGCGGGCTCCTCGCGGGCCCGCGGCCTGCGCGGGCACCTGGGCGCCCTGGCGAGCGGCCGGGTCACCACCGGCATGGTCAAGATGGCGGGCATCGGGGCCACCGGGGTCGCCGCCGCCCGCCTGCTGCGCCGCTCGCCGCTGGACACCGTGCTGGACGGGGCGCTCATCGCCGCCAGCGCCAACCTGCTCAACCTGTTCGACCTGCGCCCCGGACGCGCGGCCAAGGTCGCGCTGTTCGCCGCCGCCCCCGCCCTGGCCTCCCCGGCCGCGCCGCTGCTGGGCCCCGTCGTGGGCGCCTCGGCCGCGCTGCTGCCCGACGAGCTCGCCGAGCGCTCCATGCTCGGCGACGCTGGGGCCAACGCCCTGGGCGCCGCCCTGGGCGCGGCCGCCGCGGCCCGGGCTCCCCGTCCCGTGCGCGCGGCCCTGCTCGCGGGGGTCGCCGCCCTGACCCTGGCCAGCGAGCGCGTCAGCTTCTCCCGCGTCATCGACCGCGTTCCGGCCCTGCGCCGCCTCGACCGCTGGGGCAGGCACGAGTGAGACGGCCACGGTGTCCCGTACCATCCAGGGGGTGACGCGCGGAGTAGGCACGGCGGCGGCGCTCATCGCGGTGGTCACCGTGGGGGCCAGGCTGGCGGGGTTCGGGCGCACCGTGGTCTTCTCCCAGACCGTCGGCGACACCTGTCTGGGCACCGCCTACGTCACCGCCAACCAGCTGCCCGCCGTCCTGTTCGAGATCGTCATCGGCGGGGCGCTCACCGCCGTGGTCGTCCCGGTGCTGGCCGCCGCCGCCGAGCGCGGTGACCGCGAGCAGGTGCGCCACACCGCCTCGGCGCTCATCACCTGGGTGCTGTTGCTGGCCGTGCCGCTGTCGGCGCTGCTCGCCCTGGTCTCGGTTCCGGCGATGTCGCTCATGCTGGGCGCGGGCCAGGGCTGCGACCGGGGCGCGCTGCTCGGGCTGTCCGCCCGCATGCTCGCGGTCTTCGCCCCGCAGATCGTCCTCTACGGCCTGGCCTCGGTGCTCTACGGCGTCCTGCAGTCCCACCGCCGCTTCCTGGCCCCGGCCCTGGCCCCGCTGGTGTCCAGCCTGGTGGTCATCGCCGCCTACGTGGCCTTCGTGCCGCTGGGGGCCGACCACCGCCAGGACGTGGCGGGCCTGCCGCTGGCGGCCGAGCTCGCCCTGTCCCTGGGCACCACCGCCGGGGCGGCGGCGCTCTTCCTCACGGTCGTGGGGCCCGCCCGGCGGCTGCGGGTGCGGCCCCGGCCGCGCCTGACCTTCCCGCCCGGGGTGGGCGGGCGCGTGCGCTCCCTGGCGCTGGCCTCCCTGCTGCCGCTGGCGGCCATGCAGCTGTGCCTGCTGCTGTTCGTGGCCCTGGCCAACCGGGGCGGCGGCGCGGGCGCGGCCGTGCTCCACACCTACGCCTGGGCCCTGTTCACCCTGCCCTACGGGGTGATCGCGGTGCCCATCGCCACCAGCGCGTTCACCGCCCTGGCGGTCGCGCACGCCGAACACGACCGGCCGGGGTACGCCTCCCTGGTGGCGGGCGGCGCCCGCGCCTGCGTGGTGGTCACCGCGGGGGTGGGCACCGCCCTGGCCGCCGCCGCGGCCCCGGTGGCCCTGGTCTTCGCCCAGCACGATCCGCTGACCCTGGAGCGCGCCCTGCTCGCCTACGCTCCCGGGGTGGTGGGCTTCGGGCTGGTGGCCCTGCTCAGCCGGGCCCTGTACGCCTCGCATCACGGGCGCCTGGCCGCCACGGCCCAGGTGGTGGGGTGGCTGGTGGTGATGTTGTGTGCTGGGGTGTTGGTGTGGTTGTTGCCGCAGGGCTGGTCCATCGCCGGGCTGGGCGCGGCCAGCACGGTCGGCCTGAGCCTGGCCGCGGTCCTGCTGTGCGTAGCGGTGGCGCGCACGCACGGGCGCGCGGCCCTGACGGGTGTGGCGCGCTCGGTACTGGCCGCGGCGCTGGGCGGTGTGGTCGGGTGGACCGCGGGGCGCGCGGTGGCCGCGGCCCTGCCCGCGGACGGCGTGTGGCAGACGGTGGCGGCGGCCGCGGTGGCGGGGACGGCGGCGCTGGCCGTCTACGCGGCCGTCGCGGCGGTGGTGGACCGTCCGGCGGTGCGTGCCGTCGCCGACCGGGTCGGGACCGTACTCGAACGCAGGAGGGAGAGGCGTTGAACGCCAGGATCGCGCTGGTCATCGGTACCAGCAGTGGAGGGGTGGGTCGCCACGTGCGCTCGCTGGGCGCGGGCCTGGCCGCGCGCGGCCACCGGGTGGCGGTGCTGGGCCCGGCCTCCGCCGAGCGCGAGTTCGGCTTCACCTCGGAGGGCATGCGCTTCTCCCCGGTCGGCATCGGAGCGGCGCCCTCCGCGGGCGATCCCGGCGCGGTGCTGCGCCTGCGTGCCCTGACCCGGGGCGCGGACGTGGTCCACGCGCACGGGCTGCGGGCCGGGGCCCTGTGCGCGCTGGCCGGCGCCTCTCCGCTGGTGGTGACCGCGCACAACGCGCCGCCGCTGGTGCGGGGGGCGCTGTCGGCGGCCTACCCGGTGCTGGAGCGGATCGTGGCGCACCGGGCGGACGTGGTGCTGGGGGTGTCGGGCGACCTGGTGCGCAGGCTGCGCTCGGTCGGGGCGCGCGACGCGCGGCTGGCGGTGGTGGCCGCTCCCGAGACCGGCGCTCCGGTGAACGGGCGCGAGGCCACCCGGGCCGACCTGGCGGTGCTGCCGGAGCGGCCGCTGCTGCTGACCGTCGCCCGCCTGGCCGAGCAGAAGGGGTTGGACATGCTCCTGGCGGCGGCGCCTGCCATCGCCGACCGCCGCCCCGAACCGGTGGTGGCGATCGCCGGGGACGGGCCCCTGTGGGGGCAGCTGCACGACACGGCCGCGGAGATGCGCGCGGACGTGCGCATGCTGGGGCACCGCGCGGACGTGGCGGACCTGCTGGCGGCGGCGGACGTGTTCTGCCTGACCAGCCAGTGGGAGGGGCCCTCGCTGGTGATCATGGAGGCGCTGCGCGCGGGGCTGCCGGTGGTCTCCACACGGGTCGGCGGCATCCCGGACCTGTACTCGGGGACGGTGCTGATGGTGCCGCCGGGGGATCCCGCGGCCTTCGCCGCCGCCGTGGGCCGGGTGCTGGACGACCCGGCGCTGGCCGAGGACCTGCGGGCGCGCTCGCGCGAGGCGGCCAAGGCGCTGCCGAGCGAGGAGGACGCGGTGGAGGCCGCCGCGGGCGTGTACAAGGCGGTGCTGCGGCGGTGACGTGGGGCGCGAGGGGCGGGATGGCCCCGGGGTTGGGTGGACCTGTCCCCGGGGTGCGGTCGATGCCACCTCCACCGGGACTTCACCTCGCGGGGGTGGAGATGTCATCCTGGACTACGGTCCGGTGTGTGCCGCCCACGGTGTGGCACCGGTATCCTGGCCTGACACGTGAGGGGAGTATCCCTGTCGCGGCGGTGTCGTCATCACGGCGGACAAAGTCGTCCTCCCGGTGCCGCCGGTTCGCAGCGCTTCGCTGCGAGCGGGAGAGACCTCCGGTGGTTCGACGTGCGTGCACACCGCTCGCGCGCACTGACCGGAGGAGAGACCGTCCGTGAACGTTCCCTTGTGGTTGTGGGCTGCCACCATCGGCGCCATGGTCGCCATCCTGGTGGTCGACCTCATCATCGTTGACCATCCCTGGAGCAAGACGAAGGGCCCCCAGGAGTTCGGCATGAAGCAGGCCGCCTGGTGGGCGGCCTTCTACATCGGCATCGCCATCATCTTCGGCTTCGGTGTCTGGTACTTCGGCGGAGGCGCCGCGGGCGCCGAGTACTTCGCCGGGTTCGTCACCGAGAAGAGCCTGAGCATCGACAACCTCTTCGTGTTCTACCTCCTGATGGGCTCCTTCGCGGTGCCCAAGAAGTACCAGCACGAGGTCCTGCTCGTCGGCATCGTCATCGCGCTGGTCATGCGCGGTATCTTCATCGTCCTGGGCGCCCAGGTCATCAACGCCTGGAGCGAGGTCTTCTACCTCTTCGGCGCCTTCCTGATCTACACCGGTTACAAGATCGTCCGCGACCACATGAAGGGCGACGAGGAGGAGAAGGACTTCACCCAGACCCCGGTGGTCCGCCTCCTCAAGCGCTTCTGGCCGGTGACCGACGACTACCACGGCGCCAAGCTCACCGTGAAGCTCGACGGCCGCCGCCACATCACGCCGATGCTGCTGGTCATCGTCGCGATCGGCATGATCGACCTGGTCTTCGCCGTCGACTCCATCCCGGCGATCTTCGGTCTGACCCAGGACGCCTACATCGTCTTCACCGCCAACGCCTTCGCCCTGCTGGGCCTGCGCCAGCTGTACTTCCTGCTGGCCGGTCTGATGGACCGCCTGGCCTACATCAGCTGGGGCCTGTCGGCGATCATGGTCTTCATCGGCGTCAAGATGATCCTGCACGCCCTGCACGAGAACGGCGTGCACGTGCCCGAGGTCGGCATCGGCCTGTCGCTGACCGTCATCCTGGGCATCATGACCATCACCATCGTCGGCAGCCTGATCAAGTCCCGCGCCGACGAGCGCAAGAACCCCGAGCTCAAGACCGAGCGCGACCCCTCCGTCGACTCCCCGGCGGACCGCTCCTGAGCGGACGGCGGGCCCGCGGGCGCGTCGAGGACATTCCGGGAAACGGCCGGATTCGAACAGCTGTTCGTCTATAGTGGTGGCACCCTGAGCGCTCCGGCGCCGGGGTGCCACCTTGTTCTGTGAGGTGGAAGAAACCGTCGTCGGCGGTCGTTAGGCTGGACGGGCGGGAGAGGCGAGCGTCCTCCCCCCTCTCCTCAGCGGCCCGTCTCCGGGGCCCGGGCGGTCTCCGGGAGGCCCCGACCGCCGCACGCGAAGTTCCACACGGGTCAGCCGACGTCACGCGACGGGGTCCGCGTCCTGTGCGCCAGAGCCGAAGGATGTCTCACTCGATGGTCGAACAACTGGTAGTCCGGGGAGCCCGGGAGCACAACCTCAAGGACGTCTCGCTGGACCTGCCGCGCGACTCCATGATCGTGTTCACCGGCCTGTCCGGTTCGGGCAAGTCGTCGCTGGCCTTCGACACGATCTTCGCCGAGGGCCAGCGGCGCTACGTGGAGTCGCTGTCGGCCTACGCCCGCCAGTTCCTGGGGCAGATGGACAAGCCGGACGTGGACTTCATCGAGGGCCTGTCCCCGGCGGTGTCCATCGACCAGAAGTCCACCAGCCGCAACCCCCGCTCCACCGTCGGCACCATCACCGAGGTCTACGACTACCTGCGGCTGCTGTGGGCGCGCATCGGCGTCCCGCACTGTCCCGAGTGCCACCGCGAGATCGCCCGCCAGACCCCGCAGCAGATCGTGGACCGCGTCCTGGAGATGGAGGAGGGCACCCGCTTCCAGGTGCTGGCCCCCGTCGTGCGCGGACGCAAGGGCGAGTACGTCGAGCTCTTCAAGGACCTGCAGTCCAAGGGCTACACCCGCGCGGTGGTGGACGGGCAGGCCGTGCGCCTGGACGAGGCGCCCAAGCTGGGCCGCTACGACAAGCACGACATCGCCGTGGTCGTGGACCGCCTCAGCGTCAAGCCCTCCTCCCGCGGGCGCCTGACCGACTCGGTGGAGACGGCGCTCAAGCTGGCCGGGGGCACCATCATCCTGGACTTCGTGGACGTGGAGGCCGGGGACCCCGACCGCGAGAAGGTCTTCTCCGAGCACCTGTACTGCCCCTACGACGACCTGTCCTTCGAACAGCTCGAACCGCGCTCCTTCTCCTTCAACGCCCCCTACGGCGCCTGCGCCGAGTGCTCGGGCCTGGGCACCCGCATGGAGGTCGACCCCGAACTCCTGGTCCCCGACCCCGAGAGGACGCTGGCCGAGGGCGCCATCGGCCCCTGGTCCGGCGGGCCCAACAGCGGCTACTGGGAGCGCATCCTCAAGGCGGTGGGCGAGGCGATCGGCTTCGACCTGGACACCCCCTGGGAGCGGCTGCCGCGCCGCGCGCGCAAGGCCCTGCTGGAGGGGCACGACACCCAGGTCCACGTCAGCTACCGCAACAGGTACGGGCGCAACCGCTCCTACTACACCGAGTTCGAGGGCGTCATCCCCTGGGTCAAGCGCCGCCACTCCGAGACCGAGAGCGACTACGGCCGCGAACGGCTGGAGGGGTACATGCGCACCGTGCCCTGCCCGACCTGCGAGGGCACCCGCCTCAAGCCGGTCGTGCTCGCGGTGACCGTGGGCGGCAAGTCCATCGCCGAGGTGGCCCAGATGCCGCTCAGCGACAGCGCGGCCTTCCTGGCCGCGCTCACGCTCTCCGAGCGCGACGCGGTCATCGCCGCCCAGGTGCTCAAGGAGATCAACGCCCGGCTCGGCTTCCTGCTCGACGTCGGACTGGACTACCTGAGCCTGGCGCGCTCCTCGGGTTCGCTCTCGGGCGGGGAGGCCCAGCGCATCCGCCTGGCCACCCAGATCGGCTCCGGCCTGGTGGGCGTGCTGTACGTGCTGGACGAGCCCTCCATCGGCCTGCACCAGCGCGACAACGCGCGCCTGCTGGAGACCCTCCAGCGCCTGCGCGACATCGGCAACACGCTCATCGTCGTCGAGCACGACGAGGACACCATCCGCGCCGCCGACTGGGTCGTGGACATCGGCCCCGGCGCGGGTGAGCACGGCGGCCACGTCGTGGTCTCGGGGATCGTGGACGAGCTGCTCACCTCCGAGGACTCGCTCACCGGCGAGTACCTGTCCGGCAAGCGCGGCATCGAGGTGCCCGTGGAGCGCCGCCCCCTCACCCGAGGGCACGAGCTGGTGGTCCGGGGAGCGCGCGAGAACAACCTCCACGGGGTCGACGTCGCCTTCCCGCTGGGCGTGTTCACCGCCGTCACCGGCGTGTCCGGCTCGGGCAAGTCCACCCTGGTCAACGAGATCCTCTACAAGGCGCTGGCCAAGGAGCTCAACGGGGCGCGCGACGTGCCCGGCCGCCACCTGCGGGTCAACGGCACGAACAAGGTCGACAAGGTCGTGCACGTGGACCAGAGCCCCATCGGGCGGACCCCGCGCTCCAACCCGGCCACCTACTCGGGGGTCTTCGACCACATCCGCAAGCTGTTCGCGCAGACCACCGACGCCAAGACGCGCGGCTACCAGCCGGGCCGGTTCTCCTTCAACGTCAAGGGCGGCCGCTGCGAGGCCTGCTCCGGCGACGGCACGCTCAAGATCGAGATGCAGTTCCTGCCCGACGTCTACGTGCCCTGCGAGGTGTGCCACGGCGCCCGGTACAACCGGGAGACCCTCCAGGTCCGCTACAAGGGCAAGAACATCTCCGAGGTCCTCAACATGCCGATCTCGGAGGCCCTGGAGTTCTTCGAGCCGATCAACGCCATCCGCCGCCACCTCCAGACCCTGGCCGACGTCGGCCTGGGCTACGTGCGGCTGGGCCAGCCCGCCACGACGCTGTCGGGCGGTGAGGCGCAGCGGGTCAAGCTCGCCGCCGAGCTCCAGCGCCGCTCCACCGGGCGGACGGTGTACGTGCTCGACGAGCCCACGACCGGCCTGCACTTCGAGGACATCCGCAAGCTGCTGGGCGTGCTCAACCGGCTGACCGACACCGGCAACACGGTGATCGTCATCGAGCACAACCTCGACGTCATCAAGACGGCCGACCACGTCATCGACATGGGCCCCGAGGGCGGCTCCGGCGGCGGCACCGTGGTCGCGCAGGGAACCCCGGAGGAGGTCGCCGCGGTGGCCGAGTCCTACACCGGGCGTTTCCTGGCCAAGATGCTCTGAGCCCGCGCCCGACGGCACCGCCGCGCCCCGTCCCGGTCCCCGTGGGGCGGGGCGCTGCGCTGCCTACGGCCACGTCGGGTTGGCGGGTTCGCGACACATGTCTCACCTGAGTAGAGTCGAACGTATCCGCGTCCCGCCCGGCGATCCCCGCCCCGGGCGCCGCGTCCGCGCCCGGCCCCCGCGCGACTCCGACGAACCGCCCTGGAGGTTGGCCCGCCCATGAACGTCCCTCCCCGACCGGACCGCGGCGGGCCGACGCCTCCGGAAACCCAGCGGCTCCCGTCCCACCCCGGACACGGGGAGACCCCCGGCTTCCACGACGGCGACCGCTCCGGCGCCCCGGACGCCGCCCCGGACGCCGAACCCGTGGAGCGGCTCTACCCGCTGGCCGCCTGGCGTACGCGGGCGTACGCGCGCGGCATCGACCTGCTCCTGGTCGCCCTGCCCGCGCTGCTGCTGGCGCTCGTGCTCTCCCTGGCCTGGGTGGGCGTCCAGGCGGTCGGCTCCGGCGACACCACCGGCATCGGCGACCGCTACCCGTTCTTCCTGTCGGTGACCTTCTTCCTGCTCTACGCGGGCTATGAGACCCTCGCCCTCTCCCGCTGGCAGCAGACGCTGGGCAAGCGCCGCGTCGGACTCAGGGTCGCGCCCCAGGCCGGGAACGGCAGCCTGGGCGCCCTGCCGCTCGCCGCCCTGACGGTGCGCGCCGCGCTGCTGGCCCTGCCCTTCCTGCTGTTCTTCCTGTTCTTCAGCGCCGTCTGGTTCTGGTGGTTCCTGGTGGCGGTGACGGCGCTGCTCACCGGCGGGATGGCCGCCTGGAACCGGCCCAACCGGCAGGGGCTGCACGACCGGATCGCTGGCACCGTGGTGCTCGACGTGGCCGCGGCGGGCCCGCAACCCCCGAAGGCGCACCCGTATCCGCCGCGGGCCTGAGGGTTATCGCGCGCACCCCGGAACCCGGGCACCCCGCCGTACCTACTACATTGTGTAGTGATATTTCGGCGCAGGTGAGGAGCGTTTCGTCGTGGCCGGTAAGAGGACGTGCGGGTGCGGGATGAGCAGGCGCCGACTGCTCGGGACGGCGGGGACGGCCGCGGCCGTCACGGCCGTGAGCGCCTGCGGCGGACAGGAGCCCAAGCCGCAGGAGGTCCGGTACGGCCAGGTGGTCGGCCAGACCACCGACGTCCCCGAGGGCGCGGGAGCGGTCTTCAGCAACAGCAAACTGGTCGTGACCCAGCCCGAGGCGGGCCAGTACCGGGCCTTCGGCGCCTCGTGCACGCACGCGGGCTGCACCGTCCAGGAGGTGGACGAGGTCATCCGGTGCCTGTGCCACGGCAGCGAGTTCGACATCTCCACCGGGGAGGCGCTGGTGGGGCCGGCCCAGGAGCCGCTGGAGCCGTTCGAGGTCACCGTCGAGGGCACCGACATCATCCTCCAGGGCCCCTCCTCCTGAAAGGGGCCGGCGGGCGGGCCGGAGCGAGGAGCCCACGGACCCGCCCGCCGCGACACCACGGCGCCCGGAGCGGATCTTCCGCTCCGGGCGCCGTCGCGTGTGTGAACCGGTCGGGCTCAGGCCTCGCCGGGGTCGCCCCCGGGCGGGCCGCTGACGCCGTTGGGCTCGTGGCGCCGGAACGCCGAGGTGGGGAACTGGGCGGCGTAGGCGGCCTCGTCCGCGTCCTCGGAGGCCAGGAACTGGGCGCGGTGGCGCGGCAGGGACTCGGGGTAGTTCTCGACCAGCCAGCCGATGAGGTGCTCGCGGATCTCGCAGGCGATGTCCCACTGGTGCCCGGTGTCGGCGGCGGTGGCCACCACCCGCACCAGCACCTCGCCGCTCGGGGCGATGTCCACGACCTGGCAGGACCAGCTGCGCCCGTCCCAGTGGTCGCTGCGGGTGATCAGGCGCCCGGTCTCCTCGCGCATCTCCTCGATCGGCACCTCCCAGTCCAGCGGGAACACCACCTTGGCGGTGATCGCCGTGCCCTGCTTGGTCCAGTTCTCGAAGCTGGTCGTGGTGAAGTTGGCGACCGGGACCACCAGGCGGCGCTCGTCCCAGATCTTGATGGTGACGTTGACCAGGCTCAGCTCCTCGACCCGGCCCCACTCGCCCTCGACCACGACCACGTCGCCGATGCGCAGGGCGTCGCTGAAGGCCAGCTGGAGCCCGGCGAACAGGTTGGCCAGTGTGGACTGGGCCGCCACACCGGCCACGATGCCGATGATGCCCGCGGATGCCAGCAGCCCGGCGCCGAGCGCGCGGACCTCGTCGAAGGTGAACAGGATGGCGGCGACCGCCAGCACCACGATGATCGAGGTGATCACCCGGCGCAGCAGCCGCACCTGGGTCTGGATGCGCCGCGCCTTGCGGTCGGCGTCGCCGTTGGCGACCGACAGCCGGGCCAGCACCATGTCCGTGACCGCGTAGGCCAGGCTGACGCCCAGGCCCGTCAGCGTCGCGATCATGAGGATGCTCATCGCGTGGTCGATGGCCTGGTACGTGCCCCAGTCCACGTTGGCGGGGCTGGGCAGCGACAGGTTCGCGCCGACCACCGCGGCCGCGCCGTAACTGGTGTAGGTCGTGCGGTGGACCACGTGCTGGGACACCCGCCAGGCTTTGCCCAGCTTGTGCTTGAGCACCCAGCGCACGGCGAAGACCAGCAGCACCGCGACCATGACGGTGACGCCGACCGTGATCCATTGGGGCAGGCTCACGACGAAGGGCCCCCTCTTGTCGTCGATGTCGGGAAGTTCCTGTGTACCCGCCCAACCTAGAGCATGCGGATACCCAATCGTGACGTTTCGCTTACCCGCGCCCGAGGGACGCGGGCGCGTGCGGCGCCCGCGGGGCGGGTGGGGCGCGCGGGGGAGGGGCGGCGGGGTGAGACGTGCCACGCACGGGGCGTACGGGGCTCGGTTGGCCGTATGTCCCCCCGACCTACCACAATGGGACCATGGCTGCGACTCCTCACCTGCGCCCCGCGCCCGGTTCCATCCCCACCGACCCGGGCGTGTACCGGTTCCGGGACTCCTCCGGACGCGTGATCTACGTGGGCAAGGCCAAGAACCTGCGGTCGCGCCTCTCCTCCTACTTCCGCGACTTCGCCGGACTGCACCCGCGCACGCAGCAGATGGTCTCCACCGCGGCCGACGTCGACTGGACGATCGTGGGCACCGAGGTGGAGGCCCTCCAGCTGGAGTACTCCTGGATCAAGCAGTACGACCCCCGGTTCAACGTCAAGTACCGCGACGACAAGAGCTACCCCTACCTGGCGGTCACCCTCCAAGAGGAGTTCCCCCGGGTGCAGGTCATGCGCGGCGCCAAGCGCAGGGGGGTGCGCTACTTCGGCCCCTACTCCCACGCCTGGGCCATCCGCGAGACCGTGGACCTGCTGCTGCGGGTCTTCCCCGTGCGCACCTGCTCCCCGGGGGTGTTCCGCGGCGCCCGCAACAGCGGCCGCCCCTGCCTGCTCGGCTACATCGGCAAGTGCGTGGCCCCCTGCGTGGGCAAGGCCTCGCCCGAGGAACACCGGGCCCTGGCCGAGGACTTCTGCTCCTTCCTGGCGGGCGACACCGGCCGGTTCCTGCGCGAGCTGGAGGGGCGGATGCGCGAGGCCGCCGGGGAGATGGAGTACGAGCGGGCCGCCCGCATCCGCGACGACATCGAGGCCCTGCGCGCCGCCCTGGAGAAGCAGGCCGTCGTCCTGCCCGACTCCACCGACTGCGACGTCATCGCCGTGGCCGACGACCAGTTGGAGGCGGCCGTGCAGATCTTCCACGTGCGCGGCGGGCGCATCCGCGGACAGCGCGGCTACGTGGTGGACAAGGTGGCCGACGACGGCCCCGGCGAGCTGATCGCGACCTTCCTCGGCCAGATCTACGGCCCCACCCGGGGCGACGACGAGAGCGGGGGCACCGGCACCGCCGTCCCCCGCGAGGTCCTGGTCTCCCACGAGCCCGCCGACCCCGAGGCCATGGCCGCCTGGCTGTCGGAGCACCGCGGCTCCTCGGTGGACCTGCGGGTGCCGCAGCGGGGCGACAAGAAGTCCCTGATGGAGACCGTCTCCAAGAACGCGGCCGAGTCGCTGGCCCGGCACAAGACCCACCGGGCCGGGGACCTGAGCACCCGCGGCCGCGCCCTCCAGGAGATCCAGGAGGCCCTGGAGCTGTCCGAGGCGCCGCTGCGCATCGAGTGCTTCGACATCTCCAACCTCCAGGGCGAGCACGTGGTGGCGTCCATGGTCGTCTTCGAGGACGGCCTGGCCCGCAAGTCCGAGTACCGCCGCTTCTCCGTCCGCGGCAGCGGCGAGGGCGGCCGAGAACAGCACGACGTCGCGGCCATGTACGAGGTCGTCCACCGGCGCTTCCGGCGCTACCTGGAGGAGAGCGCCCGCAGCGGCGAGGTCGCCCGCATGGGGGAGACCGGCGACCACGGTGGTCACCAAAGCGACGACGAGCCGTCACCCGGGAAGTTCGCCTATCCGCCTAACCTGGTGGTGGTGGACGGCGCCCGGCCCCAGGCCGAGGCGGCGCGCCGCGCCCTGGACGAACTCGGGATCGAGGACGTCGCCGTGTGCGGTCTGGCCAAGCGCCTGGAGGAGGTGTGGTTGCCCGGCGACGAGGACCCGGTGATCCTGCCCCGCGCGGGCGAGGGGCTCTACCTGCTCCAGCGGGTGCGCGACGAGGCCCACCGCTTCGCCATCCAGTACCACAGGCACAAGCGCGCCAAGGCGCTGACCGGCAGCAGCCTGGACGAGCTGCCCGGTCTGGGGCCGTCCCGCAGGACGGCCCTGATCAAGGCGTTCGGCTCGGTGCGCAGGCTCGCCTCGGCCACGGCCGAGGAGATCGCGGCGGTGCCCGGGATCGGCCCCAAGCTGGCCGAGGCCGTGCACGCGCACCTGTCCGGAGGCCCCGCCACGACGGAGGGGCGGGGCGACGGGGCACCAGTACAGCACATCACTGACGGGGGAGGAGACGCATGACGGTCGAACTGGGTGGGGAACTGCCACCCGAGGTGGTCATCGTCACCGGCATGTCCGGTGCGGGCCGCAGCACGGCGGCCAGGGCCCTGGAGGACCTGGACTGGTTCGTGGTGGACAACCTGCCGCCCGGCCTGCTGCCGACGATGATCGAGCTGGCCGGACGCACGCACGGGGCGGTGCCGCGGGTCGCCGTGGTCGTGGACGTGCGCTCGCTGGCCTTCACCGAGGACCTGCTGTCCACGGTGGAGGAACTGCGCAAGCGCGACATCACCGCGCGCGTGCTCTACCTGGAGGCCGGTGACGACGCCCTGGTTCGCCGGTTCGAGGGCGTGCGCAGGCCCCACCCCCTCCAGGGCGACGGGCGCCTGACCGACGGCATCGACCGCGAGCGCGAGACCCTGCGGGCGGTGCGCGGCGAGGCCGACCTGGTCATCGACACCTCCCAGCTCAACGTGCACCAGCTCAAGGCCCGGGTGATCGGCTTCTTCGGGGAGAGCGACGAGGCGCGCCCCCGCGCCAACGTGGTCTCCTTCGGGTTCAAGCACGGCCTGCCCGTGGACGCGGACCTGGTGCTGGACTGCCGTTTCCTGCCCAACCCCCACTGGGTGCCCGAGCTGCGCCCGATGAACGGCCGTGACGACGCGGTGCGCGACTACGTCCTGGCCCAGGACGGGGCCAAGGAGATGCTGGAGGCCTACTCCGACGTCCTCAAGCTGACCATCGCCGGGTACCAGCGCGAGGGCAAGCACTACATGACGCTGGCGGTGGGCTGCACCGGGGGCAAGCACCGCAGCGTGGCCATGGCCGAGCAGTTCGCCGACCGGTTGCGCGGGCAGGGTGTGGACGTGCACGTGGTCCACCGGGACGTCGGCCGGGAGTGACCCGCGGGCGCCCGACACGCGCCCTGCCCGCGGTGCACCGTTCTCGGTGGTACGGTCCGATTCGTCCGGTGGACATGGGACGAGGGGCAGACCACAGCCATGGCGAAGAGCACAGCACCCGACGGTGACGGGCGGCGTCCGCCCCGGGTGGTCGCGTTGGGGGGCGGGCACGGCCTGCACGCCTCCCTGTCGGCCCTGCGCAGGGTGACGACCGACGTGACGGCGGTCGTCACCGTCGCCGACGACGGCGGCTCCAGCGGCCGCCTGCGCCGGGAGCTGGGGGTCCTGCCCCCCGGTGACCTGCGCATGGCGCTGGCCGCGCTGTGCGGCGACGACGAGTGGGGCCACACCTGGAGCGAGGTGATCCAGCACCGCTTCCGCTCCGAGGGCGAACTGCACGGCCACGCGGTCGGCAACCTGCTGATCGTGGCCCTGTGGGAGCTGCTCGGCGACTCCGTGGCGGGCCTGGACTGGGTCGGCCAGCTGCTGGGCGCGCACGGCAGGGTGCTGCCGATGTCGTCGGTGCCGCTGGACATCGCCGCCGAGGTGTCGGGGATCGACCCGGCGCGGCCCGAGGAGCTGACCACGGTGCGCGGCCAGGTGGCGTGCGCCAGCACCAGCGGCAAGGTGCGCTCCATCTCACTCATCCCCGAGGACCCGCCCGCCAGTCCGCAGGCGGTCAAGGCGGTGCGCGAGGCCGACTGGGTGGTGTTCGGCCCCGGGTCGTGGTTCACCAGCGTGCTGCCCCACCTGCTGGTCCCGGACCTGGCGCACGCCCTGGTCACCACCCGCGCCAAGCGCATGGTGGCGCTGAACCTGTCCCCGCAGCGGGGCGAGACCGACGGCTTCCGCCCCGAGACCTACCTGGAGGTGCTGCGCGAGCACGCGCCCAAGCTGGGGGTGGACGTGGTGCTCGCCGACCGGGGGACCGTGGAGGAGCCCGAGCCCCTGGTGCGGGCGGTCGGCGAGCTGGGCGGGCGCCTGGAGCTGGCGGAGCTGTCCCGCGACGACGGCACACCGAGACACGACCCCGACCGGCTCGCGGCGGCCTTCGAGAGGATCCTGGAGGGCTGAGGGCCGCGGTCCTCGCAGGTCGAGGGCAATTGGCCGCACACCGGCACGAAGGCCCCCAGGGCGTGCGGCGCGGCTGGTCGGCGGATGGGCAACACGCCGTGCGGGGGTCGGCAGCCAGCGCCCGGTCACGTAGTCTGCCACGGAGTAAGCCGCTCGTGGCCGGGCCACGGCGGCGCATCCCCGGTGCCGAGTGCGTGGTGCCGGGTCGGGTTGTGTGACGGGGAGGACCTCAGCGATGGCGATGACCGGCGTGGTGAAGGATGAGTTGAGCCGGCTGACCATTCTCAAGCCATGCTGCCGCAAAGCCGAGGTGTCCACCATCCTGCGGTTCACCGGGGGCCTGCACCTGGTGGGCGGGCGCATCGTGATCGAGGCCGAACTCGACACGGGCGCGGCCGCGCGCCGCCTGCGCAAGGACATCTCCGAGGTCTTCGGCCACGAGTCCGAGGTGGTCGTGCTGTCCCCGAGCGGCCTGCGCAAGGGCAACCGGTACGTGGTCCGGGTGATCAAGGACGGCGAGTCGCTGGCCCGGCAGACGGGGCTGGTGGACAACAACGGCCGCCCGGTGCGCGGCCTGCCCCGGCACGTGGTGGCCGGCGGAGCCTGCGACGCCGAGTCGGCCTGGCGGGGCGCGTTCATCGCGCACGGCTCCCTGACCGAGCCGGGCCGGTCGATGTCGCTGGAGGTGACCTGCCCCGGGCCGGAGGCCGCGCTGGCGCTGGTGGGCGCCGCACGCCGGCTCAAGGTGCACGCCAAGGCGCGCGAGGTGCGCGGCGTGGACCGGGTGGTGGTCCGCGACGGCGACTCCATCGGTGCGCTGCTGACCCTGCTGGGCGCGCACCAGAGCGTGCTGGCCTGGGAGGAGCGGCGGATGCGCCGGGAGGTGCGCGCCACCGCCAACCGGCTGGCCAACTTCGACGACGCGAACCTGCGGCGCAGCGCGCGGGCGGCGGTGGCCGCGGGCGCGCGCGTGGAGCGGGCCCTGGAGATCCTGGGCGAGGACGCGCCCAAGCACCTGGTGGCCGCGGGTCAGCTGCGCCTGGCGCACAAGCAGGCCTCCCTGGAGGAGCTGGGACAGCTGTCCGTCCCGCCGCTGACCAAGGACGCCATCGCCGGACGTATCCGCAGGCTGCTGGCGATGGCCGACAAGCGCGCGAGCGACCTGGGCATCGAGGGCACCGAGGCCAACCTGACCCCGGACATGCTGGTCCCCTGACCCGGAGCCCTCCCCCCGGCCCCCGGGCGTTGGCGCCGTAACACCGATGTTCGGCTTTGTTAACTGCGAAAACTCCGGGATAACTTCGGAAAATGGTATAGACCTCTCCGCCTCGCAGTGCCAGGATGGTCGCGAATCCACCGGGCCCGCAGGCTCGGCCGTGGCCCAGCAGCGGCTCTTCGCCGGTGCTCCGCTAGGCTCGTGGTGAACACCCGGTGTGCGTTGAACCTGCTCATGGCGGTCGACCGGTTGATCCCGGAGTACGGCGTTCCGGGCGGGGGTTAATGCCCGGGTGGAAATGATGTGCGATATATGAGGAGATTGGTTCCGTGACCATCCGTGTAGGCGTCAACGGCTTCGGCAGGATCGGCCGCAATTTCTGGCGCGCGGTCGCCGCTGGTGGTAGCGACATCGAAATCGTCGCGGTCAACGACCTCACCGACACCAAGACGCTCGCGCACCTGCTCAAGTACGACACCGTGCTCGGCACCCTGGAGGGCGACGTCGAGGTCGGCGACGACTTCATCCGCGTGGGCGACAAGACCATCAAGGTCCTGGCCCAGCGCGACCCGGCCCAGCTGCCCTGGTCGGACCTGAACGTGGACGTGGTGGTCGAGTCCACCGGCATCTTCACCAAGGCCGAGGACGCCAAGAAGCACATCGAGGCCGGCGCCAAGAAGGTCATCATCTCCGCCCCGGCCAAGGGCGAGGACATCACCGTCGTCATGGGCGTCAACGACGACAAGTACGACGCGGCCAACCACCACGTCATCTCCAACGCCTCCTGCACCACCAACTGCGTCGCGCCGATGGCCAAGGTCCTCCTGGACAACTTCGGCGTCAAGCAGGGCCTGATGACCACGGTCCACGCCTACACCAACGACCAGGTCATCCTGGACTTCCCGCACAAGGACCTGCGTCGCGCCCGCGCGGCCGCGCAGAACATCATCCCGACCACCACCGGTGCCGCCAAGGCCACCGCGCTGGTCATCCCCGAGCTCCAGGGCAAGCTGGACGGCATGGCCATGCGCGTCCCCGTGCCCGACGGCTCCGTGACCGACCTGGTCGTCACCCTGGAGCGCGAGGTCACCAAGGACGAGGTCAACGCCGCGTTCAAGGCCGCCGCCGAGGGTCCGCTCAAGGACGTGCTCGTCTACACCGAGGACGAGATCGTCTCCTCCGACATCGTCGGCACCTCGCCCTCGTGCACCTTCGACTCCAAGCTGACCATGGCCTTCGGCAACCAGGTCAAGATCGTCGGCTGGTACGACAACGAGTGGGGCTACTCCAACCGCCTGGTCGACCTGGCCAAGCTGGTCGGCTCCGGCCTGTAGCGTCCACGGCCCTCATGGCCACCGGCGCGTGAGACGGCACCCCTTCGCCCGCAGTGCGCGCGGAGGGGTGCCGTCGTGCACGCCCCTCCCGGCTCCACCGCCCGGGACCGCCACACCCCACATTCCAAGAGGAGACCCAGCATGCGGACGATCGACGACCTCGACGTCTCCGGCAGGCGCGTGTTCGTCCGGGCCGACCTGAACGTGCCCCTGGACGGCGACCGCATCACCGACGACGGGCGCATCCGCGCGGCCGTGCCCACCATCTCCGCGCTGCGCGAGCGCGGCGCCCGCGTCATCGTCGCCGCCCACCTGGGCCGCCCCAAGGGCGCCCCGGACCCCCGCTACTCGCTGCGCCCGGTCGCCGCCCGCCTGGGTGAACTGCTCGGCGCCGAGGTGGCCTTCGCCTCCGACACCGCCGGGGAGTCGGCCCGCGCCACCTCCGAGGCCCTCACGGACGGTCAGGTCGCCCTGCTGGAGAACGTGCGCTTCGAGCCGGGGGAGACCAGCAAGGACGACGCCGAGCGCGGGGAGCTCGCCGACCGCTTCGCCCAGCTCGCCGACCTGTACGTGGGCGACGCCTTCGGCGCCGTGCACCGCAAGCACGCCAGCGTCTACGACCTGCCCGGCAGGCTGCCGCACGCCGTCGGCGGCCTGGTGCTGAACGAGGTCGAGGTGCTGCGCAGGCTCACCGGCGACCCCCAGCGTCCCTACGCCGTGGTCCTGGGCGGCTCCAAGGTCTCCGACAAGCTCGGCGTCATCGACAACCTGCTGGGCACCGCGGACCGCCTGCTCATCGGCGGCGGCATGGTCTTCACCTTCCTCAAGGCCCAGGGCCACGAGGTCGGCTCCAGCCTGCTGGAGGCCGACCAGCTCGACACCGTCAAGGGCTACCTGGAGCGCGCCGAGCGCGAGGGCGTCGAGATCGTCCTGCCGGTGGACGTGGTGGCCGCCGAGAAGTTCTCCGCCGACGCCGCGCACGACGCGGTCGCCGTCGAGGCCATCCCGGCAGACCGGATGGGCCTGGACATCGGCCCCCGCAGCCAGGAGCTCTTCGCGCGGAAGCTGACCGACGCCCGCACCGTGTTCTGGAACGGCCCGATGGGCGTCTTCGAGATGGAGCCCTACGCCGGGGGCACCCGCGCGCTGGCCCAGGCCCTGATCGACTCCGGCGCCTTCACCGTGGTCGGCGGCGGCGACTCCGCCGCGGCCGTGCGCGCGCTGGGCTTCGACGAGGCGGCCTTCGGCCACATCTCCACCGGCGGCGGCGCCAGCCTGGAGTACCTGGAGGGCAAGGACCTGCCCGGTATCGACGCCCTGAAGTAAGCCCGAAGTCCCCTTTCACAGACGAGGAAGTGCCGACATGTCCCAGCGCCTGCCGCTCATCGCGGGCAACTGGAAGATGAACAACAACCACCTGGAGGCGATCGCGCTCGTCCAGAAGCTGGCGTTCGCGCTCAACGACAAGGACTACGACAAGGCCGAGGTCGTCGTCCTGCCGCCGTTCACCGACCTGCGCAGCGTCCAGACCCTGGTCGACGGCGACAAGCTCAAGATCGTCTACGGCGCCCAGGACATCTCCGCGCACGAGAAGGGCGCCTACACCGGCGAGATCTCCGGGTCCATGCTGGCCAAGCTGGACTGCTCCTACGTGCTGGTGGGCCACTCCGAGCGCCGCGAGTACCACCGCGAGGACGACGCCCTGGTCAACAC
Source organism: Nocardiopsis sp. CNS-639 (assembly GCF_000381685.1). Classification (NCBI taxonomy): domain Bacteria; kingdom Bacillati; phylum Actinomycetota; class Actinomycetes; order Streptosporangiales; family Nocardiopsidaceae; genus Nocardiopsis; species Nocardiopsis sp. CNS-639. The sequence goes on from NZ_KB906871.1 coordinate 37,924, forward strand.
CAAGGTCAAGGCGGCGTTCGCCAACGGCATCGTCCCGATCCTGTGCGTGGGCGAGGGCCTGGAGGTCCGCAAGGCGGGCCAGCAGGTCGAGCACGTCCTGGCCCAGCTGGACGGCGCCCTCAAGGAGGTCCCGGCCGAGCAGGCCGAGAGGATCGTCGTCGCCTACGAGCCCGTGTGGGCCATCGGCACCGGCGAGGTCGCCACCCCCGAGGACGCCCAGGAGGTGTGCTCGGCCGTCCGCGCGCGCCTGGCCGAGCTGTACTCGCCCGAGGTCGCGGGCGCGGTGCGCGTCCTCTACGGCGGTTCGGTCAAGGGCGACAACGCCCCCGGCATCATGGCCAAGGACGACGTCGACGGGGCCCTGGTCGGCGGCGCCTGCCTCAAGGCCGACGAGTTCGTGAAGATCATCCGCTTCGGCGACAACTAGCCGCGGCGCGGACCCCGCCCGTCACGCTTCGATGCCCGATGGTGACGGGCGGGGTGCCCGACAGGTCGCCGGGTCGGGCTAGACTTCGCTGTGGGGTTCTCCGTGCCTCGCGGTTTCCCCCGCCCGTGCCGCCAAGGGCACGGTAAAATCCGAAATTGTCCCCGGTCCCCTGATTCCCAGGTGCCCGCGCCGGTCCGGTGTCACCGCTGGTGCGCACGGGAAACGAGGGTCGGTCCATAACCCCCCCGCTTCGGGGTCGAGCTACGGGTGAGCGTGTGATCCTCGGTCTGTCCATCCTCGTGATGCTTCTCAGCGTGCTGTTGGTCCTCCTGGTGCTCATGCACAAGGGCAAGGGCGGCGGTCTCTCCGACATGTTCGGCGGCGGCGTCACGTCCTCGCTCGGCGGATCGTCGGTGGTCGAGCGCAACCTCGACCGGATGACCATCGCGATCGGGGTCGTGTGGATCATCGCCATCGTCATCCTCGGCCTGCTGATCAACCGGGGCATGTAGCCCGCGACCCGCGGGCACACCCCGTCCACCGTCAAGCTCGCCCGAGAACCGGTGAGCGAGTTCGCCGAAGGAGTTTTTCGTGGGTAGTGGCAGTGCCATTCGTGGCAGCCGTGTCGGAGCCGGTCCCATGGGTGAGGCCGAGCGGGGCGAGGCCGCTCCGCGCGTCCGGGTTCCGTTCTACTGCGCGAACCTGCACGAGGTCGTGCCCAGCTTCGCGAGCGAGGCGCTGGTCCCCGACGAGTGGGACTGCCCGCGCTGCGGCTTCCCCGCGGGCAAGGACAAGGCGAACCCCCCGTCGCCGCCGCGCACCGAGCCGTACAAGACCCACCTGGCGTACGTGAAGGAGCGCCGCAGCGAGGAGGAGGGCAAGCTCATCCTCGACGAGGCCCTGGCCAAGCTGCGCGCCGACCGCGCCGCCGTCGAGGCCCACATGAGGGCCAGGCAGAACTAGCCGCTCCTTCCCCCACAGGCTTTCCGTGGGGCCCGTCGCGACCGCGACGGGCCCCACGCGTGTGTCCGGGCCCGGTGACCGGGTCCGACGCCCCGGACGTACGTGAATACGAGGACGAACTTCTCATTCTCGGGACTGGTGTGGTTCTTGGGAAATAGAGTGATCGGCACGCACCCCGACAGCCCTGTGAGGAGATGGTGTCGATGTCTACGTGCCCCACCGGCGGGGACCACGACTGGATACTCGGCGACGACCGCAAGTTCCAGTGCGCCAAGTGCGGGGCTCAGAGCGCCCGGCGGTTCTGAGCCCCGGGACCGGGCTGGACCGTCCCGCGCCCGGCCAGCCGCCCGTTCTCCGCGGCGCGCCAGGTCACCGGTTCCCCCAGGGTCTCGGCCACCCCCTTGGCCCAGCGCTCCAGGCAGGCGAACCTGTCCGGCCCCTCCGGAAGCACGGTGCGCCCCTGGTAGGGCACCCCGTCCAGAACGATCACCTCGCCGTTCAGCCTCAGCTCGGTGTCGTACTCGCTCGTGTTCGGCCTCATGGACCGGACTCTAGCGCTCCCCGGCCGCCTCCACCCGTGCTTTGGCCCATCCTCCCCGCGGCCGTGCGGGTCCGGCGCACGGAGCACCCGCCGGAGTGGGGACAATGGTGGGTATGGCCTCCCCCGAACCCGCGGACGCCCCCGCCGCCCCCCGAGGTGTTCCCTCAGACCTGACCCGAACGCCCGAGAGCGTCTCCCACCTGCGCAGGTACGTCAGCCTGCGCGGCCCCAACACGCGCATGTGGATGGCCGTGGCCTACTTCTCCGCCGCCCTCACGGCGGGGTTCGTGGTGGTGCTGGGGTCGATGCTCTGGCACGTGCTGCGCGAGGAGACCACGGTCGGCTCGGTGACGCTGTGGGCCCTCGCGGGTCTGGCCATGCTCTTCGTGGGCCCGGGGAGCAACGTGTTCGTGCTGCGCGGGCTGCCCCAGCGCATCACCCGGCAGGGCATCAGCGCCGACAGCGACGGCGTCACGGTCCTGCAGGAGCGCAAGTGGTGGTTCCCCGGCGAGGGGACGTTCATCGCCTGGACGGAGATCCGGCGCATCCGCGAGGTGCACACCGGCGGGCGCAGGCTCACCTACTTCATCGAGTTCGTGCTGGACACCCACCGCACCGACGCCGAGCTGCCCAGCTGGGCCGAGACCGCCGAGAGCCTGGACCTGGAGGCCGTGGACGCGCCCACGCAGTTCTACGTGCAGGTGCCCGCCGACCTCAAGGAGAAGATCCTGCGGATGGTGGAGCGCACGGCCCCGCTGCCCTCGGTCGTGGAGCGGACCCCGCCGCTACGGTGAGGCGCGGCCGTCCAGGCGGCGGGTCAGGTCGGCCGCCGCGTCGCGCACCCGCCCGGCCAGCGCCTGCGGGGTGACCGGCCGCGCGCTGGGCACCGTCAGGCTGATCGCCGCGGCGGGGCGGCCGTTGTGGTCGCAGGCGGCCGCGGCCACCGACACGAAGCCCTCGGTGACCTGCCCGTCCTCGATGGACCAGCCCTGGCGCTGCTCCTCGGCCAGCACCCGGCGCAGCTCGCCGGGCGAGGCCGGGCCCCGGCCGGTGCGGGTGGTGAAGGCCGCCGCGTCCGGGTACAGGGCGCGCACCTGGGCGCGCGGCAGCCGGGCCAGCATGGCCCGCCCCGAGGCGGTCAGGTGCGCGGGCAGGCGCACCCCCACCCCGGTGATCAGCGACGGGGCGTGCGGCGGCTGCTCCTTGAGCAGGTACAGGGTGTCGGCGCCGTGCAGCACGCCCAGGTGCGCGGTGGCGCCGGTGGCCTCGGTGAGCTGGTGCAGCAGCGGACGGGCCAGGCGCTCGACGCCGTCGTGGCGCAGGTAGGCCGAGCCGATCTCGAAGGCCGCCACGCCCAGGCCCCAGCGGCGCTCCTCGGGCAGGTGGGTCACGAAGCCCTCCCGCGCCATGGCCTCCAGCAGCTGGTACACGCTGGAGCGGGGCACGTCCAGCTCGGCGGCGATCGCCGAGGCCGACACCGGCCCGGGGCGGGTCGCCAGGAAGCGCAGCAGCCGCAGCGCGCGGGTGGCCGCCGGAACGAGGCTCATGCCCTGATTGTCCCACGGCGCGACGCCCCTGTTGTCTGAGATCCCAGACGGAACCCTCGTGTCAGCTCTTCACCAGTGGTCACGCGGGGGGTCAAATGGGAGGCATGTCCACAGCAGTTCCTTCCGTCGTCGTCGGCGATGCGCCGCTCACCCCGGCCCAGATCCTCGACGTGGCCCGCCACGGCGCCCGTGTCACCCTGTCCGAGCAGGCCCGCAAGGCCCTCCACCACGGCCGCGAACGGGTCGAGTCGCTCGCCCGCGGTGAGGTTCCCGCCTACGGAGTCAGCACCGGCTTCGGCGCGCTCGCCACCCGCCACATCGCCCCCGACCTGCGGGCCCGCCTCCAGCGTTCGCTCATCCGCTCGCACGCCGCCGGGACCGGACCCGAGGTGGAGGACGAGGTCGTGCGCGCCCTCATGCTGCTGCGTCTGCGCACCCTGGCCTCGGGCAACACCGGCGTGGAGGTCGCCACCGCCGAGACCCTCGCCGCGCTGCTCAACGCCCGCATCACCCCGGTCGTGCACGAGTACGGCAGTCTGGGCTGCTCGGGGGACCTGGCGCCCCTGTCGCACGTGGCGCTGGCCCTGATGGGCGAGGGCCGGGTCCGCGACGCCGCCGGGCGGGACCTGCCCGCCTACACCGCCCTGCACGAGGCCGGGATCCGCCCGGTCGAACTGGGCGCCAAGGAGGGCCTGGCGCTGATCAACGGCACCGACGGCATGCTCGGCATGCTCGTGCTGGCCTGCATGGACCTGGAGCGCCTGCTCAAGGTCGCCGACATCACCGCCGCCATGAGCGTCGAGGCGCTGCTGGGCACCGACCGCGTCTTCGCCGAGGAGCTCCAGCGCCTGCGCCCCCACCCCGGCCAGGCCGCCTCCGCGGCCAACCTGCGCGCCCTGCTCGACTCCTCGCCCATCGTCGCCTCCCACCGCGGCCCCGACTGCAACCGGGTCCAGGACGCCTACTCGCTGCGCTGCGCCCCGCAGGTGGCCGGCGCCGCCCGCGACACCCTCGCCCACGCGCTGCTGGTGGCCGGACGCGAACTCGACAGCGTCATCGACAACCCCGTGGTCCTGGACGACGGGCGGGTGGAGTCCAACGGCAACTTCCACGGCGCGCCCGTGGCCTACGTGCTCGACTTCCTGGCCATCGCCGTCGCCGACACCGCCTCCATCGCCGAGCGGCGCACCGACCGCATGCTCGACGTGTCCCGCTCCCACGGCCTGCCCGCCTTCCTGGCCGACGACCCCGGCGTGGACTCCGGGCACATGATCGCCCAGTACACGCAGGCCGCCATCGTGTCCGAGCTCAAGCGCCTGGCCGTGCCCGCCAGCGTCGACTCCATCCCCAGCTCGGCCATGCAGGAGGACCACGTGTCCATGGGCTGGTCGGCCGCCCGCAAACTGCGCCGCGCCGTGGACGGGCTGACCAGCGTGCTGGCGGTGGAGCTGCTCACCGCCGCCCGCGCCCTGGATCTGCGCTCGCCGCTGGAGCCCGGCCCCGCCACCGGAGCCGTGCTGCGCACCGTACGGGAGAAGGTCTCCGGCCCCGGCCCCGACCGCCACCTGGCCCCCGAGATCGCCGCCGTCGCCGACCTGATCACCGACGGCTCCGTGCTCGCAGCCGCCGAGTCCGTCGTCCCCCTGGCCTGAACCGACCCGAACACCGCGAGGAGACCGCGTGAGCAGTCCACGTACCGTCCGCGCCGCGCGCGGCACCACCCTGTCCGCGAAGGGGTGGCAGCAGGAGGCCGCCCTGCGCATGTTCCACAACAACCTCGACCCCGAGGTCGCCGAACGCCCCGAGGAGCTGGTGGTCTACGGCGGCACGGGCAGGGCGGCGCGCGACTGGCGCAGCTTCGACCGCATCACCGCCTCCCTGCGCGACCTGGAGGGCGACGAGACCCTCCTCGTGCAGTCCGGCCGCCCGGTCGGGATCATGCGCACCCACGAGTGGGCTCCCCGCGTGCTCATCGCCAACAGCAACCTGGTGGGGGACTGGGCGAACTGGCCCGAGTTCCGCCGCCTGGAGGCCCAGGGCCTGACCATGTACGGGCAGATGACCGCCGGTTCGTGGATCTACATCGGCACCCAGGGCATCCTCCAGGGCACCTACGAGACCTTCGCCGCCGTGGCCGCCAAGCTGAGCGGTTCGGGCCGGCACAGCGGCGGGACCCTGGCCGGAACCATCACCCTCACCGCCGGACTCGGCGGCATGGGCGGAGCCCAGCCGCTGGCCGTGACCATGAACGACGGCGTCGCGATCGTGGTCGAGTGCGACCCCAGCCGCATCGAACGCCGCATCGAGCACCGCTACCTGGACATGCGCGCCGACAGCCTCGACCACGCCCTGGAACTGGCCGTGCGGGCGCGCGACGAGCGCCGCCCGCTGTCGGTCGGAGTGCTCGGCAACGCCGCCGAGGTCCTGCCCGAACTGCTCTCGCGCGGCGCACCGATCGACGTGGTCACCGACCAGACCTCCGCCCACGACCCCCTCGCCTACCTGCCCGCCGGGGTGGCCTTCGAGGACTGGCGGGACCTGGCCGCGGCCAGGCCCGAGGAGTTCACCGACCGGGCCCGCGAGTCCATGGCCGCGCACGTGGAGGCCATGGTGGGCTTCCAGGACGCGGGCGCCGAGGTCTTCGACTACGGCAACTCCATCCGCGACGAGGCCCGCAGCGGCGGCTTCGCCCGCGCCTTCGACTTCCCCGGGTTCGTCCCCGCCTACATCCGGCCCCTGTTCTGCGAGGGGAAGGGGCCGTTCCGGTGGGCGGCGCTGTCGGGCGACCCCGCCGACATCGCCCGCACCGACCGGGCCGTCCTGGACCTGTTCCCCGACAACGAGCACCTGGCCCGGTGGATCCGCATGGCGGGGGAGCGGGTCGCCTTCCAGGGGCTGCCCGCCCGCATCTGCTGGCTCGGCCAGGGAGAGCGGGCCGCCGCCGGTGCGCGCTTCAACGAACTGGTGGCCTCCGGCGAGGTCCGCGCGCCGCTGGCCATCGGCCGCGACCACCTGGACACCGGCTCGGTGGCCTCCCCCTACCGCGAGACCGAGGGGATGCTGGACGGCTCCGACGCGATCGCGGACTGGCCGCTGCTCAACGCCCTGGTCAACACCTCCTCCGGCGCCTCGTGGGTGTCCATCCACCACGGCGGGGGAGTGGGCATGGGCCGCTCGCTGCACGCCGGGCAGGTCAGCGTCGCGGACGGCACCGACCTGGCCGCCGCCAAGCTGGAGCGGGTGCTCACCAACGACCCCGCCATGGGCGTCATCCGCCACGTGGACGCCGGGTACGACGAGGCCGGGCGCGTCGCGCGCGAGCACGGCATCCGCGTCCCGATGCGCGAGGGGGACTGAACCGCGCCGGGGGCGCCCTTGCGGGGGCGTCCCCGGCGGGCTCCGGCCGCGCGCACGACCATCCGCTTCGACGTGGGGAAACACCCTGTGAGCGACCATTCCACCACCCCCGACCCCGGGGCCTTCGACCGCCTGTGGGCCGACCTGGTGTCCGTGGGCCGCGACCCGCGCGGCGGCGGCTACCGCCGCCACGCCTGGAACGGCGCCGACGCCGACGCCCGCGCCTGGTTCACCGAGGCCGCCGCCGCCCGGGACCTGGACGTGCGCACCGACCGCAACGGCAACCTGTGGGCCTGGTGGGGAGAGCCCGGCCCGGGCGCGGTGGCCACCGGCTCCCACCTGGACTCGGTCCCCGACGGCGGGGCCTTCGACGGACCCCTCGGCGTGGCCAGCGCCCTGGCAGCCGTGGACGAGCTGCGGCGGCGCGGACTGACCCCGGCCCGGCCGCTGGCCGTCACGGTGTTCGCCGAGGAGGAGGGCGGCCGGTTCGGCGTCCCCTGCCTGGGCAGCCGCCTGACGGCCGGGGAGATCTCCCCCGAGCGGGCGCGCGGCCTCACCGACGCCTCCGGGACCACCTGGGCCCGGGCCATGGAGGCCGCCGGGCACGACCCCGACGCCATCGGCGCCGACCCCGGGGCGCTGGCGGACCTGGACGTGTTCGTGGAACTGCACGTGGAGCAGGGCCGCGCCCTGGAGGAGACCGCCCACCCGGTGGGCGTGGCCAGTGCGATCTGGCCGCACGGGCGCTGGCGGATGGACTTCACCGGCCGTGCCGACCACGCGGGCACCACCCGCCTGGACGACCGCAGCGACCCCATGCTGCCGTTCGCGCACACGATCCTGGCGGCCCGCGCGCTGGCCGAGGAGCACGGCGCCCGTGCCACCGTGGCCAGGGCCCTGGTCAGCCCCAACGGCACGAACGCGATCCCGTCCCTGGTCAGCGCCTGGCTGGACGCCCGCGCCGCCGACGAGGCCGCGCTCGGCGCGGTCGTGGCCGGGGTGCGCGAGGCCGCCGAGCGGGCCTCGCGCGAGCACGGGGTGGACTGCGCGACGGCCAACGAGTCCCTGACCCCGCTCGTGTCGTTCGCGCACGGCCTGCGCGACCGCCTGGCCGCCGTGGTCGCCGACCGCGCCCCCGACCCCCGGGTGCCGGTGCTGCCGACCGGGGCCGGACACGACGCCGGGGTGCTCGCCGCGCACGTGCCCACCGCGATGCTGTACGTGCGCAACCCGACCGGGGTGTCGCACTCCCCCGAGGAGTGGGCCCGCCCCGAGGACTGCCACGCCGGGGTGCTCGCCCTGGCCGACGTGCTCCAGGACCTGCTCGCCCGCCCCGTCCGGGAGGGGGACCGATGACGGCCGACGCGGACTCCGGCCCCGCCGCCTCCGCTCCCGGCGGGAGCGCCGGACCCGGGGCCCGCGGAACCGCCTCCGGGCGTTCCCGGGGGCCGCGCGACCACCGCCTGTGGTGCGAGTGGGCGTGGACCGGCGCCGAGGACGGTGCCCCCGAGCACGGCGTGCTCGTGGAGGTGGCCGACGGCCGCATCACCTCGGTGACGGTCGCGACGCCGCGCCCCGGGGACGCCGAGACCCTCACCGGCCTCACCCTGCCCGGACTCGCCAACGCCCACTCGCACGCCTTCCACCGGGCGCTGCGTGGACGCACCCACGCCGGCGGCGGGTCCTTCTGGACCTGGCGCGAGACCATGTACCGCGTGGCGGAGCGACTGGACCCCGACACCTACCACCGCCTCGCCCGGGCGGTCTACGCCGAGATGGCCCTGGCCGGGATCACCTGCGTGGGCGAGTTCCACTACCTGCACCACGCACCCGGCGGGAGCCGCTACGCCGACCCCAACGCCATGGGCCACGCCCTGGCGGCCGCGGCGGCCGACGCGGGGATCCGGATCACCCTGCTGGACGTGTGCTACCTGTCCGGCGGGCTGGACGGGAACGGCGTCCACCAGCCGCTGGCCGGTCCCCAGCTGCGCTTCGGCGACGGGGACGCGGACGGGTGGGCCGAACGCGCCGCCGCGTTCCGTCCCGGGGGCGGGCACGTGCGCACGGGAGCGGCCGCCCACTCGGTGCGCGCCGTCCCGGCCGCGCAGCTGCCCGATGTGGCCGCGTTCGCCGCCGGGCGCGACGCCGTGCTGCACGTCCACGTCTCCGAGCAGCCCGCCGAGAACGCCGCCTGCCTGGCCGCCTACGGCCGCACCCCCACGGCCGTGCTCGCCGACGCGGGCGCGCTCACCCCGCGCACCAGCCTGGTGCACGCCACCCATCTGAGCGACGCCGACGTCGCCGCCGTGCGCTCGTCCGGGGCGACCGTGTGCCTGTGCCCCACGACCGAGCGCGACCTGGCCGACGGCCTGCCGCGCACCGGCGACCTGCTGCCCGCCCCGCTCAGCCTGGGCACCGACCAGCACGCCCTGACCGACATGTTCGAGGAGGCCAGGGCGGTCGAACTCCACGAGCGCCTGCGCACTCACCGGCGCGGCACCCTGGGTGCCGGGGAGCTGCTGCGCGCGGCCACCGCGCACGGGCACGCCAGCCTGGGCTGGGTACGTGAAATCGGGATTCCGGACGCCGGAGTCCTTGCCTCCGGCGCCCGGGCCGACCTGGTCAATGTCCCTCTGAGCGGGATCCGCTTGGCCGGTGCCGATCCGGCCCGGTGCGCCGACGCTGTGGTCTTCGCCGCCACCTCCGCTGACGTGCGGCACGTGATGGCCGACGGTCGCTGGATCGTCCGAGACGGGGCCCACACCCTGGTCCCCGATACCGCACGCGAACTCGACACGGTCTTGGCTTCCTCCCTCTCCTGAAAGAGAGGGATTCCGGCCGCCTTCAACAAGACGGTCGGTACTGCGCGCCTCGCGGCACGAGCTGGTTCCTGCTTCATCGACATGGCTTCCCAGAGGTCTCCGCAGGCTGGCACGGTTGACCCCGAAGGGCTAGCCCATCCGCGTGATCCTTGGTTATCGGATCAACGCACAGAGTAGCGCGTCTTTCTCGCCTTCAAGGTGACTATCCCAATCCTGAAGCACAGGGCCTGCGCCACTGACGAATCTGATCAAGGAGGTCCTCACATGAGCGACGTACCCGAGAGCATCCTCATCGACGACATCGCCACCCTGGTCACCAACGACCCCTCCCGGGGACGGGGCGCGGTGGGCGAGGTCCGGGACGCGGCGCTGGTCGTCGAGGACGGCCGGGTGGCCTGGTCGGGCCCGCGCGCCCAGGCGCCCGCCGCCGACGCGCGGATCGACGCCGCCGGGCGCTGCGTCGTCCCCGGGTTCGTCGACAGCCACTCACACATCGTCTTCGCGGGCGACCGCAGCCGTGAGTTCGCCGCCCGGATGAGCGGCCAGCCCTACTCGGCGGGCGGCATCCGCACCACCGTGGCCGCCACCCGCGAGGCCTCCGACTCCGACCTGCTCGCGGGGGCCCGGCGCCTGCTCCGCGAGGCCCGCGCCCAGGGCACCACCACCCTGGAGGTCAAGTCCGGCTACGGGCTCACCGCCGCCGACGAGGAGCGCTGCCTGGCCGTGGCCGCCCGCGTCACCGACGAGGTCACCTTCCTGGGCGCGCACGTGGTCGCGCCCGAGTACGCCGACGACCCCCAGGGCTACGTCGATCTGGTCACGGGGCCCATGCTGGAGGCCTGCGCGCCGCACGCCCGGTGGATCGACGTCTTCTGCGAGCGCGGCGCCTTCGACGAGGACGCCTCCCGCCGGGTCCTGACCGCCGGGACGGAGCGCGGACTGCTGCCCCGCGTGCACGGCAACCAGTTGGGCCCGGGGCCGGGCGTGCGCCTGGCGGTCGAACTGGGCGCCGCCTCGGTCGACCACTGCACCCACCTGGAACCCGCGGACGTGGACGCCCTGGCCCAGGCTGCCGCGCGCCCCGAGCCCACGGTCGCCACCCTGCTGCCCGGGGTGGACTTCTCCACCCGCCAGCCCTACCCGGACGCCCGCGCGCTCATCGACGCCGGGGCCCTGGTCGCCCTGGCCAGCGACTGCAATCCGGGTTCGTGCTTCACCTCCAGCCTGGCCTTCTGCGTCGCGGTCGCCGTCCGCGACATGGGCATGACCCCCGACGAGGCGGTGTGGGCGGCCACCGCGGGAGGGGCACGGGCGCTGCGCCGCACCGACGTCGGCCACCTGGCCCCCGGCGCGCGCGCCGACCTGGTCCTGCTGGACGCGCCCAACCACCTCTACCTCGCCTACCGGCCGGGGGTCCCCCAGGTCGCGGCGGTCTGGAAGGACGGGGAGCTGGTCTCGGGGCGCCCCTGAGAACGGAGGGCGCGGTGTGACGAGCGGGTCATCCAATGTCCTCATGAACTCAACGAACGGCTAATCTCCCCGAAACCCGCGGCACCCAACCTGGATGCACGTCGGTGCGTGTCCGCCGCCGCGGTACAGCGTCGTTCCGCGGCGGTGGGGCACCGACCCACGCTCCCTCCGAGGAGGTCCGCGGTGAACCCGGGGCGTGCCGGGACGGCGGCCCGCGGGCCGGGACCGGGCACGCGGCTCCCGCCCGGGGCCGCACACAGAACGCGGGGGCCGACGATCACTGGGGGGTGTCGTCGGCCCCCGCTCGCGGTTGACGCGATGAGGCCGTTCCCGAGGGCGCGGGTCCGCGCCCGGGGACGCTGGCTAGTTCGACTCGTCGTCCGCGGAGTCGTCGGAGCCCTCGGCGGGCGCGGAGGAGGAGGACGCGGCCTTCTTGGTGACGCGGCGCTTCTTCACCGGACGCGAGTAGTCGACGAGGGGCTCCAGACGGGCCTCGTGCTCCTTGAAGCAGTCGGCGCACGCGTCGACCTCGCGGACGACACCCTCCCAGGCGAACTGGATGACCTCAGTCGCCTCGACCTTCTCCTCGCTGACGGCGTGGGGATCGCAGTACTTGAGCGTGAAGACCTCGGTGACCACGGCGGGGATTTCCCTTCGGTATCGCGTGAACAGAGCGGACCCATTAATCATACACCTGTACGAAAGCGCAAACCGGCTGCACGCCGGATGTGCCGTCACGGGTTCGGGGTCGCCCCGAAGCCTAGCGAAGATTCGGGGGCGCGTGCGCCCGTGTCCGGCGGGCGTGCCCGGGGTGACCAGGGGGTCCGCGCGGGCGCTGCGTCCGCGGGCGGGGCGCCCGCGGACGTGCGTCCCGCCGTGCGGGCGGCGGGACGCACGTCCGCGGCGGGGCGGCCGTTATGGCACCGCGTGTTTGTCTTCCGGTTTTTTGTCCGTTTCTCGAAACGCTTTCGCGCCATTGCCGAACACCGATTTGTGCGTTTGGCGAACACGGCGCCGGGCGCATCGCTAGGGTATTGCCCCATCCGGGGGAAAGAGCCGTGTTCGGCCGTTCCCTCCGGGCGGACCCGTGGCGGCGCCCGCGCCGCGCACACGGGGAACGGCGGACGCCGTGGGGGAGCGGCGTCCGGAGAGAGGGAGCAGGGGGAGGGCCGTGGTCGAGTACATGGAGGGTGTCCACAGAGGGCGTGTCGGCGTCCGGGGGCAGGCGCCGCGACCGGGGGGAACCGTGTCCGCGGCGGAGCGGCGGCGCGCGCGGGCCGAACGCACGCGCGCCTGCGAGCGCGTGTCGGCCGATCCGCGTTTCGTGAAACTCCGAAGGCGGTTCGCGCTCCAGACGGGACTGCTGGTATCGGCATTCCTGCTCGGTTACCTGTCCTATCTTCTGCTCTCCGCCTACGCGCGCGATTTCATGGGCAGGACGCTCACGGATTCGGTGAACGTGGCACTGGTCATGGGAATCGGACAGTTCCTGTGGGTGTTCGCGCTCGCCTGGACGTTCGGGCGTTTCTCCGAACGCTCCCTGGACCCCCTCGCACGGGAGATCCGCGAGGAGGCCCGCGGCGGGGAGGCCGCCGACGGGACGGCGGCGGGCCGATGAGCGCCGCCGCAGCGGCCGCGGGCGGTGCCGTCACGGGGGACGGCACCGCCGCGGTGGCCGCCGGAGTGGCAGCGGTCACCGAAACGCCCGCCGCTGCCGCACCGTCCGCGCCCACCGAACCGCCCGCTGCCGAAGCACCGTCCGCGTCCACCGTTCCGTCCGCGGCCGCCGACCCCCTGGACGCCCTGGGCGGCGCGCTGGGGAGCGAGTTCGGCGTCGCGCACGCCTGGACGGTGGGCCTGTGCGCCCTGTTCGTCCTGGTCACCCTCGCCGTCACCGTCCGCGCCAGGCGCACCACCCGGGGCGCGGTCGACTTCTACGCGGGCGGACGCGGCTTCTCCAGCACCCAGAACGGGCTCGCCCTGACCGGCGACTACCTGTCCGCGGCCTCCTTCCTGGGCATCGCCGGGATGATCTCCCTCCAGGGCTACGACGGCTTCCTGTACTCCATCGGCTTCCTGGTGGCCTGGCTGCTGGTGCTGCCGATGGCCCAGCTGGTGCGCAACACCGGCCGCTTCACGATGGCCGACCTGCCCGCCTTCCGGATGAACCGGATGCGGGTGCGCCTGGCCTGCACCGTCTCCACCGTCACCGTGTGCGTGTTCTACCTGGTCGCGCAGATGGTCGGCGCCGGGGCCCTGGTCGCGGTCCTGCTGGGCCTGCACGACGGCGGGACCTTCCTGGGGATGGGCGCCGAGCAGGCCCGCACGGGCGTGATCGTGCTCGTGGGCGTGCTCATGATCGTCTACGTCATGTACGGCGGCATGAAGGCGGCCACCTGGCTCCAGATCATCAAGGCGGTCGCGCTGCTGGCCGCCACCGGACTGCTCACCGCCCTGGTGCTGACCCTGTTCGCCTTCGACCCGCGCGCCCTGCTCGGCGGGGCCGCCGAGGCCAGCGGGCACGGTCGGGCCTTCCTGGAACCGGGGCTGCGCTTCGGGGTGGAGATCTCCGGCGACCCCGCCCGGACCCTGTTCAACAAGCTCGACCTCATCAGCCTCGGGCTGGCCCTGGTGCTGGGCACCGTCGCGCTGCCGCACATCCTCATCCGCTTCTACACCGTGCCCGACGGCCGGGCGGCGCGCTCGTCGGTCAACCGCACGATCGTCATGGTCGGGGCCTTCTACCTCATGACGCTGGCCCTGGGCTTCGGCGCCGCGGCGCTGGTCGGCTCCGAGCGCATCGCGGCCGCGGACCCCTCGGGCAACACCGCGGTGCCGATGCTCGCCGAGGAGGTGGGGCGGCTGACCGCCGGTCCCGCGGGCGCGGCCGTGCTGCTCGCGCTGGTCTCGGCGGTCGCGCTGGCCACCATCCTCGCCGTCATCGCCAGCCTCACCCTGGCCTCGTCCTCCTCGATCGCGCACGACCTGTTCGGCCACATCCTCATGTGGGGCAGGCCCCGGGAGTCGCAGGAGGTGGGTGTGGCACGGCTCTCCGCCTGCGTGATCGGCGCCGTGGCCGTCGTGCTGGCCGTGCGGGCCCAGGACATGAACGTGGCCTTCCTCGTGGGGCTGGCCTTCGCCGTCGCGGCCGCGGCCAACCTGCCGGTCATCGTGCTCACCATGTTCTGGCGCCGCTTCAACACCAGGGGTGTGGAGTGGGGCGTCTACGGCGGCCTGTCCGCCACCCTGCTGCTCATGCTGCTGTCGCCGGTGATGTCGGGCAGGACCGACCCCGTCACCGGGGAGAACCTGTCGGTGCTGCCCGCCTGGATCGACGTCCAGCTCTTCCCGATGGAGAACCCGGCGCTGCTGGCGGTGCCGTTCGGCTTCGCGTGCGCGGTCGTGGGCAGCCTGCTCTCGTCGGAGCGCGACACCGCGCGCTTCACCGAGCTGCGGGTGCGCTCCCTGACCGGGTGGGGCGCCGAGCGGGACTGACCCGCGCGCGGGCTCCGGGGCGGAGGGGTTTCCGGAGGCGGGTAGCGGGGCCGGGAGCGGCGGGGTCGGATCGGGAGCGCCCGGGGGAGGGCGGGGAGTCAGTCCCCGGGGGTCGCCTCGGCCATGGCCCGGGCCACCTCGTGCAGCAGCTCCGGGATCCGGGGCGCGTTGCGGGCGACGCGGTCCCAGGCGCGGGCGGTCTGGTCCAGGCGCTCGCGCGTGGTCGGCTCTCCGCCTTCCTGGCGGGCCGTGCGCCTGTCCTCCCTGCGGAAGGAGGCGGTGACAGCCCAGAAGGCCGCCGCCACCACCGGGCGGAACACGCCCCGGCCGCGCACGTCGAGCACGGCCTCCACCGCCCAGCGGCCGTCGGCGGAGACCGAAGGGGACAGCCAGGCGCTGATCCGGGCCAGGGAGTGCGTGGCCCGCACTTGCACGGGAGGGGTGTCCCGGCCCCGCGCGACGGCCTCGTACCAGGCGCCCGTGTCCACCTCCAGGGTGCCCTCGGCCGACCGCAGCCAGGCGCCGCGCCCGGGCAGCCGCACCCGCGCGTTCCAGGTGAGCAGTCCGGCGGGGGCGTCGTGGGTGACGGTTCCCCACGTCACGGGGTCCTCCTGCGTACCGACGGTGTCGGGCATGGCGAACTCGGCCGAGGTGGTGCCCGCCTCGTCCCAGGAGGTGAGGGTCACGCCCGTGCCGCTCCAGCCCTTCTCCTCGTCGTCGGCGGGATCGACGGGAACGCCCTCGGGGGACAGCTCGGCGATGAGGTAGTGGCTGCGGGGTTCGAGGTGGCGCCCCCGCTGCAACTGGAGGGAGATCTCGCTGGCCGCCACGGTCAGTTCGTCGGCCTCGGCCGGTGTGTCGGCGCCGCCCCCGCGCAGTTCCTCGGCGGCGCGGTGCCGCTCCTCCCGCAACCGCTCGGCCTCCTCGCCGTCGAGCAGGCCGAGTTCGTCGGCCCGCCGGTCCAGACGGGCCCGGGTCGGCGCGTCGGGGGTCAGCAGCCAGCCCCGGCCGTCGAAACGGCAGCTGCGCGCGACCTCGTGCAGGGCGGCGACGATACGCTCGACCACCTCCCTGTCCACTGCGGTGATGTCGAAGGTGTGGCTCAGGCGCGGCACGGCGTCTCCGGGGTCGTGGTGCGGTTCACGTCTGCGCGGCGGCCAGGGAGCCGCGCCTACGCGTGCCAGCGTACGCACCCGCGGCGCCCGCCGGGGCCCACGGGAGGGGTCGGAATCCGCAGGGCCGCCGCGTTCGCGAGGCCGGGTGCGGCAGCCGCGGCACCGCCGCGCCCGCCGTGGCCGGGTACGGACGGCCCCGTCGTCGGCCGCGTCGCGGAGGGTTGTCCACAGCCGCGATCGAACACTTGTACACACCGTCGCCGTCTCGGCACAATGGTGGGCATGACCAGGTACGTCGCGCTGCTGCGCGGAATCAATCTCGGTGCGCACCGCCGCGTCGCCATGGCCGACCTGCGCTCCCTGCTCACCGGACTCGGCTACGGCGACGTGGCCACCCACCTCCAGAGCGGCAACGCGGTGTTCAGCGCCGAGGGGACGCGGCCCGACGCCGTGGCCCGGCGGGTGCGGGAGGCCGTGAACGCCGAACTCGGGCTCGACGTGCCGACCGTGGTGCGCACCGCCGGGCAGCTGCGCGCCGCGGTGGAGGCCAATCCCCTCCCCGTCCCCGACCCCGCCAAGTTCCTCGTCCTGTTCTGCTCCGGCGCCGTGGACACCGCCGGTCTGGCCGCGCTCGACCCGTCCGCCCACCCGCGCGAGCGCATGGCTGTGGTGGGCGACCAGGTCTACACCCACCACGAGCTGGGGCTCAGACACGCCAGACTCCCCGACCTCGTGGCCCGGCACGTCGACGGGACGGTGACGGGCCGCAACTGGCGCACCGTGCTGCGCCTGCTGGAGATGGCCGAGGGCTGAACCGGGGGTCCGCGGCCGTGCGCGTCCGAAGGCCCGGCGCACTCGGCGCCCGCTCGCAGGGCCGTGACCCCGTCCGCGGGGACCGTGTACGCGGCCGGTGGTCGGAAGCGGGTGCCCACGGGCGGCCCCGGTCCCGGTACGGAGGGCGGTGCCCGTGGGAACGCGAGGCCGTGGACCGGGCCCGGCACTGTCCGAGAGGAGTCCTCGGCGGTGTGCGCCCGCCTCCGCGACCGAGTGAAGGGGTGGTGCCCGTGCCGATGCGGTGGACCGTGATCCTGCGAGATCTGGCGGACACGGCGCGGCCGATCCGGCCCGAGGACTGCCACGGACTGCTCAACCGCTGGTGGCCCCAGTCGCCGGAGGAGCACGCGGCCGCCAAGCGGTGGGCCATGAACGGGTGGCCCTCGCCCCTGGGCGACCGCCTGCACCACTGGACGCTCACCTGGCTGGACGACGACACCCCGCCCCCGCTCGCACCGGAGGAGCTGGTCGGCGCCCCCCAGCGGATCGGCGACCACCTGCTGGTGCCCCTCTCGGTCACCCGCACCTTCGACCGCACCTACACCCAGATGCTCACCGAGCCGCGCGGCCCGTCCGCGGTGCGCTCGGCCGCGGTGCGCAGCCGGACCCCCATCGTCATGACCACCCGCGACGCCGCCGGTGAGCGCATTCCGCACATCTGGCCCACCCCGCGGCGCCTCTTCGGCGCCGTGCACCGTTCGGGCGGCGGGATCGTCGGCGGCAGCGGAGCCGTGGGCGCGGTGGCCCGGTTCGCGCCGTCCGCCCTGGCCGAGCCCTGGTTGGAGCTGGTGTTCGGCGGGCTGGCCCGGGTGCGCCGCGAGCCCCTGCCCGGCGAGGAGGTGCGGCTGGCCGAGCACCAGCACGCCGACAACCGCACCGTGCTCGGCTGGCACGGCGGGCTGCGGCTGGACCTGGTCGGGGGCGAGCGCCGCCACGCCGACGCCTTCGCCACCCTCCTGGAACTGCTGGAGCTGACCGGAACGGGCAAGTACACCGCCCAGGGCTTCGGCTCGGTGCAGGTGGACACGGTGACCAGCGGCCAGCCGTCCGCCCGGGTACCCGCCCAGCGCCCCCGGCGGACCCCGCACCGGGTGTCCCGCCGCGCCCCGCAGCGCGTGGGTGAGACCCGGGCGCACGCCGTCGCCGAGGAGGAGTTCGGGGGCGCCCTGTTCGACTGACCCCGCCGACCGGGACCGGTGGCCGCACCGGTGCCCGGCCCGGCCGTCGGCTCCCACCCCGTGGACGGGGGTGGGAGCCGACGGCGTGCGCTCACGGTGAGGGGGCGCGCTCCCGCCCGGCCCGGTCCGCGCCCCGGTCGCGCAGGGCGCGGGCCAGGCCGCGCAGGTGCGGCACGAGGTCGTGGGGGGTGAGCGGAGCGCCGTTCGCGGCGGCGGGGACGGACGCGTCGCGCCCTGGCGGCGCGATCGTCTCGGACGTGTGCGGGGCCATCGGGGAACCTTCCGTACCGGGGCGGTGTGCGTGCACCCAGCTCTCTCGGACAGCGCCGCGCGCCCGGGCGGCGGGCCCACGGGAGGAGGCCGCCGCGCCCCGGGAGCGGGCGCGTCGTGCCGGGGCGGGGCGCGGTCCCCCGGCCCCGGGCTGGTATCGCTTGGTACCGGTGCGTCGTGCGGCACCGTCCGAGAGAGGTCAGCAGGCGCCGCACGGCGGCGCCGCGTTCCCGCACGTCCCGCCGATGGAGGAGCCCGACACGGTGACCTTCGCCCCCGAGCAGCACCGGCCCCCCGGTGCCCCGACGCGACCGGGGGGAACACCGTCCAGCGGTGTGGTGGTCGGTGTCGACCTGCGCGGCATCCAGGCCTACGTGTACAGCGGTCGGCGCATCCTGGACGCGGTGGGGCGCGCCGCCCTCGTCGCGGAGCTGACCGACACCTCCGACGCCGAGCACGGGATCGCCGACCTCGTACCGCCGGACTGCGTGGTGCTGCGCGACGCCGGAGGGGCGCTCACCGCGGTCTTCCCCGACGCGGCCTCGGCGCGCGGGTTCACCGCCCGCTACACGCGCAGGCTGCGCGACCGCGCCGCGGACCTGACCCCCGTGGTGGCGCACGTGGCCTACGGTCCCGAGGCCGGGGGGCCGGGCGGCGCCGCCCCGGAGCACACGGACACGACCGGAGCCCCGGGGCCCGACCGCGCGCCGGGCGCCGACACGACGGCGGCCGCCGGGGTGGACGAGGCGTTGGCCCTGCTCCC
This sequence comes from Nocardiopsis sp. CNS-639, assembly GCF_000381685.1. Lineage (NCBI taxonomy): Bacteria > Bacillati > Actinomycetota > Actinomycetes > Streptosporangiales > Nocardiopsidaceae > Nocardiopsis > Nocardiopsis sp. CNS-639. The sequence goes on from NZ_KB906871.1 coordinate 56,706, forward strand.
GGCGCGGCTGCGCGAGGCGCGTCGGCACATGTCGGCCCTGCACACCCCCGCCCACGGGTACGGGATCACCGCCGTGTGCTCGGTCAGCGGAGGCCCCGCCGAGTCGGTGGACAGCAGCCGCGCCCAGGACGACCACCCCGACGTGCACGAGAGGGTGACCGCCGACGTCGCCCGGGCCCGGGGGATCGGCCGACGCTGGCACCGCGCCCACAGCTCCGACTGGCTGGCCGGTGCCGTCACCGCCGCCGGAGCCCCCGCCCTGACGCTGCCGATGGAGGTGGACCGCCTGGGCCGCGACCACGGCGGTCTCAGCCGCGTCGCGGTCGTCCACATCGACGTCAACGGCCTGGGCGCCCTCCTGGGCGAGTACCGCGAACGCGCGGGGGACCCGGCCGTGCCGGGTTCGGGCGCCTTCGCCCAGCGCCGCCTGTCCACCCGCATCGCCGGACTCACCGAAGGGCTGGCCCGCGTCCTCGTGCGCGCGGTGGCGGCCACCGTCCACGCCGGACCCGGCCAGCGACCCCTCATTCCGGGAACCGGCGCCGCCGCGCCGATCACCCTGCACCACGAGCCGCCCGGGCCCGTGTCCCTGCCGGTCCGCCCCGTCGTGGTCGCCGGAGACGACCTGACCGTGCTGTGCGACGCCCGGATCGCCCTCAGCCTGGTGCGCTACGCCCTCGACTGGCTGGACGCCGACCCCGAGCGCGTCGGCGACGACCGCGACCCCCGGGTGGGGCTGCACCGCGCGCTCGCCGAGGCCCACGGCGACCGCCCCGGCGGCGGGCGCGCCGTCGTCGCGCCGGACGGCGCGGCGCACACCACGTTCGTGCCCACGGTGGGGGTGGGCGTGGCCGTGCAGCCGGTGGGCGCCCCGTTGTCGCTGGGTTACGACCTGTGCGAGGCGATGTGCCGCCGCGCCAAGGAGCACCGCCTCCAGACCGCCGAGGCCGACCCCGGAGCGGGCGACGAGCACGCCGTGGCCTGGACGACGCGCCTCGACGGCGTCGGACGGGTGCTGCGCCGCCTGGACCGGGCCCGTCGGGCGCCCGTGCCGCGGACCGCCCTGCCCCTGACCGGGACCGGGTTCGCCCGCTTCCTGGACCGGTACCTGTCCGCGACCGCGCCGGGCAGCCTGCTCGCCGACGGGGACATCCGTCAGCGGGGCTGGCTGGTCTCCGCGCTGGTGCCCCTGCTGGAGTCGGGCGCCGACCCGGAGCCCGAACTCGCCCGCCGCGCCCACGCGACGGGCGGGCCCGTCGACCTGCCCCGAGACTGGACGCCCGGCGGCCTGCTCGACGCGGTCGAGGTGATGGACCTGCACCTGGACCCCGGGCTGGCGGCGGCCCTCGACCCCCACCGCCCCCAGCGGCGGGCGGGGAGCGGCGGTCCGCGTACCGGGGCGGCCCGTCCGCGGGGCGCGTTCCGGTGAGCCGCCCGGACCGCGTCACCGTGCACCTGGCCTCTCCCGCGCTGTTCGTCGGCGCCAGCGCGGACGGCACGGGCGCCGACACCGACGTGGTCACCGACGAGCACGGCCTGCCCTACCTGCCCCGCCACCGCCTCGCCGCGCGGCTGCGCGCCGGGGCGGTCAGCGCCCTGGCGGTGGCGCCCGGCCTGGCCTGGGCCTGCGACGAGGTCTTCGGCCGGGGGAGCTCGCACGGCGCGGACCGGATGCTGCGGGTGGGACACGCCGTCCTGGGCGACGGGGTGCGCGCCGCGGTCGCCCGCGCGCTCGCCGGGCGGGCCGAACCGCTGCGCTCCACCCTGCGCCGCGCGGTCACCGACGCCTACACGACCCTGGAGTCGGGCATCGCGGTGGGCCCGGACGGCGCGCCCGAGCCGGGCCGCCTGCGCACGCACCGGACGCTCCTGCCGGGCCTGACGCTCACCGCCGCGCTGACCTGGGCCTCCCCGCCGGGGGAAGAGCACTGGCGGTTGCTGGCCCGCGCCTGCCTGGCCACCACCCGTATCGGGTCCAGGGGCACGCGCGGCCGGGGCCGGGTGGACGTGCGCCTGGCCGGGGCCGGGGGGAGCGACCCGCACGAGGTGACCCTGAGCCTGGCCGCGCCCGTGAACGGCGGCCGGGAACGGGAAGGTACACCCCCATGAGACTCCGTTCCCCCGGCACGGCGACGCCCGGACCCACCGCCCCTCCGGCGGGGAACACCGCCGGGGGCGCGGACCCGGTGCCGGCGCGGACACCACGGCGCGGCACCGGACCGCACCGGGACACGGAGGGAGGCACGTGAGCGGGTTCGCGGTGAGCGGCTACCTTCCGCTGCGCTACGTCCTGACCGACACCCTCGCCGTACGCACCTCCTTCGACCCGCTGCGCGTGGACTCCGAGCACTCCGTCAGCGGCCGCGCCCAGCGCGGCATGCTCGCCGCCGCGCTGCGGCGCGCCGGCCGCGACCGCGAACTCCACGACTGGGTGGCCCGCGGCGAACAGATCCGCTTCGCCCCCGCCCACCCCCTTCTGGAGGCCGGGGCCGCCCACCCCGCCCCCGCCCACCTGTACACGCCGGGCAAGGACGGCGACACCACCGTCGACGCCTTCGGCCCCACCGACCCGGCCACGCCCTACCGCGCGGTCCGCGACCCCCTCACCCCGGACCGCTCCCTGCGCGCCGCCGTGCGCACCACCACCGAGCAGTACCTCGGCCGCCCCCGCACCGGTGACGCGCCCCGGGGCGTGCCCTTCCTCACCACCAGCATCGACCCCGGCCAGGTCTTCGAGGCCCGCTGGCAGCTGCGCGCCCGCGACCACGCCGCCCTGAGGGCGCTCGCCGAACGCCTCGCCGCCTTCCTGGCCCAGGCCGACGGCACCCTCACCCTCGGCTCCGGGGGCACCCGCGCCCACGGCGGCGTCCGCGTGGCCCCCGCCGACCCCGACCGCCTCCTGTCGCCCGACCGCGTCGAACCCTCGGGCCCCCGCTCCTGGACCGCCGGGACCCCCTTCGACCTGCTCCTGCTCTCCCCGGCGCTGCTGGTGGGAGACGACGGCCAGTACCGCCCGGCGCACCTGGTGCCCGCCGTGCTCGACCTCCTGGCCCGGCGCCTGCCCGGCGCCCGGGCGCGCGTCCTCGCCAGCCACGCCGAGGCCGGGCTCGTCGGCGCCTACCACCGCGGCTACCACGGCCCCATGGCCCAGCGCTGGGCCGCCCGACCCGGCGCTGTGGTCCGCCTGGCCCTGGACCGAGACCTGGACACCGGGCGGGTCCGCGACCTGGAGGCGCACCCCCTGGGCGAACGGGTCGTGGACGGGCACGGACAGTTCACCCTGCTCTGCCCGCCCCCTCCCGGCCCCGAACCCCTCGCCCCGCCGGCCGCCCCCCTCGCGGGCCGCCCGCCGGGCACCGTCGCCCTCCCCGACGGCCGCGCCGTCCCCGCCGCGGCGCCCCCGCCAGGGGAGGAGGACGACCAGCTGCGCGCCCTGTACGACGCGCTCCTGTGGAACGCCGCCGTCCAGCCCGTCCGCGACCACGCCCGCGCCCTGGTCCGCGGCTCCGCCCGCCGGCTCTCCCCGCTCACCCCCGGCCTGCTGGGGCGCCTGCGCGAGGTCGCCGCCCACCCCCACTCCACCCCCGAGGACGCCCTGGCCGCCCTCGGACGCACCGTCCGCGGCCGCGTCCCCGGCCACACGGGCACCCCCAAGGTCCCGCACGACCGCGCCGCGCGCACCCTGGACCGGGCCCGCCTGGTCCGCCCGGGCCACGACCGCCCCGTCAGCGTCCGGTCCTGGCTGGCGGACCTGTCCGGCGGGGCCGAGGCCTGGTGGCGGGACAACCGGCCCCACCCCGTGCACAGCCCCGCCTACGCCCGGGCCGTCGCCGCCGTGGACCTCTCCCTGCCCGACGGCCTGCCCCCCGAGGACGGGGGCCTGTCCGCCCGCGCCCGCGACTGGGAGCGCCATGCCGCCGCACGCCTCGCCCTGGTCCTGGTCTCCTCCTGGCTGGCAGAGGCCGCCCGCCTGCCGCGCGCCGAGCAGGACGGGGGACGCCCCGGCGGGGGAGGCCCGGGGTGAGCGGCGAGCCAGCCCCGCCCGGGCTGCTGTGGGAGGTCGCCCTGCGGCTGTGCCTGCTCTCCGACACCCACGTCGGGGCGGCCCGGGCCAGGCCCCGCCACGCCGCCGGAAGCGACGCGGACCTGCACGTGGACCGCGACCCGGTCACCGGCGCGCCCCGTCTGCGCGCCACCACCCTGGCCGGGCTGCTGCGCCACGAACTCGCCGCCCGCACGGGCGACCCCGACGACGTCCGCGCCCTCATGGGCTCGGCGGAGTCCGAGGCCGCGCCGGGCGGGGAGGGGGCCGCCGCGAGCGCGCTGGACCTGGACGACGCCCGCGCCGAACTCCCCGAGGACACCGCGGTCGCGGTCCGCACCGGCATCCGGGTCGACCCGGCCGCGGGCACCGTCCAGCCGGGCCGCACGTGGCGGTGGGAGATCCTGCCCGCGGGCACCGTGTTCACCGCCCACCTGCGCCTGCACGTGCCCGCACCGGCCGACGAGGCCCGCCTGCTCACCCTGCTGCTCCTGGCCTGCGACGGACTCTCCGGGCCCGGCGGGTCCGGCCCCGGCATCCGCGTGGGCGGGCGCACCGGCCGCGGCTACGGCGCCGTCCGCGCCACCCACTGGTCGGCGCGCCGCCACGACCTCACCGACGAGCGCGGCTGGCTCGCCTACCACGCGCGCTCCTGGGCCCGGCGCTGGGAGGAGGGCGCCGACACGCTCGCCGACGCCCCCGCCGACCTGGCCACCGCCCTGACCGGGGCCCTGCGCGCCTGCGGGCGCGGGGCCACCGCCGCCCGCGCGCTCGCCCGCGCGCACCGGCCCGACCGCCGCCACCGCGCCGAACTCCACCTGACCCTGGCCGTCGCCGAGCAGCCCGATCCCACCGCCCCGCCGCCGCGCGACCCCAGGCCCGGCCTGCTCATGGTCGGCGACGCCCCCGCCCCCGAACGCCTGGGCGAGGCGGACCGGGCACACCGCCACCGCCCCGCCGTCACCGACCCGGACAAGGCCGCCGTCCACCCCGCCCCGGTCCTGGGCGACACCGCGCTGTTCGCCCTGTTCAAGAGGATCGGCGGCCGACTGGTCCGGGACGCGGCCGAACACCTGGGGGCCGGGCCGGACCGGTGGCGCGACTGGCACGACCACTGGTGGGGCGCCGACACCGACCGGCGCGGCCTCCCGCGCCCCGCCCGGATCCGGCTGCGCACCGTCCCCGTGCTCACCGGCGGAGCGCCCCTGACCGCCACCCGGCTGACCGTGGACTCCCTCTTCGGCGACGCCGTGGACGGCCGCCTGTTCACCACCGACCTGCACTGCGGCGGCGGCGCCGAGGCGGTCCTGGACGTGCGCGAGCCCGACGACGCCGTCCGCGGTCTGCTCGCCCTCCTCGTGCGGGAGCTGGCCACGGTACCCTTCGACACCCTCGGCGCGGGCGCCGGAACCGGGAACGGGCGCCTGACCGCCACCCGCGCCCTCCTGACCACCCATCCCCCGGGCGGAGGGCCACCGGACACGGTGGACCTGCTCACCGCCCTGTTCGCACCCGACAGCGCCGACGCGGCCACCGCCCGCGGCTGGCTGGCCGCCCTGCACGCCGCGCTCGCCCCCGCGCCCACCACGGAGGAGCCCAGGTGAACCACGAGCCCCCGCGCCCGCACGGCCTGGCCGCGCGCCGACTGACCGCCGCGCAGGTCGACGGAGTCCTCGACGACGTCTTCGTCCACGGTGTCCGCTGCCGCCTGCTCGACGCCGGCGTCCCGGGCGTGCCCGGCGCACCGGACCGGCCGCAGTGGCTGCTCGCCGAACTCGGCGACGGCCGCGTCACCGGCGCCTGCCCGGGACCGCGGTGGCGCCGCTCGGACCAGCCGCCCACCGCCCACCTGTCGGCAGCGCCCCCTGGGTCGGCCGACCGCTGGCGGGTCCTGGAGGTCCTGGTGTTCGGTCCGCACGCGCAGATCCGGCTCGGGGAGGGCGCCGAGACCGGGTGGATCAGCGCGGACGCCCCCGGCGACATCCCCGAGGAGTTGCGCCCGCGCGAGCGCTCCCTCCTCCTCCAGGGCTGGAACGGCCCCTCCTCCAGCCGCACCCTGGACGGAGAGGTGCCCCTGTCGGTGACGCGCGAGCCCTCCGGCACACAGGCGGTGCTCCCGGTGGCGTGGACCGACTTCTCCGGCCGCCTCCGGCCCGTGTCCGGCGCCGGAACCGCCCTGGAGAGCACGGGCACCTGGCTGACGGTGCGCGAGTACTGGGCACAGGACCCCGCCACCGGCGCGGTGGGCGTGGCCTTCCACCGGCTCACCGGGATGCGCCCGGGGGTCAAGCCGACCGGGCCGGAGTTCGACGTGGGCACCGGGGACGAGATCCGGCGGGCGGAGCAGCCGTGGTGAGCCCCGGAGAGTGCGGCGACGCCCCGCGCCCGCGGGCGGGACGGTTCCACGCCACCGCACCCTACGGTCTGGTCCGGATCGCCGACACCCCCATGCCCGCCGCCGACCTGCACGGCGACCACCCCACCGACGACCTGCTGCGCAGCCACGACCGCACCGTGGCGGGCACCCACTCCGGGTGGATCGACCTGACCCTGACCACCCTCACCCCCACCTTCGTCGGCCAGACCCTCGAACGCGGGCGCGTGAACGCCTCCACCCGCTTCCCGCACGGCGACCGCCACCTGCCCGCCGTCCCCGGCTCGACCCTGCGCGGCCTGGTCCGCAACACCGTGCGCATGCTCACCAGCGGCGAGACCGGCCCGGTCAACACCCCGATGCTGTTCTTCCGCGCGCCCGTGCGCATCGACCCCGACAGCGCCGACAGCGCCCTGTCCACGCGCGCCCGCAGGGTCATGGCCCACCAGCACTCCCACTACCGCAGGCGCCGGTCCGGGCTGCGCACCAAGCAGGGGTTCCTGTTCCACTCGCCGTCCGACGGGCGCTGGTACGTGGTCGAGGTCCCCGCCACCGCCCTGTCGGGCGAGCCCGGCCAGGCGCTCAAGGTGCCCTTCACGGTCCTGCGCGAGAGCCTGCGCACCTGGGACTTCGGCATCGACGACTTTCCCGATCCGCCCAGGAGCAACACCTACGTCCCCACTACCCACGAACAGCACGGGCACCTCCAGTACCGGTGGGTGCACGCCGTCCACCTGCCCGGGGAACGGCGCGTGGCCGCCGTCGCCCCCACCGAGGAGGAGGCCCGCGCCTACCTGGACGCCCGCGCCGACGACGCCCGCGACCTGGGCAGGGGAGGGGTGGTACGGGCCCTGGTGGTCCTGACCGGGGTCGCCGCGGGTGGGCGCCGCAACGCCTACCTCTTCCCCCGGCCCGCCGACCTGGGCGGACGCCTGCGCGTCCCGGACGCCATGGTGGAGCTGTTCGAGTCGGCCGAGCAGGTCACCGGCTACCAGCGCGCCGCCTTCCCCGACACCCTGGGCACGGGCGCGGCCGACCCCGTGCGCGAACCGGTCGCCGGGGCCAGCGGCGGCGGCCTGCCCCGCCGCGGGCTCGAACCGGTCTGGTTCGACCTCGACGCGTCCGGAGAGGTGGTCTCCTTCGGTCGCTCCGGCGGCTACCGTATCGCCGTCAGCGACGACAACCCGGTCCGCCGGGCCCTGCCCGCGCCCGTCCTGGGGCCCCAGCACGGCGACCCGGGCAGGGCCGCCCTGGCGGGGCGCACGGTGGACGTGTGCCGGGCCCTGTTCGGAGACACCGACACCTTCGCGGGCGAGGCGGGGGCGTCCAAGGGCCGGGTGTCCTTCGGCAGCGCGCTGAGCACCGACCCCGACCCGGACTACCCCGACGGCGCGGCCCTGCGCGTGCAGCTGCTCTCTCCCCAGCGCGGCTGCTTCGCCAACTACCTGCTCCAGGGGCCCGACGCCGCTTCGGGGGAGCGGCCCGACATCATCACGTGGTCGCACGAGGGCCTGGTGCGACTGGGCGGGTACAAGGTGTACCTGCACCGGCACCGCGCCGCCCCGGGCGGACCGGTGCGCTACGACGCCCGCACCCAGGAGGAGCTGGGGCTGACGGTGCTGGCTCCGGGGTCCCGGCCCGAACCGCCCCGCGACACCCAACGTGACGTCGTCCCCCTCCGCGATGGTCTCACCTTTCGCTCACGCATCACCTTCACCAACCTCACCGACGGCGAACTCGGTGCGCTGCTGCGCGCCCTGCTGCTGGACAACCCCGTGGACGGGGGCGACCCCGCCGACCCCGAGCACGCGCACAAGATCGGCATGGGCAAGTCGCTGGGCATGGGCAGCGTCCACCTGCGCCCGGAGCTGTACCTGGTGGACCGGCGCGCCCGCGCGCTGTCCCTGGACCCGGGCGCCGGGGTCGTGCGCGCCGGGCGGGAGCGGGTCCGGGGGTTCCTGGACGCCTTCGGCGCCGCCCTGGCGGCCAGACGCCTGCCGGGAGAGCCCGCACCCGGGCGCTGGCGGGAGGTGGACCAGGCGGTGGACGTGTGCCTGGCCAGCCGGTGGCGCGGCCGCTTGCCCTGGGAGGCGACCGCGGTGATGTCCCTGCGCGAGTTCGCCGAGTACCCGGTGCTGCCCCCGCTCACCCGGCGGTTCCGCGACGCCGGGAGGCCCGGAGGGCGGGTGGGGCACGGCGCGTAGGCGCGCCGGTGGCCGCCCCGTCCGTCCTCGTTCCCGGGGGTCCGCCGGGTGAGCGCGTCCCCTCACGGGCGTCCGTCGACGGCCTCGGCCAGCGCCTCCAGCAGGTCCGCGCGCAGGTCGGGGTCCTCCTGGGCTCCCCTCCACAGCGCCGGGGCGGGCTCCCGCTCCAGCAGCGCGCACAGCAGGGCGTCGAGCGCGCCCTGGGGGTCGGCCTCGAAGTCCCCCCGTGCCTCCTGGGCCCGCTCCGTCAGCTCCCGGGCGGTGCGCTCCAGCCAGGCGCGCTCCGACGCGTCCAGCACCTCGCGCCGCCGCGGGGACTCCTCCTCGGGTTCGGGGGCGTCGGGGACGGGGGAGTAGGGCGCGCTGCGCGCCCGCCCCCGCGCCTGCTGCACCAGCCGGAAGTGGACGGGCATGTCCACCGCCATCCGGCCCAGCACGCCGGTGAGCCTGCGGGCGACGTCCTCGCCGCTCATGCCGGGCAGCAGGCCGCGCAGCAGCAGGCGGCGCCGCTGGTCGGGGGTGCGGCCCGCGTCCGCGTCGCGCCCGGAGGCCAGTTCGGCCAGCTTGCGCAGCAGGTAGTCGCCGGTGGCGGTGGAGACCATGGGCGGTTCCCCGACCGCGGTCAGGGCGCGTCCGCGCAGGTCGGCGACGGGCACGGCGCTGCCGTCCTCGGTGAAGGAGACCGCCTCGCCCGGGTGCACGTCCTCGGGCAGGTCGGCGGCGGGGTTGCCCCAGCCCGCGGTGAGCACCAGCATCGCCAGCGCCTCCTGGTCGACCACGTCCGCGGCGACCCGGGACACGTCGCGGCGCTGCGCCCAGCGCCGCGGGCGCTCGGAGAACGCGCAGCGCACCCGGCCGTCGGAGGAGGCCTGCGGGTAGACCCGGCGCAGGTTCTTGTAGGAGCGGTCCCGGCGCACGTCGTCCAGGGCGTCGCGCAGCCGGTGCGCGGCGGTGCGGTCGACGGCGGTGCCGTCGGGCACGGCGCGGCTCATGCGCACGGCGATGACGCCCTCGGGGTCGCCTCCGTGCACCGGGCACGGGCAGTGCTCGGCGCACAGGTCGACATAGTCGCCGAACTGTTCGGAGTGACCCGAGCAGCCCTGCGCGGTTCCGTCCGCGGAGCACGGCCCGCACCCAAGAACGCGCGTGAAGGCGCGCAGGAAGGCGGCGGAGCCGAACAGCTCCCAGGCGGAGCAGTGGTGCGTGCTCACGAACTCTTCTCCCCGGTGGTCCGGGGCCGGGACGCTTCCCCAGCCCTCCGGGAAAGCGCGTGAGAGAACGCGAGACCTCAGGTGACACCCCCGCGCCAACGGGAGGTCACCTATCAAATTAGGCCCGCCGAGGGGGAAATGTCAATTGTCGGACCCCTGTACCAAGCAGGATGAATTTCTATAAACAAGTGCAAAATGGATATCAGCAACAATGGCCTCAGTGGCTACGGATTTTCCGGTCCGGCGCGTTCTCCGGGGACGTGCCCTGTGTCCGAGAGACTGCGGTGAGGGCGCGCCGCCGCCGGACCCGGCGGTCAGCCCGGCCGACGGGGAAGCGAGAGGAACGGAGGTCGCCGGATGCTGGTGGTCAACCTGACTCCGCATGTGGTGACAGTCGTGGACGAGAGGTCGCGCGTCATCCGGCGCTGGCCCGGATCCACCCGACCGGCCCGGGTGGAGGCCGTCCGCGTCCCCGTGGGCCTGGAGGTCGCCGGGGTCCCGCTGGTGGCCGAGGAGCGCACTCGGGCCGACCTACCCGAACCGCAGGAGGGCGTGTGGTTCATCGTCTCCTCCGTGGTCGTCTCCGCCCACCCCGAACGCCGTGACCTGCTGGTCCCCTCCGACCTCGTGCGCGACGGCAGCGGTGTGGTCACCGCCTGCCGGTCCTTCGTCGTCAGCGGCGCCCTGGTGCGGCTCGGCCTCCGCCCCCGGGACGCGGAGGCGGTCCCCTAGCGATGGACGCCCGCGCTCGCCGCGCCCCGCCCCCGTTCCGCCCGGAACGGGGGCGGGGCGCAGGGCCCCGGCGGCCGGGCCGGCCGGGGGACGGCATCCGGACCGGACGCCCGTACTGGAGAAACGGGGTCCCACCGCATAGCGTGGTCCTCCGACGCCCCCTCCCGGAAAACAGGACGCCGTGGACAGCCCCCGTGCCGCCGTCGTGCTCGTCGGACAGAACCCCACCCCCGCGCTGCTGTCCTCGCTCACCCTGCGCGCCGACCACCTGGCCCTGGTCGCCAGCGACGGGACCCGACCGCTGGCACGGCGCGTCGCCGCCGCCGTGGAGCGCCTGACCTCCCCCGAGTCGGTGAGCGTGGTGAGCGTGGGGCCCGACCCGCACGACTTCGGCCCGGTCACCGACACCCTGGCCGCCCTGCACCGCGCCAACGGCGGCGAACCCTGGTACCTGGACTACACCGGCGGCACCAAGGTGATGAGCGTGGCCGCGGCCCTGCTGCACGAGCGGGTCCTCCCACCGGACCGGCACCCCGGCTCCCGCCGCTGGCGCCACTACCTGGACGCGGTCCACGACCGGCTGCGCACCGCCGACGGCTCCCATCCGGGGCGCCCCCTGGTCAGCGACGGCGTCGACCTGCGCACCCTCGCCGGAATCCACGGCGCCCACTGGCTGGAGGACCGCGACCCCGAACCCGTGCGCCTCTTCGTCCAGGGCGGACGCCAGGCCCTCCAGGCGCGCTTTCCCGACCTGGCCCCGGCCGTGCGGCGCGGCGTCGTCGCCGAGGGCCGCGTCCTGTCCCACCTGCTGCGCCACACGCGCCGCCGGTCCGACACCGAGGTCGTCGGGGCACGCCAGGTCGCCGACCCCCGCCACCCCGGGGGTTCGGTCGCCGACTTCGACGCCGTCCTGCGCCACCGCCACCGCGTGCTGTGCGTGGAGGCCAAGACCCGCCCCGAGGACGTCGTCGCCCGGGCCGGGTGGACGGTGGCCAAGGCCCGCCGGGTCTTCGGCACCGCGGTCCAGGTGCTGTTCGTCCACTCCGGGCCCGCGGTCCCGGGGCTGCGCGAACGCGTCACCGCCTACAACCCCGCCCTGGCCGCCCGCAGCGTGCACGTGTGGAGCCTGGAGGACCTGCTGTCCCGGCTGACGTCGTTCGAGGACATCCGCGGCGCGTTCTTCCCGGTCCTGGCCTCCTCCGCCACGAACGGATCCCCGAGTCCGGTCCGCGCGCCCGGCCCGACGCCGGGACCCGGATCCGGTCCGGACGGAGCCCCGGGCCCCGGTCCCCGCCCCGCGCCGCCGGAGGCCCCCGGGCCCCCGCCGCCCGGGTGCCACCCCGGACCGAAGGACGGACCCGTCCTGGTCACCTCCCTGGGCGGCAGCCGCCTGGGCACCCTCACCGCGGTGCACGCCCACCGGCCCGCCCGCACCCTGGTCCTGTCCTCCAGGCAGAGCGTGCGCGACCGGATGCGCGAGTCCGCGGCCCGGACCCTGTACGCCGTCGAGCACCCCGGAGCCCCCTCCGCCGACGCCGCCCTGCTCAGGGAGACCGGGTACCGCGACCGGGTCCGCTTCACCCCCGACCCCGTGGACGGCTCCGACGCCGACGCGGTCGCCGCCGTCGCCCAGGGCTGGATCGTCCGCGAACAGGGGGCCGAACCGCCGCCCCCGGTCGTCGCCGACATCACGACCGGCACCAAGGCGATGAGCCTGGGACTGGCCCTGGCCGCCCGCCGCACGGGCGCCTGCGCCACCTACCAGCTGGCGCGCAGGCGGACCGTGGTCTGCCTGACCCACGGCGAACTGCCCCTGCGGGGCCGCGCCAGCGTCGACTGGCACCTGGTCCTGCCCGGGTACACGCCGCTGCCCGGCACCGGAGCGGGGGACGGGGACGGCTCCCTGACCGGCAACGCCTGCCGCGCGGCACGCACCCAGGTGGACACCGTCCTGCTCGACGCCGCCCGCGCCGCCCTCGTGCGCGCGGCCAGCGGTCCGGTCCGGGTGTGGATGGACACCTCCCTCACCGACCCCGAGGAGTGCCTGACCGCCCAGGAGCGGCCCAGCCTGGTGCTCACCTTCGACGACCGCGCGGTGGGCCTGACCGCGCCCGGCTGGCGGCGGCGCCGCGACCCCGGCGGGGAGGCGCGCGAGGTGGGCCGGGGCGCGTGGGCGCAGAGCGTGTTCGCCGCCACCGCCCACCTCGGCACCCGCTGCGACGTGGCGGGAACGGTGGTCGCCCTGACCCGGCCGGGAGGCGACGTCAGCCGCGCGGTCGAACTCGTGGACTGGATCGCCCACGCCGACCCGTCACCGCGGGGCGGGCCCGGGCGGATCGCGTTCGGCGATCCCCTGCGCCCCCTCGTGGCCATCGCCTCCCCCGACGCCCTGCCCGCGCTGCTCGACACCGACGTCAGTCTGCTCTGACCCGCCGCCGACGCCGCCCCGGGCGCTCGGCCTGACCGTCTTTTTGCACGTCGGCGGACCCGTCCCGGAGGTTGTGGGCACCCTCGCCGGGCAGGATGGGAGGGCAGGCGGGCCGGGACGCGGGAACGGAGTCGGCGGTGCGGTGCGGGGTAGGTGCCCCCGGGCTCGGTGGGCTCATGGCGGTGGTGCTGGCCGCCGCCTGCTCTCCTCCCGCCGACGACCCCTTCCCCGGCCAGGACGTGGCCTGGCGGCCCTGCCACGAGAACGGGCGGACCACCGGACCCTCCGACCACGACACCGAACCCTCCGAGCGGCGAGCCACACCCACCACGCGCGCCACCGGCCCCGCCGACCGCGGATCCGACCCGGAGTGGCTGGAGAACCTGGAGTGCGGCACGGTCACGGTCCCCCTGGACCACGACGAGCCCGGCGGCAGGACCCTCGACATCGCCCTGGTCCGCGCGCCCGCCAGCGGCCCGCCGCAGGAGCGCCTGGGCTCCCTGGTCGTCAACCCGGGCGGTCCCGGCGCCTCCGGGGTCCGGGCACTGGACACGCCCCTGTTCGGCGACGACGTCCGCGCCGCCTTCGACCTCGTCTCCTTCGACCCGCGCGGCGTCGGGGACAGCGGCGGCTTCGCCTGCGGGGACCGGTACGCCCTGGTCGAGGCGCGCCAGGGCGTGGCCGGTACCGACCCCGGCGACCTGGACGCCGTCGAACTCCAACCCCTGGAGGACGCCGCCCGCAGGTACGCCGGGGCCTGCGCGCAGACCGTGGGGGAGGAGTTCCTGACCCGCCTCGGCACCGTCCACGTCGCCCATGACCTCGACATCGTCCGCGACGCCCTGGGCGAGGAACGGCTGAACTTCGTCGGCCACTCCTACGGCGCCCACCTGGGCGCCCTCTACGCCCACCTGTACCCCGACCGCGTCCGGGCGGCGGTCCTGGACGGCGCCGCGGCGCCCGGCACCTCCAACGCGCGGGCCGCCGTCGAGCAGGCCTCCGCCCTCCAGGGCACCTGGAACGCGTTCGTGGCCCACTGCGCCCGCGACGCGGCCTGCCCGTTCGCCGGAGCGGACCGCGCCCCCGGCTCCGGCGGCTCCGGAACCCTCAGCGAGGCCGACGTCCGGGCGGCCGCGCTCCTGCGCGGCCTCGACCGCGTCCCCGCCGAGGCCGAGGGGATCCCGGTGGACGGGCGCGCACTGACGGCCATGGTGGTCATGGAGCTGTACCGCGAGGACGGCTGGGACCTGCTCGCCGACCTGTTCACCGCCCTCGCCGGGGACGACGCAGAGGGGACCGCGCTCCACCTCGGGCGGCTCCACGACCGCACCTTCGGCGCGTACGCGCGGGCCGGCTCCGACGAGGCCGTACCGGGAACGGAGCACCAGGACCCGGGCGCGGTGTTCACCGCCGTGAACTGCGCGGACCGCGCCGACCCGGTGACCGTGGAGGCCTACCGCGACGCCGCCGACGAGGCGGCCGACCTCGCCCCGCTGTTCGGCCCCGACCCGGTGTGGGACCACCTGCCCTGCGCGTACTGGCCCGAGACGGGGGAGGCCCCCGCGGCGACCGCGCCGGACGCGCCCCCGATCGTGGTCGTGGGCGCCGTCGGCGACCCCGCCACCCCCTACGCCTGGGCCGAGGAGCTGGCCGAACGTATGGAGACCGCCACCCTGGTCACCTACGAGGGGGCGGGGCACACCGTCTACGGCACGGGCCGCAGCCCGTGCGTGGACGAGGCGGTGGACGCCTACCTGCTCACCGGCCGGGTCCCCGAGCCCGGGCTCACCTGCCCCGGCACACTCGACTGAGGCGCCCGGACCCGCGTGAGACCCGCCGTCCGCGCCCGCACGCCGACACCGGCCAGCGCGGGCGGCGAGAACCCACCGAGCCGCCCACGCCCCGCCCGGAACCGCACCGCCCTCCTCCCGCGCGGACATCCCGGAGGGACGCCGCCCGGCGGAGGAGGGGCACCGCACGCACGACCGCCCCGACCGGATCCGGTCGGGGCGGTCGTCGGCGTCGAGACGGACTACAGCTTCGAGGCCGCCGCCTCGTCCACCCAGAACACGGTCCGCTCCGCGCCGCGCGCACCGGCCACGGGGGCCTCGTCCACGCTGCCCCCGGCCAGGCCCAGCCGCACGGCCTCGGCCTTGCCCTCGCCCGAGGCCAGCACCCACACCTCGCGGGCCGTCCGGATCGACGGCAGCGTCAGGGTGATCCGCCGCGGCGGGGGCTTGGGCGAGTCGTGCACCGCGGCCACCGACGCCTCGTCCTCGCGCACCCCCGGCAGACCCGGGAAGAGCGAGGCCACGTGCGCGTCCGGGCCCACGCCCAGCAGGCACACGTCGAACACGGGCACCGGTCCCCGGGCCCGCGCGGCCACCGCCAGCTCCCGGCCGTAGCGGGTGGCGGCGTGCTCGACGTGGTCGCCGTCCAGCCCGTCGGAGGCGGGCATCGGGTGTACGTTGTGCGCGGGCACCGGAACCGCGTCGATCAGCGCCGCGCACGCCTGGGTCTCGTTGCGCTCGGGGTCCTTGTCCGGCAGGAAGCGCTCGTCACCCCACCACAGGTGCACGTGCGACCAGCCGATCCCGGCCTCCAGGGCGTGGTCGCGCACCGCCTCCAGGGTGCGGATGCCGATCCCGCCCCCGGTCAGCACCAGGTGGAAGTCGCGCTTGTCCGCCTCGGCCTGGACGATCATGTTCACCAGCTTCAACGCGACGCTGTCGGCCAGCGCCCCCGCGTCGGAGTGGCGGACGATCTCCGGTTCGCTCATCCTCGTGCTCCGCTTCCGGACAGCAGCGGCTCCAGGTGCCGGGCCGCGCTCTCGTAGATCTCGTCGGGGTCCAGACGGCGCAGCTCCTCGGCCAGGGCCCCGGAGGCGGCGCGCCGCGACAGGGCCACCGTCTGGTCGGGCTGGCCGAACCGCGACAGCGTGGCCACCCGGCCGTCCACCCGGGAGATCGTGATGTCTCCCTGGTCGGTGGTCAGGCGGACCTCGGTCAGGCCGGGGCCGTGCGAGGTCTCGCGTGCCACCGGCACGTCCAGCCGGTCCGACAGCCACGCGGCCAGCAGCTCGGCGCTCGGGTAGTGCGACTCGGCCGTCACACTGGCCGAGGTCACCCACCCGCAGGGCTGGTCCATGGCGCTGGCCAGCAGCGAGCGCCACGGCGTCAGCCGGGTCCAGGTCAGGTCGGTGTCGCCCGGGCTGTAGTGGGACACCCGCTCCAGCAGGTCGCTCACCGGGTCCGGTGCGCGCAGCGCGTCGGTGATCCGGCGCTGGGCCAGGCGTCCGATCGGATCGGCGGCCGGGTTGGCCGGGCCCACGCCCGGCCACCACACCACCACCGGCGCCTCGGGCACCAGCAGCGGGGTGACCACCGAGTCCGCGTGCTCGCCCAGCGGCCCGTACAGCCGCAGCAGCACCGCCTCGCCGGGCCCCGAGGTGCCCGGGCGGCGGATCTCGGCGTCGATGGCCGGTTCGGCGTCGGGGTCGCGCCGCACCAGCGCCACCACGCGCGAGGGGTGTTCGCGGCCCGCCTCGGTCGCGGCGCGCACCGCGTCGTAGTGGTCGGCCTCGTCGGTGACGATGACCAGGGTCAGGACCATGTTCATGGCACCGCCGCCCACGCTGAGCCGCTCGGCCATGAGCGCCTCGGCGATCTGCGAGGTCGTGGTGCGCGGCAGGTAGAGCGTCATCGGTTCCTCCCGGCGGGGTCGTGGCTGTTCACGGGCGCCGCCACTGGCGTCCGTCCCTGGAGAGCAGCTGCTCGGCCGACTCCGGGCCCCAGGTGCCCGAGCCGTACTGCTCGGGCTGGCCCGCCTTCGACCAGTACTCCTCGACCGGGTCCAGGATCCGCCAGGACAGCTCGACCTCCTCCTGGCGCGGGAACAGCGGCGGGTCGCCGATGAGCACGTCCAGGATGAGCCGCTCGTAGGCCTCGGGGCTGGCCTCGGTGAAGGACTGCCCGTAGGCGAAGTCCATGCTCACGTCGCGGACCTCCATGCTGGCCCCGGGCACCTTGGAGCCGAAGCGCAGCGTCACGCCCTCGTCCGGCTGGATGCGCAGCACCAGGGCGTTCTGCCCCACCTCGCTGACGTCGGTGCGCGGGAACAGCTGCTGCGGGGCGGCCTGGAACACCAGCGCCACCTCCGTCACCCTGCGGCCCAGCCGCTTGCCGGTGCGCAGGTAGAAGGGCACGCCCGACCAGCGCCGGGTGTCCACCGACAGCTTCAGCGCCGCGTAGGTCTCGGTCACCGAGTCGGAGGGGATGCCCTCCTCCTCCAGGTAGCCGCGCACCGCCGCGCCGCCCTGCCAGCCCGCCGCGTACTGGCCGCGCGCGGTGCCCGTGGACAGGTCCTCGGGCAGCGACACCGACGCCAGCACCTTCTCCTTCTCCGCGCGCAGCGCGTCCGCGCTGTAGGAGATGGGCTCCTCCATCGCCACCAGGGCCAGCAGCTGGAGGAGGTGGTTCTGGATGACGTCGCGGGCCGCGCCGATCCCGTCGTAGTAGCCCGCCCGGCCGCCCACGCCGATGTCCTCGGCCATGGTGATCTGCACGTGGTCCACGTAGCTGCGGTTCCACAGGGGCTCGAAGAGGGTGTTGGCGAAGCGCAGGGCCAGGATGTTCTGGACCGTCTCCTTGCCCAGGTAGTGGTCGATGCGGAACACCGACGAGGGCGGGAACACGTCGTCCACCACCGCGTTGAGGTCCCGGGCGCTCTCCAGGTCGTGGCCGAAGGGCTTCTCGATCACCACCCGCCGCCACGGCCGGATCCCGCCCTCCGAGACCTGGTCCTCCTCGGGTTCGGCCAGGCCGCTCCGCTTGAGCTGCTTGACCACGGTGGGGAACAGCTTGGGCGGCAGCGACAGGTAGAACGCGTAGTTGCCGCCGGTGCCGCGCTCGGTGTCCAGGGTGCGCACGCACTCGGCCAGGCGGTCGAACGCGTCGTCGTCGTGCAGCTCGCCCTGGACGAACCGGACGCCCTCGCTGAGCTGGCGCCACACGTCCTCGCGGAACGGGGTGCGCGCGTGCTCGCGCACCGCCTGGTAGGCCTCGTCGGCGAAGTCCTGGTCCTCCCAGTCCCGGCGGGCGAACCCCACCAGGCCGAAGCCCGGCGGCAGCAGCCCCCGGTTGGCCAGGTCGTAGATGGCCGGCAGGAGCTTCTTGCGGGCCAGGTCGCCCGTGACGCCGAAGAGCACCAGCACGCTGGGTCCGGCGATACGGGGCAGTCTGCGGTCCAGGGCGTTGCGGAGCGGGTTGGGTACCGCTCCCGGCATCACCGGTTCTTTCACGTTCCCGTCTTTCCTGTCGAGAGTGGCCGGTGGGACGCTGGGCGCCGCCCCCGCCGGGGGCAGGCGGGTGGGGACGGGCGGAAAGGGCGCGGCCGTCCCGTCGCCGGGGCGGCCGCGCGGTTCAGGACAGCTTGTCGAGCTTGGCCGAGAGCGCGCTCAGCAGGCTCTCCCAGGACTTGACGAACTTGTCCACGCCCTCGTCCTCCAGCACGGCGAACACGTCGGTCAGGTTGATCCCGGCGTTCTCCAGCGCGGCGAAGTCGGCGCGGGCCTGCTCGTAGGTGCCCAGCACGGTGTTGCCGGTGATCTCGCCGTGGTCGGCGGTGGCCTCCAGCGTGGCCTCCGGCATCGTGTTGACGGTGTCGCGCGCCACCAGCTGCGCGACGTAGAGGGTGTCCTCGTAGGAGGGGTCCTTCACGCCGGTGGAGGCCCACAGCGGCCGCTGCGGCGTGGCGCCGTGCTCCTCCAGGGCCTTCCACTCGGGGGAGGCGAAGACCTCCTGGTGGGCCTCGTAGGCCAGGCGGGCGTTGGCCAGGGCGGCGCGGCCCAGCAGGGACAGCGCCTCGTCGGTGCCGATCTCCTTCAGGCGCTTGTCCACCTCGGTGTCCACGCGGCTGACGAAGAACGAGGCCACCGACTGGATGCGGGACAGGTCGTGGCCGTTGGCGCGGGCCAGCTCCATCCCCTCCAGGAAGGCGTCCATCACCTGGCGGTAGCGCTCCAGGGAGAAGATCAGCGTGACGTTGACGCTGATGCCCTCGCCCAGCACCCGTGTGATCGCGGGCAGGCCCGCGGCCGTGGCCGGGATCTTGACCATCAGGTTGGGCCGGTCCACCATCCACCACAGCGCCTTGGCCTCGGCGGCCGTGCGCTCGGTGTCGTTGGCCAGGCGCGGGTCCACCTCCAGGGAGACGCGCCCGTCCACGCGGTCGGTGGAGTCGTAGACCGGGCGCAGGGTGTCCGCGGCCCAGCGGATGTCGTAGGTGGTGATCATGCGCACCGCCTCCTCCACCGTCACGCCCCGCACGGCCAGCTCGTGGACCTGCTGGTCGTAGGCGTCGCCCTCGGCGAGCGCCTTGTCGAAGATGGTGGGGTTGGAGGTGACGCCGACCACGTGGCGGGTCGACATCAGCTCGGCCAGGTTGCCGGAGCGCAGCCGCTCACGGCTGATGTCGTCGATCCAGACGGACACGCCCGCCTGGGAGAGGTCGCGGAGTGCGTTGCTCATGGGTTCTTCCGCCTTCCTGGGGGCGGAGCGCCGCCCCCGGTCACACACGTCAAAGGAGGACGGGCCCCGCCGGGATCCTCCGGCGGGGCCCGCCGGGGTCAGCTGCCGGCCCTGGCGATGCTCTTGCGGGCCGCCTCGACGACCGCCTCGGTCGTGAAGCCGAACTTCTCGTACAGGACCTGGTACGGGGCGGAGGCGCCGTAGTGCTCCAGGCTCACCGACTCGCCGGCGTCGCCGACGTACTCGCGCCAGCCCAGGGCGATCCCGGCCTCCACCGACACGCGGGCGCGCACGGAGGAGGGCAGCACCTGCTCGCGGTACTCCTCGCTCTGGCGCTCGAACCACTCCACGCACGTCATGGACACCACGCGGGTGGGCGTGCCCGCCTCCTGGAGCGCCTTGCGGGCGTCCAGGGCGATCTGCACCTCGCTGCCGGTGGCCATGATGATCACCTCGGGGGCGTCCCCGTCGGCCTCGGCCAGCACGTAGCCGCCCTTGACCGCGCCCTCGGCCGAGGCGTACTCCTCGCGGTCCAGGACGGGCAGGTTCTGGCGGGTCAGCGCCAGCGCGGACGGGCGGTCGCCCCGCTCGATGACCTCGCGCCACACCACGGCGGTCTCGTTGGCGTCGGCGGGGCGGATCACGTCCAGGCCGTAGATGGCGCGCAGCGCCCACAGGTGCTCGACCGGCTGGTGGGTGGGGCCGTCCTCGCCCAGGCCGATGGAGTCGTGCGTCCACACGTAGGTGACCGGCAGCTGCATGATCGCGGCCAGCCGGACCGCGGGGCGCATGTAGTCGCTGAAGACGAGGAAGGTGCCGCCGTAGGGCCGGGTCGGGCCGTGCAGGGCCATGCCGTTGAGGATGGAGCCCATGCCGTGCTCGCGCACGCCGAAGTGCAGGACGCGCCCGTAGGGGCTGCCCGGGAACATCTCGCTGGCGCGGTCGAAGGGCAGGAAGGACGGCTCGCCCTTGGGCGTGGTGTTGTTGGACCCGGCCAGGTCGGCCGAGCCGCCCCACAGCTCGGGCAGCAGCGGCGCCAGGGCCGAGAGCACCTCGCCGCTGGCCTTGCGGGTGGCCATCCCCTTCTCGCTGGCCTCGAAGGTCGGCAGGGCCTTCTCCCAGCCCTCGGGCAGCCGCTTCTCGACCAGGCGGTCGAACAGTTCGGCGTGCTCCCCGGCGCTCTCGTGCCAGGCCCTGAACTCCACCTCCCAGGCGGCGCGGGCCTCGCGGCCCCGGTCCACGGCGCGGCGGGTGTGCTCGATCACCGCGTCCTCGACGGCGAAGGGCTCGTCGGGCAGGCCGAGGATCGCCTTGGTGGCGGAGATCTCGTCGGCGCCGATGGCCGCGCCGTGGATGGCGCCGGTGTTCTGCTTGTTGGGCGCGGGCCAGCCGATGACGGTGCGCAGGCGGATGAAGGTCGGGCGCTGGGTCTCGGCCTTGCCGCGCACGATCGCCTGGAACAGGGCCTCGACGTCCTCGACGTACTCGCCGGTGGCGCTCCAGTCGACCTCCTCCACGTGCCAGCCGTAGGCGCGGTAGCGCTCGGCCACGTCCTCGGAGTGCGCGATGCGGGTGTCGTCCTCGATGGAGATCCGGTTGTCGTCCCAGATCATGATGAGGTTGCCCAGCTGCTGGGTCCCGGCCAGGGCGCTGGCCTCGTGGCTCACGCCCTCCTGGACGTCGCCGTCGGAGCAGAACGCGTAGATGTGGTGGTCGAAGGGGCTGGCGCCCGGGCCGGCCTCGGGGTTGAACAGGCCGCGCTCGCGGCGGGCGGCCATGGCCATGCCGACCGCGTTGCCCACGCCCTGGCCCAGCGGGCCGGTGGTGGTCTCCACCCCCGGCGTGTGGCTGAACTCGGGGTGGCCGGGCGTGCGGCTGCCCCACTGGCGCAGGTTCTTGAGGTCGTCCAGTTCGAGCCCGTACCCGGCGAGGTAGAGCTGGATGTACAGGGTGAGGCTGGAGTGGCCGATCGACAGCACGAAGCGGTCCCGGCCCGTCCACTCGGGGTCCGAGGGGTCGTGGCGCATGATCTTCTGGAAGAGCAGGTAGGCGGCTGGCGCCAGGCTCATCGCGGTGCCGGGGTGTCCGTTACCCGACTTCTCGACCGCGTCCATCGCCAGGGCCCGGACCGTGTTGACGGCGCGGAGGTCGAGGTCCGACCACTCCAGGGTTTGCGGGGTGTGGGCGTTCACGGACTTTCGTTCTCCTTCTCGGGCACCCCCCGCGCCCGTGGGCCGGAGCGCGGGGTGTGTCGGTTGCGTTCGTTCTCGAACCGCCGCCGGGACCCGGGCGGCCCGCCGTGCGGGCGGGGCCGAGCACTGCGGGAACGCGCACCCGCGGCTGTTCAGGGCGCGGACGCGGCGTCCCCGGGCGACGGCCGCCGCGGGCTGGAGACCACGACGGATTCGGCCACGATCGAGCCTATCGTCCGCTACCCGGGATGTCGTTGCCCGACACCTCTCATTACCGGTCGGTAGGGGTGTGGGGAGCGCCTCCCCGGCGGCCGTCGGCGGCGCGGCCACCGGCGGCCGCGCCGCCGGGGCGGGGGCCGCGGGCGGTGCGTGGCGGGCTGGAAGCGCGTCGGGGCGTGTGCGACCCTTCAGTACACCCGGCGGACCACCGTACGCACCCGGGCCCGAGGACCAGCGGTTTTCCTTGTGAGGGGGCTGGTCTCAGGCGCGCGCGAGGAAGTACTACAGTATGTCGTTGACGGGGTTTCCGCCGATCCAGACGCTTTGTCGGTCCGCCGGCCCCCGCGTGGCGAGCAGTGTCGAAACCCCTAGAGTTGTCGAGGTATCCGCGTGTCTGAAACCGAGCCGGTGGCCCCCGGGGGGACGCGAGAGAACCGTCCGGCCGTGAGGACCGGGTACTGATGGCCCTCACCAACCGCGCCCCGCGGACGAACCCGCACGGCGACCAGCCCCAGGCCCCCCGCAGGGCCTCGCTGGGCGCCCACGTCCGCGCCTACGTCGCCCTTTCCAAGCCGCGCGTCATCGAGCTGCTGCTCATCACCACCATCCCGGTGATGTTCGTCGCGGCCGGGGGCGTGCCGCCGCTGTGGACCGCGGTCGCCACCCTGGTGTTCGGCACCATGTCGGCGGCGAGCGCGAACGCGATGAACTGCTACATCGACCGCGACATCGACCGTGAGATGCGTCGCACCCGCCAGCGCCCCGGCGCGATGGACCTGGTCACCCCGCGCGGAGCCCTCGTCTACGGCCTGGTGCTGGCCGTCGGCTCCACCGTCGGGTTCGCCCTGCTGGTGAACGTGCTCTCGGCCGTGCTGTCGGTCTTCGCGATCCTGTTCTACATCTTCGTGTACACGCTGCTGCTCAAGCGGCGCACCGCGCAGAACGTGGTGTGGGGCGGTATCGCCGGGTGCATGCCGGTGCTCATCGGCTGGGCCGCGGTGACCAACAGCCTGGACTGGGCCCCGTTCGTCCTGTTCCTGGTGGTGTTCTTCTGGACGCCGCCGCACACCTGGACGCTGGCCATGCGCTACAAGGAGGACTACGCGCAGGCCAAGGTGCCGATGCTGCCCGTGGTCGCCACCGACCGCCGGGTGCTGCTGGAGTGCGTGCTCTACAGCTGGGCCACCGCGATCGTGTCGGTGCTGTTCTGGCCGGTGGCGGGCACCACCTGGTTCTACGGCGCGGTCGCCGTCGCCCTGGGCGCGCTGCTGGTCGTCCAGGCGCACCGCCTGCTCAACCGCTCCCGCGCGGGCGTGACCGGCGCGCAGCTCAAGACGATGGGCTTCTTCCACCTGTCCAACGCCTACCTGGCGCTGCTGTTCGTGGCGGTCACCGTCGACCCCCTGATCGCGGGTCTCCTGGGCTGAGGCCGCCCGCGCCCGCGGGCGGCGTCCCGTCCGGGGGCCGCCCACGGGCGCCCGCGCCGTCACCGGTCGGGGCCCGCGCGGCCCTCCCGGCGGTCGGCCGGGGGCGAAAGCCGTGGTCGGCCCGGTTCCCGCTACGATCGGTGCCCATGCCCCGTCTCGACAGCAAGGCCATCCTCCAGGGCCGACGCTCGCGCTACTCGATGACCCTCATCCTGGGCACCACCGTCAGCGTGGTCTGCATGATCGGGATGCTGGTCTACCTGTGGCTGCTCGCCCTGGCCGGGGGAGCGGCCGCCGGGATCGACGGAGGGCTCGGCTTCGCCGTCAGCCTCGTCGCCGCGGTCATCCCCGTGTGCATCCTCGTGCCGCTCATCCTCATGCTCGACCGGATCGAGCCCGAGCCCGGATGGGTGCTGTTCTTCGCCTTCGCCTGGGGCGCGGGCGTGGCCGTGGTGGTATCCCTGCTGCTCAACAGCTGGGGCCTGGCCCACGTCACGGTCCCGCTGTTCGGCCGCGACCTGGGCGACTTCCTGGGCACGGCGGCGGTGGCGCCGCTGGTGGAGGAGAGCGCCAAGGGCGTGGTGCTGCTCATCCTGCTCTGGCGGCGCCGCCACGAGCTGGACACCTTCACCGACGGGGTGATCTACGCGGGGATGGTCGCCACCGGCTTCGCCTTCACCGAGAACATCCTGTACTTCCTCAGCGCGTTCTTCGACGGGACCCTGGTGGCCACCTTCGCCATCCGGGGGCTGATCGCCCCGTTCGGGCACCCGGTCTACACCGCGATGATCGGCATCGGCGTGGCCTACGCCGCCATGCGCTCCGGGGCCCTGCGCCTGCTGGCCCCCGTCGCCGGGTGGGCTGCGGCGGTGCTGCTGCACGGCATGTGGAACGGGTCCACCTACTTCGGCTGGTCCGGCCTGGCCGTCGCCTACATGGTGCTCTTCGGCGTGCTCATGGCGGTCTTGGCGCTGGCCACCCGCGACCGCCACCGGCAGATCGGCGCTATCGCCCGGTACCTGCCGCCCTACGTCTCCACCGGCCTGGTCACCCCGTCCGACATCGCCATGCTCAGCTCACTGCAGGGGCGCCGCCGGGCCAGGGAGTGGGCGGCGCGCAACGCCGGCCGCAGGGGCCGCGAGGCGATGCGCGAGTACCAGCTCGCCGCCACCGAGCTCGCGCTGCTGCACCGCAGGCTGGACGCCGGGCTGCCCGCGCCCGACTGGAAGGTGCACCGGGACTCGTTCCTGGCGCTGATGCACGTGGCCCGGGACGCCTTCCTGGGGCGGACGCCCCAGCCGGTCGCCCCGGGCTGGGCGGAGAACCCCACCGACTCCGGCTTCCTGCGCCGGGCCGACTTCGCCCACGTCATCGCCCAGGCGCGGGCACAACAGGACTACGTTCCCCGTCACGGTCAGCAGGGTCCTCGCTGAGCTCCTGACCCGGCGGCACCAGGCGCGTGGTGGAGAAGTACAGACGGGAGATCGCGACCCAGGTCAGGGCCGAGCCCAGGACGTGCAGGACCACCAGGGCCTCGGGCAGTTCCAGGGCGTACTGGGTGTAGCCCACGACGCCCTGGAGGACGACGGTGACCAGCAGGAACACGCTGCTCACGCGGACCGGCCGCCGGGCGCCGCCGCGGAAGGCGATGACCGTGGCCAGCACGGCCCCGGCCGTGGTGAGCCAGGCCAGCGCGGAGTGCAGGCGGGTGACCGCCGCCAGGTCGAACCCCCAGCGGGGGGCCGCGGCGTCGCCGCCGTGCGGGCCGGTGCCGGTGACGACGGTCCCGGCGACCAGCAGGACGAAGCCGACCACGACCAGTCCGACGCTCAGGGCGTGCAGCATGGGCCCCGCGGACACCTGGGGCTTGCCCTCGGGCTCCTGGCAGCGCACGTACAGGGCGACCGTGATGAAGACCATCACCATGGACAGCAGGAAGTGCGCGGCCACCGAGGCGGGGTGCAGGTCGGTCCACACGGTGATGCCGCCGACCACGCCCTGGCCCAGGACGCCGAACGGCACGATGACGGCCAGCCGGACCAGGTCGGGGCGGCGCGGGCTCATCCGCATGACCGCGACGAAGGTGATGACGGCGACCGCCAGCACGACGAAGGTGAGCGTCCGGTTGCCGAACTCGATGGCCGCGTTGAGCGCGGCGTGCCCTGTGTCGATGGGCACGAAGCTCTCCGGCGTGCACTTGGGCCACTCCGAGCAGCCCAGGCCCGAGGAGGTGACGCGCACGGTGGCGCCGGTGACGGCGATTCCGGCGTTGACGACGATGTTGCCGAGCGCCCAGGCCCGCAGAGACCGCTGCGTGGGTGTCCAGATCGTGCGCGCGAGCAGCACCAGAGCGAGCACTCCGGCGGTCGCGACGGCGATCTGCCAGCCCCACAGGGGGAATCCGAGAAGGGAGATGTCCTCCGCCGCGAGCGGGGGGACCGAGTTCGCGGCCAGCACCGCGGAGGCCGGGGAATCAGACATACGACAGACTGTAGTACATCGTCGCGGGAACCGGTGTCCACCCCCCGCGCAGTCTCCCACCTGGGCCGACACCGCCGTTCGGCACAGGGGGAGGGGGCGCCCACGCGTGGACGCCCCCTCCGTGGCGGCAGGACCCGTTTTCCCGATCGGCCCGATCCCGGGGCTCGTCGGTTCGGGAGGGCCCGCCTCCGATGGCCGGTCGGCGCGGTCCTAGCCGGCGTGGTTGGAGATGCACTGGTTGAGCAGGTCCAGGTCCAGGTTGATCAGACCGAGAAAGCCCTGCTCCTGCACGCACGCCTGGTAGACGTCGGTGTCGTTCTCGCCCGCGGAGGCGGTCCCGAACCCCATACCGAGCAGGCCGGCGGTGAACAGGGCGGTCATCATCATCTTGGCGGTGGTGCGCATGGCTTTCCCTTCGACTGCGTGTGATCGTGCCGTTTGGCCGACCCACCAGGACAGATAACCATTCGTGTCCATTCGGAAACACTCAGTAGCGAAACTCCTGTCCGCATCTTCCCGGACGGGCCGCCCCAACGGGCGCCTCGCGGACACGGCGGTCGCGGACCCCGCCCGCCTACCGCTCCTCTGGACCCTGCCGGGGCGACCGGGCGGACGCGTCGTCGGACTCGGGGCCGTCCCCGCGGTCGCGGGCCGAGGTGCGGGTGGAACCCGCGCTGGCCACGATCACGCAGGCCACCGCGAACCACTGCCACACGGTCAGGAGCTCACCCAGCACCACCAGGCCCACCAGCGCCGCGGCTGCGGGCTGGAGGCTCATCAGCACCCCGAACACGCGCGGCGGCATCCGGCGCAGCGCGGTCAGCTCCAGCGTGTAGGGCACCACCGAGGACAGCACGCCGACCACCAGGCCGAACAGCAGCAGACGCCAGTCCAGCAGGGCCGCGCCCCCCTCGTACACCCCGACCGGCGCCATGACGACCACGCCGACCACGCTGGCGATCGCCAGGCCGGACGTGCCGCTGAACCGCTGGCCCGTCGACGCGCTGAGCAGGATGTAGCCCGCCCAGGCCACCGCCGCCAGCACGGCGAACAGGATGCCCAGCGGGTCCATCGAGCCCGACTCCAGCCCCAGCGCGACCACGCCCAGCCCGGCCAGGCCCGCCCACACCAGGTCGATCCGGCGACGCGACCCCAGGATGGCGATGGCCAGCGGCCCCAGGTACTCGATGGTGACCGCGATCCCCAGCGGGATGCGCGCGAAGGCCTGGTAGATGAGGAAGTTCATCATCGCCAGCGCGACGCCGTAGCCGACCACCACCAGCCAGTCGCCGCGCGAGCGCGCCCTGAGCACCGGTCGCGCCACCAGGACCAGGAGCACCGCCGAGGTCAGCAGCCGCAGCCACACGACCGCGGCCGGGGGCAGCACGTCGAAGAGGTTCTTGGCCACCCCGGCGCCGGTCTGCACCGAGACGATGCCGACCATCACCAGCCAGACCGGGGGCACCGCCTCCACCGCTCGGAGCGGGGAGAACGCTGCCTGGGGCCGGGACGGAGTGCTCATGGGAAGTCATCCTACGTTTTCGGGGGTCCTCTCCGGCTCCCCGCCGTCCCCGGTCCGCGCCCGGCTCCGGTCCGCCCGGTCCGGGCCCCTCGCGGACCGGTCGGCCCCGGCCCGGTCGGCTCCCGGGGGCCGGGCCGCGACCGCGGCCAGCAGCAGTCCCCAGGCCGCCATGGCCACCGCGGGCTGCGCCAGCGTCATGACCAGCCCGTGCACCGTCTGGTCGGCCAGGCCGGTCAGGACCTGCACCCCGATCCACAGGAACGGCAGCGCCGCCGCGAGCAGGTTCACCAGCAGCGCGGCCCACACCAGTCCGGGCCGGGCGGGCCGCCGCCACAGCACCAGGGCGCCGCCCGCGGCGAGCAGGAACAACGGCGGGCCGAGGTAGCGGACCGCGATGAACCAGGGGACTCCGATCGCTTCCATGCCCGGACCCTATCGAGCCCCCACCACTGGCGGGCGAACGTGCAACAAACCGGCAAAGTGGTGTGAAATGGTCCGGGCCGTGGATCGACGCGGCCCCCGCCCGCACCCCGCTGGAGTGTCCTCGATGTCCCGACGCCGTGCCCGTTCCCCCCGCGCCCACGAACGGTACGTCCCCCGCTGGCCGCTCCTGGCCGGAGCCCTGGCCCTGCTGTTGGTGGCCCTCGTCGGCGGCTACACCGGGGGCCTGCTCGTGTCCGGAGGCGACCGGCCCGAGGAGCCGGAGATGACCACGGCCTCGGGCATCCTGGTCCAGCCGCCCGGAGCCCCCGAGGCCGAGGAGCCCACCGAGGAGCCGTCGGAGGAGGAGGTCGTCCACCCCGCGGGCCTGGACCCCGCGCTCGTCTACGCGGTCCAGAGCGTCCACGGCGGCCGCGTCATGGACGTCGCGGGCACGTCCACCGCCAACGGCGCGCACATCCACCTGTGGGACCGCCACGACCAGACCAACCAGCAGTGGCGCTTCGTCCCCGTGGACGGGGGCTTCTACGAGATCGAGGGCGTGGGCAGCGGCAAGCTCCTGGAGATCCCCGCCGACCCGGCCGCGCAGCCCGGCGCGGCACTGCTCACCCGCACCGGTTCGCCCAACCAGCACTGGTCGCCCATCGAGGTGGGGCCGGGCGTGGTCCGCCTGGTCAACCGGGCCACCGGCCAGGCACTGGAGGCGCAGGGCGGCGCCCCCGACAACGGCACCAGGGTCGCCCAGGCGCCCGACGGCGGCCACGCCCACCAGCAGTGGCGCCTGCTGCCCCTGGGCTGACCCCGCCCGGGGTCACTCCCAGCGGAAGAGGCGGCTGGCCAGGACGCCGCAGACCAGCGCCCACACGGCCAGCACCGCGAACGCGCCCGGGCCCGGCAGGGAACCGTCGGCCAGGACCGTGCGCAGCCCCGAGCTGAGCGCGGTGATCGGCAGAGCCGACGCCGCCTGCTCCAGCGGTCCGGGGAAGCTGCTGACCGGGAAGAGCACCCCGCCCAGGCCCAGCAGCAGCACGTACACCAGGTTGGCCCCGGCCAGGGTCGCCTCGGCCCGCAGCGTGCCCGCCATCAGCAGGGCCAGCGAGCTGAACGCGGCGGTGGCCAGCAGCACCAGCGCCACGGCCGCCAGCACGCCTGCCGGGCTCACCGCGGGCGACCAGCCCAGCGCCAGCGCCACCGCGCACAGCACCACCGTCTGGATCGCCTGCACGCCCAGCACGGCCAGGGTCTTGGCGGCCAGCAGGCCGAAGCGCGACAGCGGGGTCGCCCCCAGCCGCTTGAGCACCCCGTAGCGGCGTTCGAAGCCGGTGCCGATGGCCAGGCCCGTGAACGACGTGGACATCACCGCCAGCGCCAGCACGCCGGGCGTGAGCGCGTCCACCCGCGCCCCCTCACCCACGTCCAGCACCGAGGTGAGGCTGAAGCCCACCAGCAGCAGCACGGGGATCACCATGGTGAGCAGGAACTGCTCGCCGTGGCGCAGCATGACCCGCAGCTCCATCCCGGCCTGCGCGGCGACCATCCGCCACATCGGCGCGGCCCCGGGC
Source organism: Nocardiopsis sp. CNS-639 (assembly GCF_000381685.1). Taxonomy (NCBI): domain Bacteria; kingdom Bacillati; phylum Actinomycetota; class Actinomycetes; order Streptosporangiales; family Nocardiopsidaceae; genus Nocardiopsis; species Nocardiopsis sp. CNS-639. The sequence continues at coordinate 86,068 of NZ_KB906871.1, forward strand.
GCGGGGGTGAACAGCGAGGCGTCGTCGCCTCCGGGAGCGGGCGCGTCGGCGGTCGCCCGCGCGGAGGCGGTGGAGGTGTGCTCGTGCATCAGTCGCGCAGTTCCCTGCCGGTGAGTTCGAGGAAGACGTCTTCGAGGGTACGCCGCCGCACGCGCAGGTCCTCGGCCAGGACTCCGGCCGAGGCGCACCAGGCGGTGACCGTGGCCAGGAACTCCGGTCCGGGCGCGCCCGCGCCGCCGGGGAGGACCGCGTACTCGCGGCGGCCGTCTGCCGGGCCCTGGACCTCCACCCGGCTGCCCTCGGGCAGGGCGGCCTCCAGCAGGGCGGTGTCCACCGGGGCCTCGGCGGAGAAGCAGACCTCCCTGCGCTCCCCGGTCAGCTCGGCCGGGGTGCCCTCGGCGACCACGGCGCCGCGGTCGATGATGACCACGTGGTCGGCCAGCCGCTCGGCCTCCTCCATGTAGTGCGTGGTCAGGATCACCGCCACGCCCGCCTCGCGCAGGGCCGCCACCAGGTCCCAGGTGGCCATGCGCGCCTGCGGGTCCAGGCCCGCGGTCGGCTCGTCCAGGAAGACCAGTTCGGGGCGGCCGACCACGGCGCAGGCCAGGGACAGGCGCTGCTGCTGGCCGCCGGACAGGCGGCGGAAGGGCGTGGTGGCCACCGAGGTCAGACCCAGCCGCTCCAGCAGCAGGCGGGGCTCGATCGGCCGGGCGTGGAAGGAGGCCATCAGCCGCAGCCACTCGGCGGCGCGGGCGCCGGTGGGCACGCCCCCGGACTGGGGCATCACCCCGACGCGGGGTTTGAGGGCGCCGGAGTCGGCCACGGGGTCCAGGCCCAGTACCCGCACCCGTCCGCCGTCGGCGCGGCGGAAGCCCTCGCAGATCTCGATGGTGCTCGTTTTGCCCGCTCCGTTGGGACCGAGCAGAGCCGTCACCGCGCCCCGGCGCGCGCTGAAGGTGAGGCCGGTGACTGCGGTGGTGGCGCCGTAGCGCTTGACCAGGTCGACGACCTCGACCGCGGCTGTGTCCATGGGCCCTGAGTCTACGTGCGGCCCGGCGGAGGGCTTCACCGCCCCGGCCGGGGCGCCCGGGGCCCGGCGGCGCGCCGAACACTCCCGTCCGCATCCCGATACGGCGGTCTCGGAATATGGTCGTCGGGAAGGATCGCGGGCCCGTCCCTGTTCGTGTCCGCGAGGTTGCCGTTGCGTGAACCCCCTGTAAGGCAAGCCTGTCCTTGGTGACCAAGTCCATGGGGTCGGGTTTGCCTCGGCGGACTTATTTACGCCACACTGATGTTGTCAAAACCAGAGGGCCGCGTCAGAGAGGGAGGGGAAGACTGTGTCCGAGGCGTCCAGTGTGACCCGTCCCCTGGCCGGAACGGAGCGCGGGGCCGAGACCGGCACCCGCGCACGGGTCGCGCGGCTCATCCTGGAGAAGGGCCCGATCACCGCCTCCGCCCTGGGCGAGCGGCTCGGGCTCACCCCGGCGGCCATCCGCCGCCACCTCGACAACCTGACCAGCGAGGGCATGGTCGAGGCCCGCGACGCCCGGCCCCACGGCGGGCGACGCCGCCGGGGCCGCCCGGCGCGCGTCTTCGCCATCACCGAGGCCGGACGCGACGCCTTCGTCCACGCCTACGACGACCTCGCCACCAGCGCGCTCCGCTTCCTGGCCGACACGGCCGGTCCCGGAGCCGTGGGCGAGTTCGCGCGCAGTCAGGTCGCCGACCTGGAGCGGCGCTACAAGCCCCTGCTGGACGCGGTTCCCGCGAAGCAACGCGTCCGGCTGCTGGCCGAGGCCCTCTCCAACGACGGCTACGCCGCCACCGCGGGCCAGGCGCCCGCACCCGGCGGCGGCGACCAGTTGTGCCAGCACCACTGCCCCGTCGCGCACGTGGCCGCCGAGTTCCCGCAACTCTGTGAGGCCGAGATCGAGGCCTTCGCGCGGCTGCTGGGCACCCCGGTGCGCAGGCTGGCCACCATCGCCCACGGCGACGGTGTGTGCACCACCCACGTCACCCCCCGGGGCGACGCGGCGAGCGGGGAGGACGGCACCCCCGCGGCCAAGGCCATCCGCCAGGCGGCGGACGGCTCAGTTCACCACAAGGACGTCTGAGTCCAGGAGGAGTCCGCGCATGACGTCTATCGCGCATCCCGAGCTCGAGGGGATCGGAACATACGAGTACGGCTGGGCCGACTCCGACGCGGCCGGGGCCTCGGCCCGCCGCGGTCTCAACGAAGAGGTCGTCCGCGACATCTCCGCCAAGAAGGACGAGCCGGAGTGGATGACCAAGCTCCGCCTCAAGTCCCTACGGCTCTTCGACAAGAAGCCCATGCCCAACTGGGGCGCGGACCTGTCCAAGATCGACTTCGACAACATCAAGTACTTCGTGCGGTCCACGGAGAAGCAGGCCACCTCCTGGGAGGACCTGCCCGAGGACATCAAGAACACCTACGACAGGCTGGGCATCCCCGAGGCGGAGAAGCAGCGCCTGGTCGCCGGTGTCGCCGCGCAGTACGAGTCCGAGGTCGTCTACCACCAGATCCGCGAGGACCTGGAGGAGCAGGGTGTCATCTTCCTGGACACCGACACCGCCCTCAAGGAGCACCCGGAGATCTTCGAGGAGTACTTCGGCTCCGTGATCCCGGCCGGCGACAACAAGTTCGCCGCGCTCAACACCGCCGTGTGGAGCGGCGGGTCGTTCATCTACGTGCCCAAGAACGTGCACGTGGAGATCCCGCTCCAGGCCTACTTCCGGATCAACACCGAGAACATGGGCCAGTTCGAGCGGACCCTGATCATCGTCGACGAGGGCGCCTACGTCCACTACGTCGAGGGCTGCACCGCGCCGATCTACAAGTCGGACTCGCTGCACTCCGCGGTCGTGGAGATCATCGTCAAGAAGAACGCCCGCTGCCGTTACACGACCATCCAGAACTGGTCCAACAACGTCTTCAACCTGGTCACCAAGCGCGCCGTGGCCGAAGAGGGCGCGACCATGGAGTGGATCGACGGCAACATCGGCTCCCAGGTCACCATGAAGTACCCGGCCGTCTACCTGATGGGCGAGCACGCCAAGGGCGAGACCCTGTCCATCGCCTTCGCGGGCGAGGGCCAGCACCAGGACACCGGGTCCAAGATGGTGCACTGCGCGCCCAACACCTCCTCCACCATCATCTCCAAGTCGGTGGCACGCGGCGGGGGCCGCGCCTCCTACCGGGGACTGGTGCAGGTGCAGGAGGGCGCCGACCACGCCAAGTCCTCGGTCAAGTGCGACGCGCTGCTGATCGACACCATCAGCCGTTCGGACACCTACCCCTACAACGACCTGCGCGAGGACGACGCCGAGCTCGCGCACGAGGCGACCGTCTCCAAGGTCAGTGAGGACCAGCTCTTCTACCTGATGAGCCGGGGCATGGACGAGGACGAGGCCATGGCCATGATCGTGCGCGGGTTCGTCGAGCCCATCGCGCGCGAGCTGCCCATGGAGTACGCGCTGGAACTGAACCGGCTGATCGAGCTTCAGATGGAAGGAGCGGTTGGTTAAGTTGACCAGCCCGAGCACCGAACCCAAGGCCCACAGCCACGGCCTGGGGGAGATCCCGTTCTCCAAGTTGGCCACCCACGGGTCCTTCGACGTGAACGACTTCCCCGTCCCTGGCGGCCGCGAGGAGGAGTGGCGCTTCACTCCGATCCGCCGCCTCAAGGGCCTGCACGACGGCAGCGCCGTCGCCGACGGCACCGACAAGCTCGACGTGGACGCCCCTGAGGGCGCCACCGTCGAGACGGTCGGCCGCGGCGACGCGCGGCTCGGCACCGCCGGGTTCCCCGCCGACCGCGTCACCGCCCAGGCCTACACCTCCTTCGAGGAGGCCACGGTCATCACGGTCGCGCAGGGCGCGGCCCTGGAGCGGCCGATCACCGTCAACCGCCAGGCCCAGGGCGGCACGCGCTACGACCAGTTCGTCCTGGACGTCAAGCCGCTGGCCGAGGCGGTCGTGGTCCTCAACCAGACCGGCACGGGCGTGCGCGCGGGCAGCGTGGACATCCACGTCGGCGAGGGCGCGCGCCTGACGCTGATCAGCGTCCAGGACTGGGACGGCGACGCCGTCGACGTCTCGCAGCACAACGCCCAGGTGGCCAAGGACGCCACGTTCAAGTCGATCGTGATCACCCTGGGCGGCGACCTGGTCCGGCTCTCCCCGAAGGTGGCCTACAAGGGGCGCGGCGCCAACGCCGAGCTCCACGGGCTGTACTTCACCGGCGACGGCCAGCACCACGAGCACCGCTCGCTCATCGACCACAACATGTCCAACACCCGCTCGCGGGTGGAGTACAAGGGCGCGCTGAGCGGCAAGGACGCCCACGGTGTGTGGATCGGCGACGTGATCATCGGTGAGGGCACCACCGGCACCGACTCCTACGAGCACAACCGCAACCTCCAGCTCACCGACGACACCCGCGTGGACTCGGTGCCCAACCTGGAGATCTTCACCGGTGAGGTGGAGGGCGCCGGGCACGCCGCCGCCAGCGGCCGCCTCGACGACATCCACCTGTTCTACCTGCGCTCCCGGGGCATCCCGGAGGACGAGGCCCGGCGCCTGGTCATCCGCGGCTACTTCCTGGAGCTCATCAACCGGATCCCGGTCGAGGAGCTGCGTGAGGAGATCATGGCCAAGGTCGAGCGCAAGCTGGCCGCCCATGAGTGAGGCCGGACGCTGGGTGAAGGTCGCCGAGCTCTCCGAGATCCCCGAGGAGGGGGCCCTCGGGGTCGAGACCGACGACGAGACACCCATCGCCCTGGTCCGCAGCGAGGGCGAGGTGTACGCCGTGCGGGACGTGTGCTCGCACGCCGAGGTCCGCCTGTCCGAGGGCGAGGTCGAGGACGGCACCATCGAGTGCTGGCTGCACGGCTCCTGCTTCGACCTGCGCTCGGGGGCGCCGATCAACCCGCCCGCGACCCAGGCGGTCCCCACCTACGACGTGAAGATCGACGGCGAAGACGTGCTCGTCTCGCTGGATGAGAAGAATTCCTGAGGCCTGAAATGACCAAGTTCGAAATCCGCGGCCTGCGCGCCGACGTCCTCATCGGTGAGGACGAGCGGCAGGAGATCCTCAAGGGCGTTGACCTGACCGTCAACTCCGGTGAGACCCACGCCATCATGGGCCCCAACGGCTCGGGCAAGTCCACCCTCGCCTACGCGATCGCCGGCCACCCGCGCTACGAGATCACCGAGGGCGAGGTCCTCGTCGACGGCGAGAACATCCTGGAGATGAGCGTCGACGAGCGCGCCCGCGCCGGCGTGTTCCTGGCCATGCAGTACCCGGTCGAGGTCCCGGGCGTGTCCATGTCCAACTTCCTGCGCAGCTCCGTCACCGCGGTGCGCGGCGAGGCCCCCAAGCTCCGCCAGTTCTCCAAGGAGCTCCAGGGAGCGATGAAGGACCTGTCCATCGACCCGGCCTTCGCCGCCCGCGGCGTCAACGAGGGTTTCTCCGGCGGTGAGAAGAAGCGCCACGAGATCCTCCAGCTGGAGCTGCTCAAGCCCAAGGTCGCCATCCTGGACGAGACCGACTCCGGCCTGGACGTCGACGCGCTCAAGGTCGTCTCCGAGGGCGTCAACCGCGCCAAGGCGAGCGGTGAGATGGGCGTCATGCTCATCACGCACTACACCCGGATCCTCAACTACGTGAAGCCCGACTTCGTGCACGTGTTCGCGGGCGGCCGCGTCGCCGAGTCCGGCGGCCCGGAGCTGGCCGACGTGCTGGAGGCCGAGGGCTACGAGCGTTTCGTGAAGGCGGGCGCGTAACCGATGACCACAGTCCGCGAGTTCGGTCGGGCCGGGGCGGCCCCGCTCGACGTCGCGGCGATCCGGGAGGACTTCCCGATCCTCTCCCGGACCGTCCGCGACGGGCGGCCGCTGGTGTACCTCGACTCCGGGGCCACCTCGCAGAAGCCCCGTCAGGTGCTCGACGCCGAACGTGAGTTCTACGAACGCCACAACGCGGCGGTGCACCGTGGCGCGCACCAGCTCGCGGAGGAGGCGACCGACGCCTACGAGGCGGCCCGGGAGACCATCGCCCGGTTCATCGGGGCCGACGCCGGGGAGGTGGTGTTCACCAAGAACGCCACCGAGGGCGTCAACCTGGTGGCCTACGCGCTGAGCAACTCCGCGACCGCCGACGAGGAGCTGCGCCGCTTCCAGGTGGGGCCCGGCGACGAGGTCGTGGTGACCGAGATGGAGCACCACGCCAACCTGGTGCCCTGGCAGCAGCTGTGCCAGCGCACCGGGGCGACCCTGCGCTGGTTCCCGGTGACCGACGAGGGGCGCCTGGACCTGTCGGGGATCGCCGACCTGGTCAACGAGCGCACCAAGGTGGTGGCGTTCAGCCACCAGTCCAACGTGCTGGGCACCGTCAACCCGGTCGGGGAGATCGTCGCCCGGGCCCGCGAGGTCGGCGCGCTGACCGTGCTGGACGCCTGCCAGTCGGTCCCGCACATGCCGGTCGACGTGGCCGCGCTGGGCGTGGACTTCCTGGTCTTCTCCGGCCACAAGATGCTCGGTCCCAACGGGATCGGGGTCCTGTGGGGGCGTCGGGAGCTGCTGGAGGCCATCCCGCCGTTCATCACCGGCGGTTCCATGATCGGCGTGGTCCACATGGAGTACTCCACCTGGGCCGACCCGCCCCAGCGCTTCGAGGCCGGCGTGCCGATGGCCCCGCAGGCCGTCGGCCTGGCCGCGGCCTGCGACTACCTGTCCCGCGTGGGCATGGAGCGGGTCGCCGAGCACGAGCACGCGCTCACCGAGTACGCGCTGGAGCGGATCGGCGCCCTGGAGGGCGTGCGGATCGTCGGCCCCACCGAGGCGGTGGACCGCGGCGGCGCCGTGTCCTTCGCCGTGGACGACATCCACCCGCACGACGTGGGCCAGGTCCTGGACGACCGGGGCGTGGAGGTCCGGGTGGGCCACCACTGCGCCTGGCCGCTGCACCGCAGGCTGGGCGTCGTCGCGACCACGCGCGCGTCCTTCTACCTGTACAACACGCAGGAGGACGTGGACGCGCTCGTGGAGGCCATCAGGGCCGCGCAGAAGTTCTTCGGAACCCGGCCCTAGAGCGAGGAACAGCCTGACCATGCAGTTGGACGCGATGTACCAGGAGATCATCCTGGACCACTACCGCAACCCGCACCACAAGGGCCTGCGCGATCCGCACAACGCGGAGGCGCACCACATCAACCCCACCTGCGGGGACGAGGTGACGCTCCGGGTGGCGCTGACCCCCGCCGAGGGCTCCGACGGCCTCGACCGCGAGGCCGTCGTCAGCGACGTCTCCTACGAGGGGATGGGCTGCTCGATCAGCCAGGCCAGCACCTCGGTGCTGACCGACCTGCTCATCGGCCGCACCGTCGCCGAGGGCATGACCACCCTGGACGCCTTCACCGAGCTGATGCAGTCCAAGGGCAAGGGCGAGCCCGACGAGGACGTGCTGGAGGACGCCGTGGCGTTCGTCGGCGTGTCCAAGTACCCCGCGCGGATCAAGTGCGCCCTGCTGGGGTGGATGGCCTGGAAGGACGCCGTGTCGCAGTCCCTGGAGAAGGAAGCCGTCTGATGAGCGAGAACGAGACGACAACGACCGAGGCCGTCGAGGGCGCCCCCCTCTCCCCGGAGGCGGAGGCGCTGGTCGAGGAGATCAGCGAGGCGCTCAAGGACGTGATCGACCCCGAGTTGGGCGTGAACGTCGTCGACCTGGGCCTGCTGTACGGGGTGAACGCCGACGACAGCACCATCACGCTGGACATGACCCTGACCAGCGCGGCGTGCCCCCTGACCGACGTGATCGAGGACCAGGCCACCAGCGCCCTGGACGAGTTCGAGCGCGACGTCAAGATCAACTGGGTCTGGATGCCGCCGTGGGGTCCGGACAAGATCACCGACGACGGGCGCGACCAGCTGCGCATGCTGGGCTTCAACGTCTGACACGCGCCGCACGCGCGGAACGGGCCGGCCACCCCTCGGGGACCGGCCCGTTCCGTGTGTGCGGGGCCGCTGCCGCGGGGCTCCGGGGTCCCTTCCGGTGCCACGGCGGTCGGTGGCGGTCCGCTTCGCGGGGACGGGAGCGGCCCCCGCGCGGTCGGGCGCGGGGGCCGTGGGAGCCTCAGGGCCTTCGGGCGCGGGCGCCCGGGCCCGTCAGTAGACGAGGGGGTTGAACTGGGGGGCGGCGAAGGTGCCGCCGGCGTGGAAGTCGACGCTGCGGCCGGCGGGGATCCGGTACTGGGTGGTGGTCTTGCTCGGGGAGTTGGCCCAGGTGCCCCGGATCGTCACGGAGTAGGAGGTGCGGGAGGCGTTGAGGCCGGTGCTGGTGCACTGGCCGGGGTTGACCACGAAGGTGGTGAAGTTGCCGAAGTCGGCGTAGGCCGTGTAGTCGGAGGACACGTTGCACAGGCGGAAGGTGCCCGCGGCCGCGGCGGGGGTGGCGGTGCCCACCGCGAGGCCGAGGGAGAGCAGGAGGCCCAGGGCCAGGGTGAGGGCGAGCGACTTGCCTCGTGAGAACGCGGCGGACATGGAACTCCTCAGTGTGGTCGTGGGACAGGGGGTGAGACCGCACCCGGAAGGGGGCGGTGAGTAGTCAACCACACGCACGGGGCCACTTCTAGGGTTTGTGTGTTTTTGTTTCTGTCTTTGTGTGTGTTCATGCAGACTTCGTGTGCTTTCAGGGTGTCGTAACGTCCCGTTCGCCTGGGTGGCCGGACCGTTCGGCGGCCCCGGCACACGAAGAGCGCCCGCCGCCGGGAGGCGACGGGCGCTCGTGGCGAGTCGTGCCTAGTGCGCGGCGAACATGCCCGCGCGCAGCTCCGCGGCGATGTCGTTGTCACCGCGCAGGGACAGCAGGTCCACCAGAGACTGGGGGTCGGCGAACGCCTCGTCGTCGCTGTCGGTGATCCGGCGGGAGAGGATCTTCAGGGCGTCCTCGGTGGAGGCGGGCGCGGTGTAGCCGCTCAGGTGCAGCGCCCGGGCCGTGGGGGAGTGGCCGCTCAGGTCGGTGGCGGGCAGCTTGCGCGCGTCCAGCCGGTCCCCGGCCACGGTGATGAACACGCGGTCGCCGGGCTGGGCGGCCTGGCGGCGCAGCAGGGGGCGCAGGGAGTCGAACGCCGGCTGGTCGCGCCAGACCAGCACCAGCAGGTCCGCGCCCGGGGCGGTCAGGCACAGCAGCCGCCCGGGCTGGAGGCCCAGGTGGGTGGCGTACCCGGTGGGCACGGCCACGGGCGCGCCGTTGAGGTGGTCGGCGGTGATGTCGATGCGGTGCCACCAGCGCCCGTCGGGGGCGCGGAAGCAGCGGGCCGCCATGGCCGGGTCGCTCGCACCGGGCCGCGAGGGCGGGACGGGCGGCGCGGCCGGGGCCGTGGTCGGCAGGCCGTGGGCCTGTCCGGGAGCCGGGCCCAGCGGCACGACGCGGTGCGGGTCCAGGGCGGCGGCGCCGAAGGCCGCGGGGACCTGCTCGGGACCGGGTCCGTGCTGGTGTGAGGGGACGGGCTCGGCCGGGGCCGCGGACGGCTGCGCGTCCATGCGCCGCCGTATGGGCAGCCCGTTCTCGGTGGTGGCCCCCGAGTCCTCCGGGGCGGTGTGGCCCGGGTGGTTGGCGGGCATCTCCATGGGCACCGACGGGTCCGTGAACACGTGCCCGTCCCGCAGGCTCACCCCCGGGGTGCTCAGCAGCCAGGCGCGCAGCTCCTGCTGGCGGATGCCGATCCGGCTGAGCCTGATCCCGGCCTCGGTCATGCTGGGGGCGTCGTCCAGCAGCTCGCGGGTCTGCCAGCGCAGCCGGTTGGGGTCGTCGGCGATCAGCCAGCCGTTGTGCATGCGCCGGTCGGTGAACAGGGTGATGATCACCCGCCACAGAGGCGTGTTGAGGGTGGGCACGTCCACCGGGTGGTCGGGGTGGGCGTTGATCAGGCGGTCGATGGTGGTCGCCGCGCCCAGCTGCTCGGACAGCTCGCGCAGGTGCTTGGTGATCGCGGCGCCCTCGGGCGCGTTGAGCCAGCGCAGCAGGCGTTCCTCCACCTTGCGCTGGGCGGAGCGGATCTCGGTGACGTCCACCGCGATCTGCTCCGAGAGCACGCGGATGCTGATGGGGTCGGTGGCGAACAGGCGCTCGGCGGCCACCGTGCGCTCCAGTTCGGGCCAGGAGCGGAACATCTCCTCGACCAGGTCCACCAGGGGGTGCTGGCCCAGCGCCGGGGCGGGGGGGCGCTCCTCGGCGTGGTCGGGCCGCATGGCCTTGGGCGGACCGAAGCTGGGGCGGCGCAGGGTGCGCCCGGGCCCCAGCAGGGAGCTGCGGAACTGCGAGCGCAGGTCGCCCGCGCCCTCGCTGCGGGCGCCGTCCCCGCCCACGGCCTCGGTGCGCAGGGCGGAGCCGGGGATCATCGCGGCCGAGCTGACCATGGCCGTGGCCGCCTGCTCCCGGACCGCGGAGCCGGAGGGCTCGGCCTCCTCGCCGCGCTGGGCGCGCAGGGCCCGCAGGGTGCGGATCGCGCGCGTGGCCGGGGTCTGCGGCGGGGCCGCGTGTCCGGGGCTCTCGGTCCCCATCCCGGAGCCCGTGGCCGCGGTGAGGTACTCCAGCGCGCTGTGCACGTGCTCGGGCGCGGAGTCGGGCAGCCAGTGGGCGATGGTGCGCACGGCCTCCATCATCAGGGCGGGGGAGGGGGTGGGGCCCCCGGGAAGCTCGCAGCAGGGCTGGAGCGCGCGCCAGGCCACCGTGCTCAGGATGTCCATGGGATCGCAGTCGGCGAGCGCCCACGTGCCGATCTCCTGAGGACTCGTGGAGATGAGGCGTTCCCAGTCCCCGGCGGTGGCCGCGACCGCGCCGCGCACGGGCTCGGAGAGGTCGGAGCAGTCCACCAGCTGGGTGCGCAGGCTCGGCAGGAACTCGGCCAGCGGCAGGTGCGACCAATGCTCCAGGGCCAGGCGGGCGATGCCGTGCGCGAGCCAGGGCGGTCCCGCGATGTCCAGGACGCGTGCGACGGGCAGCGAGTGCCACCAGCCGTCGATCAGACGGTCGTGGTGGAGCAGGGGAGCCACGTCCGGCGACCTCGACCACCGCAGTGCGGGTGCGAGGTCGACGAGGCAGATCGGAGAGACGGCGTTCATCCGCTGGGGACCTCGACCTCCTGGTGTCTGCACGTGAATTGGGGAGGAACCGCACGGGCCTTCGGTTCGATGCACCACAGTACGCGCCCCTCACCCGCGGGGAGGCCGGACGGGAGACCGGTCCGTGCGCCACGGGCGGGCACGGCCAGCCGGGGGACAGGGGTGCCGTGAGCACTTCCCCGAGATCGTACGTCCCCTGACGCCACATGGGTACCCCCGGGCGTGCCAGGTCCGCCGCGACCGGACCGTGACTGCCTTGTGTGATGACCGTGACGAGGGCGTTCCGGCCCCCGGGCCCGCGCCGACGTGTGAGCTACCTCATAGCCGGCCCCGGGTTCTTCCCGGGCCCACCGGTCGTTGGTGTTCACGGCGCCTTCATATGGGCGTCCCCCGCGCGCAACGGGCGCGCACGACCGGTCCGGGAAGCATGGAGGTCGGCGGGGTGTGACGACACACTCCGTCCCAGGCACTCCGTCGTCGGCCGCGGGTATGCTGGAAGGGCACTTTCCTTCGCCCGGGCGACCTTTCCAGCCGGACGGCCGCGCCCGGTGGCCGACAGGGGTCGACGGTGTTCGGACACGGGTGGTGGCCGGACCGCGGCCCGACACCACGATCGCCGTACCCGCGCACCCTCGGCGCGCGCAGGCGTGGGACGGTCGAGCCGGATGATTGGTTGACGTGACAGACCTTGAGACGAATCCCCCAGCGGCCGCTCGCCTCCACAGACCGGATCCCATCCGGTCCTACGTGGCGATCGGCGACAGCATCACCGAGGGGATGGAAGACGACAGCGGCCCCGACGGAGAGTACCGGGGCTTCGCCGACCGACTGGCGGAGCACCTGGCCACGGTGACCCCAGACTTCCGCTACGCCAACCTGGGCGTGCGCGGACGCCGGATGCGCCACATCTTCGGCGAGCAGCTCGACCAGACGCTGGCCTGGAAGCCCGACCTGGTCACCGTCCTGGCCGGGGGCAACGACGTCCTGCGTCCGGGAGGGGACCTCGACCGGCTGGCCGAGCACTTCGAGTGGGGCATCCGCCAGCTGCGCGACGCCGGAATCCGCGTGGTGATCCTGTCCGGCCACGACACCGGGTGGATCCCGGTCCTGCGCTACTACCGCGGCCGCATCGCCGTGTTCAGCATGCACATGCGCGCCGTCGCCGAGCGCACCGGCACCGAGATCGTCGACCTGTGGGCGCTCAACGCCCTGACCGACTCCCGTGCCTGGAGCGAGGACCGCCTGCACCTCAACGGCGCGGGCCACCAGATCGTCGCCGCGCGCGTGGCCGACCTGCTCGGCTTCCCCATGGGCCCGCCCGAGTCCTGGACCGACCCGTGGACCACCCCGCCCCGGCAGCTGCCCCGCATCCTGCGCCGCCGCGAGAACCGCCGCTGGGCCCGCCAGTACCTGGTGCCGTGGCTGCGCCGCCGCGCCATGGGCCGCTCCTCCGGGGACGGCCGCCTGCCCAAGCGCCCCGAGCTGGACTACCTGCACGACGAGGACACCCGGTCCCGGATCGCCAGGAGCATCGAGGAGGGCAAGACCTGGGAGGGCACCTACAACGGCTTCGACCCCGCCGAGAGCGCGCCCACCAGCAGCCCCTCGGGCACCAAGGGCCCCGACCCCGTGGACTGAGCCGTCCGCCCACGCGCGACGGCGCCCGTACCGGACCCGGTGCGGGCGCCGAGCGCTCCGGCGCTCAGCTGCGCGACAGGGACTGGATGAGGTCGCTGATGTGCACCACGCCCAGGCACTGGCCGTAGGAGTTGGTGGCGATCAGGTCGTCGTAGACCCGCTCGGTGTCCTGGCCCGCCACCCGCAGCGCCGCCAGCGCCGACATCCACGCCGGAACCGTGCGCGGGGACTCGGCCAGCCGCAGCGCCGGCCGCTTGGCGTGCAGGGCGTGCCCGTAGCGGCCCGTCACCGACAGCAGGAACCGCGTCCGGTCCACCACCCCGACCGGGCGGTCCCGGTGGTCGATGAGGATGACGCTGTTCAGCGCCGGGTCCCCGGTGAAGGACTCCAGCACCTGCTCCGCGGTGGCGTCGGAGTCCAGTCCCACGGGCGGCACCATGAACTCGGTGACCCGGGGGCCGGAGTCCTCCTCCCCGCCCTGTCCGGCGCTCGGCTCGGGCACCGGGGTCACCCGCTCGCCGGGCCGCCACGCGCTGTCGGCGAAGAACGGTCCCGTGCCCACACGTATCCCGCAGCGGCGCAGCCGCACCACGTCCTCGACGCTGCCCACGCCCGAGGCCAGCGCGTACACGCCGCTGCCCCGGCCGATCCGCGCCAGGCCCTCCACCACGGTGGCGTGCCGCTGGTCCCCGGCCACACCGGAGACGATCGCCGGGTCGATCCGCATCAGGAACGGCGCGGCCTCCACCACCAGGTCCGGGCGCACCATCGCCGTCCCGAACCCGCACCGGAAACCCGCCGCGCGCAGCCGGGAGACCCCGGACACCACGGTCCTGCGCGCCAGCTCCGCCATGTCCGGGCTGAGCATGAAGGTGATGTCGCGCGGTCGGCGGCCCGCACGGCGCAACAGGCTCTCCACCAGGGGGGCGAACCCCTCCCCGGCCAGGATCCGCGCGGGCAGCGGCAGGACCATCGGCAGCAGGCTCTCGGACACGGCGGTCTCGCGGACCAGGGCCAGGAGCCACTCGGCCACGGCCGCCTCCTCCTGGGGTGTCACCTCCGCGTAGGAGCCCCGCGCGGAGGGCGGCGGTGAGGCGGTGACCTCGACGGCCACGACGGTCCCCGAGTCCAGGTCGACGACGGGCTGGTAGCCGGGAGCGCCCGGGGCGCGGCGGGCGACCGCACCCGGCCCGTCCGGATGCGCCGTGGGAGTGTGTTGGGGATGCAGCGCAGTCACAGTTCTCATGGTGACCCCGAATCGGTCCCACCTGAAGACTTGTCCTCGGCTGTTCCCCTCAGCTTCACCGGGGTGTGGGGAGGGCGGTTCGACGGCGTTCACGTCCGGAGGCAATCGCGTACCGACGGTGAGGGCTGCTTTCCCGGAAGTGTTCGGACCCGCCCGGCGTACACACGACACCGCCCGCCGGGTTCGTCCCGACGGGCGGTGTCGTGTGCGCCTACGCGGAGGGGCCGCGTCCGGCGGGGTCAGGCGCGGCGGAAGACCACCGCGATGTTGTGGCCGCCGAACCCGAAGGACTCGTTGATGGCCGCCACGTCGCCCGCGGGCATGTCCCGGGGCTTGTCGCGGACGATGTCCACGGCCACGCCCGGGTCGAGCTCCTCGATGTTGATGGTCGGCGGGATGCGCCCGTCGTGCAGCGCCAGGATGGTCGCGATCGACTCCACGGCGCCCGCGCCGCCCAGCAGGTGGCCGGTCATGGACTTGGTGGAGGTCACCGCGACGCGGTCGGCGACGGAGTCGCCCAGAGCGGTGCGGATCGCGCGGGTCTCGCCCACGTCCCCGGCCGGGGTGGAGGTGGCGTGCGCGTTGACGTGCACGATGTCCTCGGGGGTGAGGTCGGCGTCGGCCAGGGCCTGGGTGATGGCACGGGCCTGGCCGGTGCCCTCCGGCTCGGGCTGGACGATGTCGTAGGCGTCGTTGGTGTAGCCCACGCCCGAGGCGTGCGCGTACACGCGGGCGCCCCGGCGGGCGGCGTGCTCGGCCGACTCCAGGATGAGGATGCCCGCGCCCTCGCCCATGACGAAGCCGTCGCGGTCCTTGTCCCAGGGGCGGGAGGCGTGCTGCGGGTCGTCGTTGCGCGTGGACAGCGCGCGCATGGACGCGAACGAGGCGATGTTGAGCGGGTGGATCGCGGCCTCGGTGCCGCCCGCGATCACCACGTCGGCGCGCCCGGAGCGGATCATGTCCACACCGTTGGCGATGGCCTCGGCGCTGGAGGCGCAGGCGCTCACCGGCACGTGCGAACCGGCCCGGGCGGTGTACTCCAGGCTGATCGCGGCGGCGGGGCTGTTGGGCATGAGCATGGGCACGGTGAAGGGGGAGACCCGCTTCCAGCCCTTCTCACGGAAGGTGTCGTACTGCTCCAGGA
Organism: Nocardiopsis sp. CNS-639; assembly: GCF_000381685.1. NCBI lineage: Bacteria > Bacillati > Actinomycetota > Actinomycetes > Streptosporangiales > Nocardiopsidaceae > Nocardiopsis > Nocardiopsis sp. CNS-639. The sequence goes on from NZ_KB906871.1 coordinate 101,239, forward strand.
TGGTGAGGATGCCACCGATCCCGCTGGAGACCACCACGCCCAGGCGGATCGGGTCCACCTCGGGGGAGCCGGCGTCCTGCCACGCCTCCTGCGCGGCGATCAGCGCGAACTGCTGGGTGCGGTCCAGGCGGCGCAGGCGCGGCCTGGGGAGCTTCTCGGAGGGTTCCTGCGCGATCTGCCCGGCGAAGTGCACCGGGAGCTTCTCGTGCCACTCCTCCGGCAGCATGCTGATGCCGGAGCGGCCGTCGAGGAGCGCGGACCATGTGGTCGCGACGTCACCCCCGAGGGGGGTGGTGGCGCCGAGGCCGGTGACGACGACATCGGTCTTGGACATGATCCGATCGCCCTTCTCGTGGGTCGTTCCCGGCTGCGGGGCCGGGGGCGTTGGCGGATGTGGGGGGAAGCCGGTCGTGACGGCGGGTCGGGCGGCGGGACGGGGTGGGTCCCGCCGCCCCGAACGGCCTACTTCTGGATGAAGTTGATGACGTCCTGGACCGTCTTGAGGTCCTTGAGCTGGTCGTCCGGGATCTCCACGCCGAACTTGTCCTGGGCGGCGACGGCGATCTCCACCATGGACAGCGAGTCGATGTCCAGGTCGTCGACGAAGCTCTTGTCCGGGGTGACCTCGGAGGCCTCGGTCCCGACGATCTCCTCGATGATCTCGCCGAGGCCCTTGAGGATCTCCTGCTCGGTCTGCTGGGCCATGTCGTCTTTCTCCTTGCTCGGTGATTCGTGTCGGCTCAGGGACACCACGTGAGCCGTGGGCTCGCGGGCCCGACCGGCGTGGTGTGACCGCGGGTTCGGGCGGGTGCTCAGGGGATGCGGATCACCTGGGCGGCGTAGACCAGCCCCGCCCCGAAACCCAGGGTGAGTACGGTGCTCCCCGACGGCAGCTCCCCGCGTCCGATCATCCGCGAGAGCGCGAGAGGGATGGACGCGGAGGAGGTGTTGCCAGCGGTGACGATATCGCGGGCCACGAGTGCCTGGGGCGCGCCCAGCTTCTTGGCGATGGCCTCCACGATGCGCAGGTTGGCCTGGTGCGGGACGAAGGCGGTCAGCTCCGAGGGCTCCACACCCGCCCTCTCCATGGCCTCCAGGGCGACCTTGTACAGCTCGGTGGTGGTCCAGCGGAAGACCGCCTGGCCCTCCTGCCAAAGGTACTTGCCCTCGCGCAGGTGGATCTTGGCGGCCCGCTCGCCGGAGGAGCCCCACACGACGGGACCGATGCCCTGCTCCTCGGAGGCGGAGACGATCGCGGCCCCGGCGCCGTCGGCGAAGATCACACAGGTGCCGCGGTCGTCCCAGTCCACCCAGTCGCTGAGCTTCTCCGAGCCGATCACCAGCACGTTGCGGGAGCTGCCGCCGCGGACCATGTCCGCGGCCACGCCCAGGGCGTAGCAGAAGCCCGCGCAGGCGGCGTTGAGGTCGAAGGCGCCCGGGGCGGTGATGCCCAGCTTGGCGGCGACGGTGGCGGCAGTGTTGGGGATCTGGTCCTGCACGGTGCAGGTGGCCACGATCACCAGGTCGATGTCCTCGGGGGACAGGCCGCCGGCGGCCAGGGCCTTGCCGCCCGCCGCCACGGCCATGCTGGTCACGGTGTCCTCGGAGCCCGCGATGCGCCGCTCCCGGATGCCCACGCGGCTCTGGATCCACTCGTCGCTGGTGTCGACGCGCTCTTCGAGGTCGGCGTTGGTCACGACCCGGGAGGGCTGGTACTCGCCGAAGGCGGTGATCGACGCGCCTCCGGGAGCTCTCGGGGAGCTGAACATGGTTAGCCTTCCTGGTCGGTGGCCGCGGGGTTCCCGGCGTGCTCCTTGACGAGGGCGCCGGCGCGGTCGAGGTCGTCGGGGGTCTTGACCGCGAGGAGTTCGACCCCGCGCAGGGCGCGCTTGGCCAGGCCGGTGAGCGTGCCGGCCGGGGTGAGCTCGATCATCGCGGTCACGCCCAGGTCGGCCAGGGTCTGCGTGCACGCGTCCCAGCGGACCGGGGAGGAGACCTGGGTGATGAGGCGCTCCAGGTACTCGGGTCCGCTCTCGACCACGGCGCCGTCGGCGTTGGAGAGCAGGCGCACCGTGGGGTCGGAGGGGGACAGGGGGGCCGCGGCCGCCCGCACCCGCTCCACGGCCGGGGCCATGTGCTCTGTGTGGAAGGCGCCCGCGACCGACAGGGCGCGCAGTCGCGCCCGCTCGGGCGGGTTCTCGGCGAAGGCCGCGAGCTGCGCGGTGGTGCCGGCGGCCACGATCTGGCCGGAACCGTTGTCGTTGGCCGCGGTCAGACCGGCGGCGGCGATCGCCGCCAGCACCTGCTCGCGGTCGCCGCCGAGCACGGCGGTCATACCGGTCTCGGTCCGCGCCGCGGCGTCGGCCATGCCCCGGCCGCGTTCGGCCACCAGGGCCATCGCGTCCTTGGGGGACAGGACACCGGCGATGGCGGCGGCCGTGAACTCACCGACGCTGTGGCCCGCGACGGCGTCCAGCAGGGCGCCCTCGGCGGGCAGCGCGGGGGAGGGGGCGGCCAGGGGGCCGAGCACGGCGGAGGCCGCGACGAGGCCGGCCCCGACCAGCAGGGGCTGGGCGACCGCTGTGTCACGGATCTCGTCCGCGTCCGCGGTGGTGCCGTAGCGCACCAGGTCCAGCCCGGCGACCTCGGACCACGCCTCGACCTGCGCGGAGACACCGGGCAGTTCGAGCCACGGGGAGAGGAATCCGGGAACTTGGGCGCCTTGGCCGGGAGCAACGATTACAAGCACGACATCAACCTTGCCCTGTAGGAGATCACCGGTCAGAGGGGGAGGAGCACGAACTTACTCGACACCGTTTGTTGGGACTCCACAAAACGGTGCTGAACGTGCTCCCTCGGACCCGGAACCGGTGGGAGAGGTCACCCTCCGACGGTACGCTGCGCGCGCGCCCGGTCACGCCAGCGGTTCGCGCCCGCCGGGGACACGGGGCGGCCCGCCGGCCGGGTGCCGCGGGATGCGAACCTGGAGAGGTGAACACCGAACCCCACCAGACCCCGGACGACCAGGGCGCCACGGCGGACCCGGAGGGCGCACCCGCCTCCGTGCCCACGGAGCAGGAACGCGTGCGCGCCGAGACCGTGCGCCGCCTGGAACGCTCCATGGGCGCGCTCGGCACGGCCGCCGTGGCCCGCATGGAACAGCGCCTGGGCTGGTTCCGCCGGATGTCGGCCGAGGACCGCTCGTGGATCGGCCTGGTCGCCCAGTCCGGGGTGGCCGCCTTCGTCGACTGGTTCCGCAACCCGGTGCGCGGCCGCCCGGCCATCACCGTCGAGGTCTTCGGCACCGCGCCGCGCGAACTCACGCGCTCGGTCTCCCTCCAGCAGACCGTCGACATGATCCGCGTGGTCATCGACGTGGTCGAGGGACAGGTGGAGGAGCTGGCCGCCCCCGGCGGAGCCCAGCAGCTGCGCGAGGCCGTGCTGCGCTACACGCGCGAGGTGGCCTTCAGCTCCGCGAAGGTCTACGCGCGCGCCGCCGAGGCGCGGGGCGCGTGGGACGCGCGCCTGGAGGCCCTGATCGTGGACGCCCTGCTGCACGGCGACCAGGAGGACGGCCTCCAGACGTGGGGTTCGGCGCTGAGCTGGTCGCACACCCCGGTCGTCGCGGTGGCCGGGGAGGTCGGCGACGACGACGGCGGCAAGGTCCTGGACGACCTGCGCTCGGCCGCGCGCCGCCTCGGCCACGACGTGCTGGCCGGGATGCAGGGACGCCGCGTGGTCGTGGTGATCGGCGTGGGGGACCGCTACCCGGCGCAGGACCTGCCCGCGGCCGCCGCCGAACCGCTGGCCGGGCTCTTCGGCTCGGGCCCGGTGGTGGTGGGGCCCGCCGTCCCCGACCTGCGGTCCGCGGGGGCCTCGCTGCGCGCCGCGGTCAACGGGCTGCGGGCCGCGGTGGCCTGGCCGGACGCGCCGCGCCCGGTGCTCGCCGACGACCTGCTGCCCGAGCGCGCGCTCCAAGGCGAGGCCGAGGCACGCAGGCAGCTGGTCGAGGAGGTGTACGTGCCCCTGCTGGGCGCGGGGTCGCCGCTGCTGGACACCCTGTCGGTGTACCTGGAGCACGCCTCGTCGCTGGAGGCCACCGCGCGGATGCTGTTCGTGCACCCCAACACGGTCCGCTACCGGCTCAGCCGGATCGCCGAGCTCACCGGGCGCACGCCCTCCGACGGGCGCGGCTCCTTCGTCCTGCGGGTGGCGGTCGCCCTCGGGCGGCTCGCGCGGACCGACGGCGCCTGATCCTCCGGGGGCGGCCGGTTCGGGTGCCTCCGGGGGCGGCCGGTTCCGGTCACGGTCCCGCGGAGGGGAACCCGCCGCGTAACCTGATCGTTGCCTGCCATGTCAGTCCCCTTATGGAAGTTTCACCAGAGCCGGGTATGTCGGTAACTGGTTGTGTACGCCCGGGGACCACATGAAAAGGGATAGCTTTGTGGTGGGCGGGTTGCTGACGGGACCGTTGAGGCTGCGTCATCCTCGGGCGGAGGTCCCCGCACCGCCCCGTCACGACGTTCTTGGGGGGTCAACGCTGTGGTCGAGCGACCGAGGATAGGGTCCCGGCTCTTCCGTCCGATGATCGATTACGTTCTCGCGCCCACTCAGGAGGGTGAGCTGCGCAGACGGGCGCTGTTCTGGCTCCCCGCGCCGCTGCCCGTGCTGGGCGTGGTCTACCTGCTGGTCGGCGGCCAACTGGCCGCCGCGGGGTGGACGATACTGCTGGCCGCCAGCGTGGGCGTCGGAACGATGCTGCTCGCGCTGGTCGTGCAGCCCACGCCCCTCCCCGAGGGGCTGGTGCCGCAGGTCTCCGCGCGCCGCTCGCTGCACCGCTTCCGCCAGTTCACCGGGCTGCGCATCACGCTGGCCCTGGTCCCGGTGGTGATCGGCGCTGCCGCGTCGGTGATCGGCGGGGGCCTGTACCCGCTGTTCGCCGCGCTGGCGCTGGCCTGGCCGCAGCTGCTGCTGGCCCTGCCCACCTTCTTCACCATCACCAGGGCGCGCCGGGCCATGGAGGCGTGGGGCACCACCGCCTACCTGTGGCACGCGCTGTCGCGCCCGGCGAGGGTGACCTGGCCGGTCCTCACCCCCGCGGCGCGCAACTGGCGCGCCTGGCGGGCCGAGAACGCCCGGCAGGACCGGCGCAAGTCGGAGGAGGAGAAGGCCTGGAAGGAGGCCGTGCGCGAGGAGAGCGAGCAGGCGGGCGGCACCGCCGCCGACCCAGCCGCCACGGAGCGCACCCGGCCCATCCGGCCGGTGGACCAGGAGGCCACCGACGTGCTCCCGCACCTGGACTCCGGGCGCCCGAAGGCGTCCTCCGACGCCGACGGGGAGAAGCCGACCGAGGTCCTGCCGCACCTGGGCGCCGCGTCGGGGGACGGGGAGTCCGGCAGGGAGGTCCGGCCGACGCGGGCGATGCCCCACCTGGACGGGGACGCCGAGGCCGGGGACGACGGGGAGGACGGCGCCAGGGCGGAGGCCGCCCCCGCCCGCACGCCCCGCGGCACGGTGAACCGGGCCCGCCACATCCTGGAGCAGGGCAGCGGCGCCCTCGGGCTCTCGGTGCGCAGGCCGCGGCGCGGCGCCCAGTCCAGCCGGCGCCCGACGCCCAACAAGCCCTGACCTGACAAGGTCATGCCCCGTCCGGGGGCGCCGCCGGCCGGTCCCGGCCCGCGGCGCCCCCGGCGGCGTCTCGCGTCCGCTCCGCTGGTGGGGGCCGCGCGCCGGTGCGCGGTTCGTCAGAGGTCCGCGGTCATGCGCACGTCGGGCAGCGCGTCGCCCCCGCCCTGGGCGCAGTGGTACCAGGAGGCCCTGGCCGCGCGCCCGTCGAAGTCCACCTGGCCCAGGGTGTTGCCGAAGTAGGGGGCCGACCCCAGGCCCCAGCGCAGATCGGGCTCGGGTACCCCCGCCAGCCGCGTCAGCAGCCACCCGATCGCGCGCAGCGGGCGGCTCACCGACAGCCGGACCATGCGGCGCATGCTCGTCGGGGCCTGGTTGCACAGCGGGGAGGAGACCAGCTGGGTCACCCGGCTCGCGCCGCCCCCGCGGTGGCGGGCGCGCGCCAGGTAGGAGAAGTGCACGTCCCCGCCCAGGAACAGCACGGTGGCCGGGGCCGGGCCCCGTTCGCCCCGCGAGAGTTCGCCCACGGTGTCGGACAGGCGGCGGAAGGAGTACTGGAAGGCGGCCCAGTGCTCCAGGTCGATGTCCTGGCGCAGCCGCTCGGCGGGCCCCGTCAGCCACCGCCCCCAGGCGCCCGCGCACACCGCCTCGTTCCAGGCCTCCAACCGGTGCACGGCCGGGGGCAGCAGCACCGGCACGGTCGAGGCGACCACGACGTGGTCCGGCCCGCCGGTCAGGTGCCCGTCCAGCCAGTCGTGGCCCTGGGGTCCCAGGATCGACCTGGAACCGTCGGAGGGGTCGCCCTCGCCCAGGGCGCGGGAGCAGCGGGTGTCGGCCATCACGAGCCGGACACCGCCGAAGTCGTGGTGGTGCCCCCACTGGTAGCTCGAAGGCTCGCTGTGGGCCTGCCAGGCGAAGGCGTCGACCAGCTCCTCGGCGTCGCCGTCGGCGTCGCGCACCCGCTTCCACAGCCGGTCGCCCTCCCTCTCCTGCTCGGAGAGGTTGCCCAGGTGCTGGTACACCCAGTAGGAGCCCAGGCCGCTGGTGATGCGCCTGCGCCACCAGGGCTGACGGTCCATGGCGCGCCGCCAGGCGGCCGAGGTGTTCCAGTCGTCGCGGACGTCGTGGTCGTCGAAGACCATCAGGGTCGGCACGGTGGACAGCAGCCACCGCACCTGCGGGTCGCTCCAGGCCTGCCGGTACAGCTCGGCGTACTCGTCGTAGTACACGACCTCGTCGTCGGGGTCGTCGCGGGCGCCCCCGCGGGCGCGCCGCTCGCGCAGGAACGCGAGCATCGACTCCTGCACCTCGTCGGCGTAGACCTGGTCGCCGATGAGCAGCAGCGCCAGGTTGCCCCCGACCGGTTCGCGGGCCAGCCGCCGGGCCGTGGCGCGCAGCATGTCGGGACCGTAGCGGACCACGCCCTCGGGGGAGTCGTGGGTGGGCGTGTGGCAGGACCCGTACAGCAGCCGCGTGGGCGCCTCCGGGTCTACGGTGCGCACGGTGCTGGGCGGGAAGGAGCTGTCCGGCTCCGGCCAGACCCGGTCCTCGTCCAGGAACACCTCGTAGGGCAGGCGGGAGCCCGGGGCCAGCCCCGCGACCGTGCAGACGGCGTAGTGGTGGCCGTGCACGGTGAAGGTCCGGGCGGTCGCCTCGGCGGCGCCGTCGACCACGACGCGCACCGCGCAGGGGGCGTCCGTCTCCACCCACACTGTGGCGGTGGTCTCCCCCGGGTGCCTGAGCAGGGGCCCCAGAAGTAAAGAAGCAGTCACCGTTTCGCCTCCTTTTGACCAGGTTCGCACATGTGGGGGACGAGTATGGCCCCTCGCGGGGCCGAGCGCCATCCACAGCCGGGAGCCGGATGGTTGCACGAGCGCCGCGCCTGCGCGAAGGTGGCGCTATGAGGACACAGATCCTGGAGCTGCACACCGGTGGATCGGAGAGCGTCACCGACATCACCCGCCAGTGCGGCGACTTCGTCGCCGAGGCCGGAGGGGACGGACTGCTCAACGTCTTCGTCCCGCACGCCACGGCGGGTGTGGCGATCATCGAACTCGGGGCGGGGTCCGACGACGACCTCCTCGCCTCCCTGGCCGATCTGCTGCCCGCCGACGACCGGTGGCGGCACAAGCACGGTTCGCGGGGTCACGGCAGGTCGCACGTGATGCCCGCCTTCGTCGCACCCCAGACCACCGTCCCCGTCGTCGGCGGCCGACTCGAACTCGGCACGTGGCAGTCCATCGCCGTGGTGGACCTCAACGTGGACAACCCCGACCGCAGGGTGCGCCTGTCCTACCTCTCGTCCTGACGGGCAAGGTTTGGCAGCGCGTTGACGGAACATGCCGCTAGCGTGTGAACTAGGCCATCAGCGATGGTCAGCGGACCCACGTGTCGGGCGCGCAAACAGCCCGGCGTCGTTGTGACAACTGCTTCGTGCAGGCAAGATTGAGAAAAACCATCTGTGGAGGAGAACTTTCGTGAGCGCGACCGCGGGCCAGGCACAGAGCGAACGCGGCTTGGCTGACCGACTCGGATTCAAGCCGGGTCAGGTGGTGCAGGAATTCGGCTTCGACGACGACGTCGACGAGAACCTGCGCGCATCCATCACCGAACTCACCGGTGAGGAGCTGGTCGACGAGGACTACGACGGCGACGTCGACGCGGCACTGCTGTGGTGGCGGTCCGACGAGGAGGAGGACCTCACCGACGCGCTGATGGACACGGTGACCACCATCGCCGACGGCGGGACCATCCTGGTGCTCACGCCCAAGGCGGGCCGTGACCTGCACGTGTCGCCCAACGAGGTCGCCGAGGCCGCGACGACGTCGGGCCTCTCCCAGACCAGCGCAGTCAGCATCGGCGCGGACTGGTCGGGTACGCGGCTGGTCGTTCCCAAGCGGTGACGGACACCACCCGCCAAGGGTGAGGCATCCGGTGCCGCGCGTCCCAGAGGCGGGCGCGCGGCGCTGAGGAGTGCTCGCCGACGAAAGGGATCCATGACCGCCCCCGTGGGCGCCCCCGCGCCCGACTTCACCCTCCAGGACCAGTACGGCCAGGACACCTCCCCGGTGTCGGGCCGCCCCGTCCTGCTGGTCTTCTACCCGCTGGCCTTCTCGGGCGTGTGCTCGGGGGAGCTCGCCGAGCTGAGCGCCCGCCACGCCGAGTTCGCCGATCTCGGCGCCGAGGTCATGGCGGTGTCGGTGGACTCCGTCTTCGCCCTGCGCACGTGGTCCGACCGGGAGGGCTTCCCGTTCCCCCTGCTGTCGGACTTCTGGCCGCACGGCGGCGTGGCCCGGGCCTACGGGGTGTTCGACCCCGAGCGGGGCACCGCGCGGCGGGGGACCTTCCTGATCGACGCCGGGGGAGTCGTGCGCTGGTCCACCCTCACCGGGTTCTCCGAGCCGCGTGACGTGGACGAGTACCTGCGGCAGCTGCGCGAGCTGGTCTGAAACCCGGGCGCGGTGATTCCGGCGAAGCGGTATGATCTCGTCCGACGCACGGGCGCGTAGCTCAGTTGGTTAGAGCAATTGCCTTACAAGCAATAGGTCAGGGGTTCGAGTCCCTTCGCGCCCACGGACTCAGGACGACCCTGCTCGGGGGGTTCGAGGCCGCCTCGCAGGGTCGTCCGTCGCTTTTACCGGGGGGAGACCCCCCGAACCCCCCGAGGTACCCCCTGCGGCCGGGGCCGCGCGGATCGGCGGGGCGGGCGGAGCGATCTCCGACAATGCGAGGTTGTGCCTCGTGGGTTGTAGTTGGTTCGCCCAGGGCCCACGTGGCGCGGGCCGCTGCTCGCCGGTCTTCGACCGGCTCGCCGCGGCCCGCGGTGCTTTCCGGGGAGAGACCCCCTTTGCCCGGCGTCCACTCGACTTCGGGACGACCCTGCTCGGGGGGTCAGCGCTGCAGCGTCAGCACTGCGGGCCGGTAGGGCAGGAGGCCGTAGTCACCGCCGGAGCCGGGGGAGCGCCCCTGGTAGAGGAACCGCATGTCGCAGGCGTCGACGGTCATGGTCTGGTCGGCGTTGGTACGGATCAGCTCGCCGTGACTGATGTCGTTGGTCCAGGTGGCGCCGCTGTTGGCCCGGCCCGCGAAGGGGTTGCCCTCGGTCGCGGCCTGCGGTGTCCACGTGCCGTCCAGACTGGTGGCCGTGAACGAGCGGAAGTAGCGGTGCCCCTGCGCGCCGATGGCCTCGACGATCATGAGGTACCGGTTCTGGCCCTCGACCCTGTAGACCTGAACCGCTTCGAACAGGTTGTTGGTGCTGTCGGACATGACGACCGTCGAGGTCGAGCCGAAGCTGCCCGGGAAGTCGCCGATGGGCATGTCCGCCCGGTAGATGCGGCCGTTGTCCCCGGCGAAGAACAGGTACATGTCCGTGCTGTCGCCGATGAGCGCCTGGTCGATGGGCCCCGTGGAGGAGTCACCGATACTCCCGGAGAAGAGCGTCTGCGGAGCCGACCAGCTGTTCACGTCGGCGGGGTTGGTCGATGTCCGGTAGGAGAACGCGGGACCGGCCCACTGGTAGGCGAGCACCCAGACGTCCCTGGGGGCGAAGTAGAAGAGCGTCGGCGCGACGGCTGAGAAGGGCATCGGGTTCTGGCTGGCCGAGCCCATCTGGGACCAGTCCGAGAAGAGGCCGAAGTTCATCGAGCCCCATGACGTCCCGGTGTCGTGGGTCGTCGCGTAGACGAGGTGCTGGCCGTTGTAGGGGACGTGGGTGAAGTCCTTGAGCGAGGCCCACCCCGGCCGCGGCTGCGCCAGCGGCCCGGTCGACGTCCAGGTGTAACTCGACGGAAGGGCGCACGTTTCACCGGGCCCCGAACCGTCGACGCGGACGAGACGCCACTGCTGGTTGCCGCCGCCCCAGTCGTCGTACTGCACGACGTTGGCACCGTCCGCGGTCGAGGCGCCCTGGACCTCCACGGCCTTGCCGCTGTGCCGGTTGACCAGACGGATGTGGCCGCCGGGTGAGTCCTCCAGCCGGAACTGCTGGTTGGCCTGGTCGTGGTCGGTCCACTGGACGATACCGCCGCCGTTGGCGGTCGACCAGTTGTGGACGTCCAGCACCCTGCCCGAATGCCGTGACCGCAACCGGTAGTAGCCGTTACCGGAGTCGACGAACCGCCACTGCTGCTGGTACTGGTCGTTCCGTGTCCACTGGGTGATCCGCGCGCCGTCACCGGTGGCCAGGTTGTACACGTCCAACGCCTTGCCGCTGTCGCGGTTCACCAGTACGTACCACGCGTTGGTGTCCACCGTCGCCGCCGCGGCGGGCGTCGGCACCGTCACGGCACCGGCACCACCGACCACCATGGCCATCACGCCGATGACGAAGACCCGCAGTAACCACCCTCGCGGTCGTGGGGGCGGTGAGATCGAAGACCTGCTCAACGTAGACATCGTTCTTCCTCCAAGGACCTGGAGTCGCACTATCCGCACGAGGGGGTACACCACGAGTCCTGGGCCTTCATCTGGGATGTTAGCGCTAACATTTTTTCGAGTGTCCTGGCGCACGCTTGAACCAGGATCCGGTGTGCAGACCTGCCCGGAAAGCCGGAGGGCGTCGTTGGCCTTGCCGTTGAATCTGAGCGAGAGTGCTCCGGAAGTCAAGCCGTGGTTTTCATAAAATTTCCGGAATCCGGGAGTTCACCGATCGGGGCATGCCGAAGCCCCTGGTGAGGCCCGGCCGGGCCGCTGGTGCGGTGGGACCGCGTACGGGTCCGCGGGGGCTCCATTCGCCCGGGACTCAACCTGCTCGCCTGTGTCTGAATTGCCTGAAGGTGTCTGTTTCTTCGGCTCGTCGTCTCCGAGCACCGGGCGGTGGTCCGGCGTCGGCTGGACATGGCCTTCCCGCCCCGGTGGCGTCGCCGGTGAGACGCACCAACCGGTTGCATACTTCGAGGGACTCGATCCCATTTTTTTCGCCGCTGCCAGTAAGTCCGCAGTTCACGAGCCTGTAATGCTGTAGCAACACTTGTCCCTCTTGCAAGCGTTTGCATTAACCCCCTTGACATGGAAAGCGCTTTCTCTAATGTGAGTTGGGACACCCCAGTGCTCATCCCTACTGGAAAGGCAAGCGGTGAGAAGAACAACCACCCGTCGACTCCTGTCGACGTTGGCCGCCTCGGCGGTGGTGGCGGCCGGTCTGGCCCTACCGATGTCCTCGGCGGCCGCGCAGACCGGTAGCGCCACGGGTTACGCGACCCAGAACGGCGGGACCACCGGCGGCGCGGGCGGACAGACGGTACGGGCCACGACCGGAACCCAGATCCACGAGGCCCTGTGCAACCGGGCCAGCGCCAGCACCCCGATCATCATCGAGGTCCAGGGGACCATCAACCACGGCAACACCTCCAAGGTGTCGGGCGACAGCTGTGACACCGCCGACGACGTGATCGAGCTCAAGAACATCAGCAACGTCACGATCGTCGGCACCGGCAGCGGAGCCGTGTTCGACCAGCTGGGCATCCACATCCGTGAGTCCAGCAACATCATCATCCAGAACGTCACCGTCCGGAACGTCAAGAAGTCCGGTTCGCCCACGTCCAACGGCGGCGACGCCATCGGCATGGAGAACGGCGTCCGCAACGTCTGGGTGGACCACGTCACCCTGGAGGCGTCGGGTGGGGAGTCGGAGGGCTACGACGGCCTCTTCGACATGAAGAACAACACCCAGTACGTCACCCTCTCCTACAGCATCCTGCGCAACTCCGGCCGCGGCGGCCTGGTGGGGTCCAGCGAGAGCGACCGCTCGAACGGCTACGTCACCTACCACCACAACCGGTTCGAGAACCTGGACTCGCGCGCGCCCCTGCTGCGCGGTGGCATAGGCCACATGTACAGCAACCACTACACCCAGATCCACGAGTCCGGCATCAACTCCCGTGCCGGCGCCAGAGCGAAGGTGGAGAACAACTACTTCGAGGACTCCAAGGACGTCCTGGGCACCTTCTACACCGACGAGAGGGGCACCTGGGAGGTCGGCGGCAACATCTTCGACAACGTCACCTGGTCCAGCCCGGGCGGCGACAACTACCCCGCCGGACCCAACCCCCAGTCCACCACGTCGGTGAGCATCCCCTACTCCTACGAACTCGACGACGCCGGGTGCGTGCCGGGGATGCTGGGCCAGATCGCGGGCGCGAACAAGGGCAACCAGGTCTCGGACGGCAACTGCGAGGCGGAGAACCCGCCGGACCCGGACCCGACCGACCCCCCGGACCCCGACCCGACCGACCCCCCGGACCCGGACCCGACCGACCCGCCCGAGGGCACCAACCTCAGCGCCGGGGCCGGAGCCGACGGCTCCGGCAAGGCCAGCGGGACCAGCTACGGCAACGTCGTCGACGGCGACATGGGCACCTACTGGTCGCCGAGCGGCTCGACCGGCCGCATCTCGGTCAAGTGGGACTCCAACACCACGGTGTCCACGATCAACATCCGCGAGGCGGCCGGAGCCGAGGGCAACATCGGCTCCTGGCGGGTCGTCGACCACAACACCGGTGACGTCCTGGCCACCGGGAGCGGAGCGGGCGTCATCGACTTCGAACCGACGACGCTGCGCAAGATCAACTTCGAGATCACCGGCTCGAACGGCACGCCGCGCGTCGCCGAGTTCGAGACCTACGCCGGATAGCGGCCCACCCGTGACCGATCCGGCCGGGAGCCCCTGAGCCGACCGGACACCGGCCGGTCCGCCCGATTCGTTCGGGCGGACCGGCCGTCGCATGCCAGGGCGTGTGCCGCCGGGCGGAGGCGGCGAACCGGCTGACGCGGAGCCCGCGCGTGTGCGACCGTGGCCGATGGGCCGGACTCCACGCGGCACGGGCGCACCGGCCCGTCCGGTCGCCCGGAGGGGAGCGCACATGCGCGTGTACTACGACACCGAGTTCGTCGACCGGGGGCCGGAGCACCCCCTGGTCCTGGTCAGCATCGGCATGGTGGCCGAGGACGGCCGCGAGTTGTACGCGGTCAGCTCCGAGTTCGACCAGGACCTCGTGCGCTCGGACCCGTGGCTGTCCGAGCACGTCTGGCCGCAGCTGCCCCTGCGCGGCGGACCGGAGGACGCCGTACTGGACACCGGCCATCCGCACGTGCGCACGCGCGGGGAGATCGCGCGCATGGTGCACGAGTTCCTGCGCGACACCCCCGAACCGCAGCTGTGGGCGTGGTACGGCTCCTACGACCACGTACTGCTGTGCCAGCTGTGGGGAACGCCCCGGGAGATGCCGCGCGAGGTGCCCTTCCTCACCCACGACCTCAAACAGGAGGCGGTCCGGCTCGGGGACCCGAGGCTTCCGTCCCAGACGTCGGGGCTGCACCACGCCCTCGCCGACGCCCGGCACCTGATGCGGCGCGCGCGGTGGCTGCGGGAGCACTCCTGACCCGTGCCTCTCCCGCCGAGGGCCCTCCCGGGGCCGGGCCAGCGGCAGGCCGACCCCCGATGGCCGTCCGAGCCCCGGGGCGGTCCGCGCCCGTGCCCGGATACCCGGGGCATCGGGATCTCCCGAGTATCCGGGTGCCCTGGGCATCCCACCGTAGGATGGGTGGACGCCGAAGCGAGGGGAAGCACGATGGTCCGGCTCACCAGGGCGCAGCGCCAGGCCCGCAACCGGGCGCGCGTGCTGTCCGCGGCCGGGGACGAGTTCGCCGAGCACGGTTTCCGCGACGCCAAGGTCGACCGTATCGCCGAACGGGTCGACCTCACCCGGGGCGCGGTCTACTCCAACTTCCCCGGCAAGCGCGCCCTGTACCTGTCGGTGCTGGCCGACGCCGCCGAGCGCTCCGCCGACGCCGCCCGTCCCGAACCCGGGCACAGCGCCCGCACGGCGCTGGGCGCGCTCGCCCGCGCCTGGGCCTCCCGGCTCCCCACCGTCGGCGAGTCCTCGCTGACCGGGACCGCGCTTCCGCCCGAGGTCCTCTCCGACGAGCCCGTCCGGAGCGCCTTCGCCCAGCTCATGCGGTTGAACGCGCTCCTGCTCGGCCTGTCCCTGGAGGCGTTGGCGCCCCCGTCCGACCCCGGCGGACGCCGGGTGCGCGTGGCCGGGACCGTGCTCACCACCCTGTACGGGACCGGCCAGCTGGTCGGTGTCGCGCCCGGCTTCGCGGACCCCTTCGCGGTGGTGCGCGCCTGCGAGCGCCTGGCCGACCTGGACCTGGAGGACTCCTGGCCGCCGCCCCACCTGGAGCACGTGCGCCAGGCAGTGCCCGCCGACGAGGAGTGGTCACCGCCGGAGGCCTTCGACGCGGTCCGCAGGCGCGCCGTGTCCCTGGCCGGGGACGGGATCGTGGCGATCCTGGGCACGCACCGCCTCGAAGCGGCGGAGGAGGCGCTGCGCTCCGCGCCCGCGGGCTCCCCCGTGACCGCCGTGGTGGTCACGGGGGACCCCGACGAGCTGACCCCGCTCGCGCGGCTGGCCGTGGCCGACCTGTGCGGCTGCCTGCGCCAGGCCTTCCCCGAGAGGGCCTGGCCGCGCCTGCGCGTGGTGTTCGACCCCTCCGGTGAGATCGCCGCGGCCGCGGGCGTGCCCGTGGTCGGCGACGCCACCGAGAGCGCCGTCCGCGTCGTCGGCGGTCGGATCACCGCCCGCTCCGACGCCCGCGGCGCGGGCCACGCCGTCGCCGCGCTCCTCGGCGCGCGGGCGGGCCGCCGGTAGACGGCCCCCGGCCAGGAGGCCCGGTCGGCCGTCCCCGAACGGCACTCCGCGAACCGGGAGGCCCGCATCGGGGGTCTCGTCCCCACAGGACTGTCCAGCGGTTCCGGCCGCTCCGGTGGCTCCGGAGTCCACGGGAGCCGTGGTGGCCGACCGGTTCAGGAGGGCCCCGTCCCCGGCCCCTCCTCCGCGTCCGGGTCCTGCGCTGGAGACCGTCCTCCCAGGGCGCGCAGCACCCGCGCGCCCTCCGGCCCCGCGCCCGAGGCGCGGGCCCGCGCCGCCTCGGCCGAGCCGAACCCCGCCACCGTCCAGGCCGCGACCTCCTCACGGGGCACGCCCGCGTCCCACCACGCGCACATGAGCGCCAGCGCGTCGCGGCCGTCCCCGGCCAGCGCCGCGCCCTCCCGCGGGGAGAACCCGATCGCCCGGTACACCCGGGCCTGCGCCGGGTCCACCCCCGCGCGGGCCCACGGCACGGCGTCGGCGCCGTCCCAGCCCGTGTCCAGGTAGGCGCGCGCGGTCGCCGCGGGCACCCCCGCCGACAGCAGGGCGTCCAGGGTCTGGGCCTGCTCCTCGCTCAGGTCCAGCCCGGGGGCCCGCCGCACCGGCAACAGGGCCCGCAGCAGCCGCCGGGGCCGGGGGCGCTCGCCCGCCAGATGCCGTTCGGCCGCCTCGGCGGGGAAGTAGCCCAGTTCGTGCCAGCGCACGGCGTCCCCCGGGGTCATCCCCGCGCGGAGCATGGGCCGGACCGTGTACGGGGTCATCCCGGCCGCGCGCCACTCCATGGCGGGGCCGGGCCGGTACACGCCGCTGCCGCGCCAGCGCTCGGCGGCGTCCAGCACGAACCCGGCGTCGATCCAGCGGCGGGCGTCCGCCACGGTGAAACCGCGCGCGGTCCACAGGTGCAGGTCCTCGGGTCCGGGTTCGTGGTCGTCGAACGCGACGTTCATGGTCTCCTCCATCCGTCGGGGCCCTCAGCGGGGCCCGGGTTCGTGGGCGGCGCCGTGCCGTGGCCACCGGCGCCGGTCCGTTCGTGTCGGGGGTCGGCGGGCAGGGGCACCACGTGCGCCCAGTCCGGCGGTGGCGGCGGCGCGGCCGGGCCGCCGACCAGCCCGACCACGACCGGTACCGCCGGAGGCCGGTCCGGCCAGGGCGTGTGCCCGTCGGTGAGCACCAGCAGCAGGTCCGGACGGGGACGCGCCGCCACCGCCGCCGCGATCCCCTCGCGCAGGTCGGTGCCCCCGCCCCCGACCAGCCGGATCTCCTCGGCCCGCCGCACCGTCTGCACGGGGTGGGCGCGCAGGTCGCAGCAGACCACCCGCAGCCGTCGGCCGGGGCCGCAGACCCGGGCGAGCACGGCGGCGGTCTCGGCCAGGAACACCTCCAGCACCGGGTCCGGAACGCTGCCGGAGGTGTCCACCACCACGGCCACCTCCGGCGCCGGGGCGACCATCGACGGCAGTACCACCGTCCCGCCGCGGACCCGCGGCCCGGGGCGGCGCGAGGGGCGCCGGTAGGAGAAGTCCGTCCGGCCCGCGGCCCGGTGCGCGCCCCGCCGCACGACCGCGCCCAGCCGGGCCCGCCAGTCCACCGACGGGCGCAGCCGCTCCCGCGCCCACCGCAGCCACCCGCCCGGGACCCCGGTCCGCGCGGCGGCCCGCGCGGTGATCTCCCTGGCCAGAGCCAGCTCCAACAGGTCCCGCTCCAGGCTGTCCAGGCCGCCGGAGGCCCCCGCCGACGCCGTCGTTCCCCGCGTCCCGTGGACGGCGCCGCCGCAGTCCACCGGGTCGGCGACGCTCCGCCCGCCCCGGGAGTGGGCCTCCTCCAGTACCTCGATCAGCGACACGTACTCCTCGGCCAACCGACCCTCCGGCAGGCCCAGCGCGCGCGGCGAGAGCACCCCGTCCGGGACGGTCAGCCCGTCGGCCTCCAGGTCGTCGTTGACCTCGGCGTCCGCGGCCCGGTTCCACAGGCGCGCGTCCCGCCCGGAGTCCCCGTTTCCGCCGGAGGCCGGACCGAAGGCCCGCCCGGACCCCGGCGCCGCCCTCCCCACGACGGGCCCCTCGGAGTCCGGGGAGCGTTCGGCGTGGCGGCGGACCAGGTGTCCGATCCCGTGCAGCAGCCACCAGCCCAGCTCCTCCACCGGAGTCGCGGCCACCGTGCCGGGGTCCAGGTGCACGTTCCACCGGGTGTCGGCGGGCAGTGCCCGAAAGTCCGGGTCGGCCACCGGCTCGCCGTCCTCCTCGTCCAGGCGCGGCTCCAGGACGACCGGGGTGAGCGCGAACAGCGCGTGCGCCAGGTACGGGGCGCGGGCGGCCGCCCACAGCCGCGCCGACGCGAACCGTTCCAGGGTCGGGGCCCGCCGATCCCGCGCGTTCACGGCAGCATCCCCGCCGAACGCAGGGCCGGGGCCAGGTCGAGCAGGGCCCGGGGTGTGGCCGCGCCCTCCGGCCGTCCGGCGGCCAGGGTGCGTGCGGCGGTCGCCGCCACGTCCGGGACGGTCCGCGCCACCCGGGCCACGACCTCCCAGGACCGCTCCCAGACCTCGGCGCCCCCGTCGGCGACCACGTGCGCGGCCAACGCGCCGAGCAGGGCGTACAACCGGTCCGCGCGGTCGGGCAGCGCCGCGGAGGGGTCGGCGAGCAGTTCCTCGGGGGAGGGCAGGTCCAGGGTGCGCAGCCACGACAGCGCCTCGAAACCCGCGGCCTCGCCCACCGCTCCGACCACCAGGGCGGCCGCGGCCTCCTGCGTGCCGGGGTTGGCCCGGCCCGCCGCGAGGGCCACCGCCGCCATCTCCCAGCTGCGCGGGCTCGGCCAGCCGCGTCCGGAGCGCTCGGGGGAGTCGGGGACCGACAGCACGAGTTCGGGGCGCACCCGCAGGAACGCGCCCACGGTCGCCCGTGCGGCGGCCACGCGCGCGGGGCCCGGCGGCTCGGGCCGGTGCGGCTCGGAGGCGAAGCCGTGGACGAACCCCTCGGCCACGTCGGCGGCGCCGACCTCCCAGTCCAGGTGGACGAGCCGGTTGGCCAGGGGTGCGGACAGCTCCCAGCCGTCGGCGGCCAGACCGGGCGGGTTGGCCGCGGCGACCACGCGCACCCCCTCGGGCAGGGCGAGGTCTCCCACGGCGCGTTCGAGCACCACGCGCAGCATGGCCGCCTGGACCGCCGGGGGCGCGGTGGTCAGCTCGTCGAGGAAGAGCAGGCCCGAGCCCCGCGCGGCCAGGCGCTCGGCCCAGCGCGGGGGAGCGAACCAGGTGCCGTCCTCGCGGACGACGGGCAGCCCGGAGAAGTCGCTGGGTTCGCGGATGGAGCCCACCACCACCTCCACGGGCAGCTCCAGCGCGCGGCCCAGCGCCGTCACCGCGGAGGTCTTGCCGGTTCCCGGCGCGCCCCACAACAGGACGGGCAGGTCGGCGCGGACGGCGAGGGCGAGTGCCGTGCGGGCGGCGGAGTGGGACGTCATCTGGTCCTCCTGGGGTGTGCGGGCAGGGCGGAGCGGCGCACGGCGCGCGTCCCCGCCGGTGGCGAAGGTGTGCTCCCTCCATGAGTCAACGTAGGTTGACCCGCGGAAAAAGTCAATCGAAGTTGACGAGTGGGTGGTGCGATGGGAGGGCGGGACGCGCCCCGCCCTCCGGGCGCGGGTGCGAGGCGGTCCTGCTTTGCGGCCCGTCCCGGCAGGGGTTACCGTGAGAATCCGGATGTTGAGATCATCTGGCCTCGGGGGGCGACCCCGCCGAACCGCCCGGGCGCTGCCCGCGTGAGGAGAACGTTTCTAGTGACACGCACCGGTGCCAGTGGGCCCCTGCTCAAGTGCTCGTTCTGCGGAAAGGACCAGGGCCAGGTCCGCCGCCTCATCGCGGGGCCCGGTCACATCTGTATCTGCGACGAGTGCGTCGGTCTGTGCAACGAGATCATGGAAGAGGAGGAGGGCGTCCTCCCCTCGGAGGCCGACTGGGACTCGTTGCCCAAGCCCCGTGAGATCTACGAGTTCCTGGACTCGTACGTGATCGGTCAGGAGCAGGCCAAGAAGGCGTTGTCGGTGGCGGTGTACAACCACTACAAGCGGGTGCGTTCGGAGGGGGATCGTCCGGGCGAGGAGGATGTGGAGATCGCCAAGTCCAACATCTTGCTGCTGGGGCCGACGGGGTCGGGCAAGACGTTGTTGGCGCAGACTCTGGCGCGGATTCTGAACGTGCCGTTCGCGATCGCGGACGCGACGGCGCTGACGGAGGCGGGGTATGTGGGGGAGGATGTGGAGAACATCCTGCTCAAGTTGATCCAGGCGGCTGATTATGACGTGAAGAAGGCCGAGACGGGGATCATCTACATCGACGAGGTCGACAAGGTCGCGCGTAAGAGTGAGAATCCCTCGATCACTCGGGATGTGTCGGGTGAGGGGGTGCAGCAGGCGTTGTTGAAGATCTTGGAGGGGACGACGGCGAGTGTGCCTCCGCAGGGGGGTCGGAAGCATCCGCATCAGGAGTTCATTCAGATCGACACGACGAATGTGTTGTTCATC